>JAEWFK010000041.1 GCA_023388835.1 Pseudomonadota bacterium | reverse complement strand
TTACGGCGATGCGTGCCCGAGGCGCCAAGGCAACGGACATCGTGATTCTGGTTGTGGCCTCCGACGACGGCGTCATGCCGCAAACGCGTGAAGCGATTCACCACGCCCAGGCAGCAAACGTTCCGCTGGTGGTGGCGATCACCAAGATCGACAAGCCCGAAGGCAATCCCGAGCGTGTGAAACAGGAACTGGTGGCCGAACAGGTCGTGCCGGAAGAATACGGCGGCGATGTCCCCTTCGTGGGCGTTTCGGCCAAGACTGGCGAGGGCATCGACGATCTGCTCGAGAACGTTCTCCTGCAGGCGGAGATACTGGAGCTGACGTCGGCTGTCGAAGCGCCCGCCAAGGGTCTCGTCATCGAAGCCCGCCTGGACAAGGGCCGCGGCCCGGTTGCGACCATTCTGGTGCAGAGCGGCACGCTCAAGCGCGGCGACGCCGTGCTGGTGGGCGCAAGCTTCGGCCGGGTTCGCGCCATGCTGAGCGACCAGGGCAAGGCCGTCAGCGAGGCGGGACCGTCCATTCCAGTGGAAATCCAGGGTCTGACAGAAGTGCCGCAGGCGGGCGACGAACTCATCGCGATGGCCGACGAACGCAAGGCGCGTGAAATCGCGCTGTTCCGCCAAGGCAAGTTCCGCGACGTCAAGCTGGCACGCCAGCAGGCCGCCAAGCTCGAGTCCATGTTCGACAACATGGGCGAAGGCAGCCAGACCCTCGCGCTTATTATCAAGACCGATGTGCAGGGTTCGCAGGAAGCGCTGGTCCAGTCACTGGTCAAGCTCTCTACCGACGAAGTCCGAGTCCAGGTGGTTCACGCAGCGGTGGGCGGCATTTCGGAAAGCGACGTCAACTTGGCGATCGCATCGAATGCAGTCATCATCGGGTTTAATGTCCGCGCCGAGCAAAGCGCCAAGAAATTGGCCGACGGCAACGGCATCGACCTGCGCTACTACAACATCATCTACGATGCCGTCGATGACGTCCGCAAGGCCATGTCCGGCATGCTGGCGCCCGAGAAACGCGAGGAAGTCATCGGCATGGTGGAGATTCGCGAGGTCTACAGCATCTCGCGTATCGGCAATGTTGCGGGCTGCATGGTGCTCGATGGCGTCGTTCGCCGCGATTCGCAGGTCCGCCTGCTTCGCAACAATGTTGTGCTGTGGACCGGTTCCCTGGAATCCCTGCGTCGATTCAAGGACGACGTCAAGGAAGTCAAGTCCGGCTTCGATTGCGGTATTACTCTGCGGGGCAACAACGACATCGAAGTCGGCGACCAGCTCGAAGTCTTCGAAATCCGCGAGATCGCCCGCACTCTCTGATCATTATGGCTCGACACAAGACTCGACAGAACGCAGGCCGGAACACCCGGCTTGCCGACCAGATCCAGAAGGATCTGGCCGGCATCATCCAGCGCGAGATCGACGTGTCGCGTTCGGGGCTGATCACGCTTACCAGCGTCGATCTCTCCCCCGACTACGCGCATGCGAAGGTCTACTTCACCGTGCTCGGTTCCGAACCGGAGGCCGCAGCCGCGGTGCTCAACGAAAAGGCCGGCTGGTTCCATTCCCTGCTTTTCAAGCTTCTGCACATTCATACTGTGCCTACGCTGCGCTTCATCCACGATGAAGGCATCGTGCGCGGCCTGCATCTCTCCCGGCTCATCGACCAAGCCAATCGCAATGATGGCGACGATGCGCTCCCGCCCCCGGACGACCCCGACGACCGCTGAGTCGTCGTTTTTCCCTGGACTAAACAACAATGGCAAGACGACGCGGGCAGCTGCTCGACGGTGTCCTGTTGCTGGACAAACCGGAAGGCCTGTCCAGCAACCACGCCCTCCAGCGTGCTCGACGCACGCTCGACGCTCGCAAGGCCGGGCATACGGGTACGCTTGATCCTTTCGCCACCGGGCTGCTGGTCTGCTGCCTGGGCCGGGCGACGAAGATCTGCGGCACCATGCTGGAAGCCGATAAATGCTACGAGGCGACCCTTCGCTTTGGTGAGGAAACCGACAGCGGCGACCTGACCGGCCATGTGACCGCCCGTGCGCCGGAAGGCTTCACGGGCGTGGCACGCGATTCGCTGCTTGAAGTGTTGACCGGATTCCGGGGCGAGATCGAGCAGATTCCGCCGATGTATTCCGCCCTTAAGCGGGATGGCAAGCCTCTGTACGAGTATGCCCGTCAGGGCATAGAACTGGAGCGGCCTGCGCGTCGGGTGAATATCCATAGGCTGGAACTGGTTGAGTTCGACGGCATGCAGGCCCGCCTCCTTGTGGATTGCAGCAAGGGCACCTATATCCGGACACTGGCTCAGGACATTGGTCGCAAGCTGGGCGGCTTCGCGCATCTGGTGGCGCTGCGCCGCACGCGTGTCGGTCCCTTCGACATTGACGATGCCGTCGGTCTCGAACCATTGCAGGCCATGGACCAGCCCCAGCAGGTCCTTATCTCATTGAACGCATTACCTGCAGGCCTGATGCCTGCACCTCTTCCACAGAAGGATGAAATATGAAACGCGCATTGCGTAATGTGGCGATCATCGCGCACGTCGATCACGGCAAGACGACGCTGGTCGATCAATTGCTCCGCCAGGCAGGAACCTTCCGCGACAACCAGCAGGTTGCCGAACGGGTCATGGACTCCGGCGATATCGAGAAGGAACGCGGAATCACCATTCTCGCCAAGAACTGCGCGGTGGAGTACGAGGGCGTGCATATCAACATCATCGATACGCCGGGACACGCCGACTTCGGCGGCGAAGTCGAACGCGTGCTTTCCATGGTGGACGGGGTGCTGTTGCTTGTGGACGCCGTCGAAGGCCCCATGCCGCAGACGCGCTTCGTGACCCGCAAGGCGCTCGCCCTGGGTCTGAAACCGATTGTGGTGGTGAACAAGATCGACCGCCCCGGTGCACGGCCTGACCACGCCATCAACGCGACTTTCGATTTGTTCGACAAGCTGGGCGCCACTGAAGAACAGCTGGACTTTCCGATCATCTACGCATCGGGCCTGTCCGGTTACGCCGGCCTGAACGAAGACGTGCGTGATGGCGACATGCGACCGCTCTTTGATACCATCCTGCAGCATGTGCCGCAGCGCGACGACGACGCCGAAGGCCCGTTGCAGATGCAGATCATCTCGCTGGACTACAGCAGTTACGTAGGCAAGATCGGTGTGGGTCGGATCAACCGGGGCCGCCTGCGTGCGGCACAAGACGTCGTCGTCCAGTTCGGGCCGGAAGGCAAGCCGTTCAAGGGCCGCGTCAATCAGGTGCTCAAGTTCAAAGGCCTGGAGCGTGTGGTGGTGGACGAAGCGGAAGCCGGCGACATCGTGCTGATAAACGGTATCGAGGACATCGGTATCGGCTGCACGCTGATGGATCCGGCCAAGCCCGAGCCCTTGCCCATGCTGCGTATCGACGAACCCACGCTCACTATGAACTTCATGGTGAACACCTCGCCGCTGGCCGGTCGCGAAGGCAAGTTCGTCACGAGCCGCCAATTGCGCGAACGCCTGGACCTCGAACTGAAGTCCAATGTCGCGCTGCGCGTCAACGAGACCGACGACGACACCGTGTTCGAAGTCTGCGGACGCGGTGAGCTGCACTTGACCATCCTCATCGAGAACATGCGCCGGGAAGGCTACGAGCTTGCCGTTTCGCGTCCCCGCGTGATGTTCAAGGAAATCGACGGCGTGCGCATGGAGCCGTACGAGCTGCTGACCGTCGATGTCGAAGACCATCACCAAGGCGGCGTCATGGAAGAGCTGGGTCGCCGCAAGGGCGAAATGCTCGATATGGTGGCCGACGGACGTGGCCGTACGCGTCTGGAATACCGGATTCCGGCACGGGGCCTGATCGGCTTCCAGACCGACTTCCTTAACCTTACGCGCGGCACCGGCCTGATGAGCCATATCTTCGATGATTACGGTGCGATCAAGGAAGGCAGCCTGGGCGAGCGGCGCAACGGCGTGTTGATCAGCCAGGACGACGGCCAAGCCGTGGCTTACGCATTGTGGAAGCTTCAGGAGCGCGGTCGCATGTTCGTCTCGCCTCAAGAGCCTCTGTATGAAGGGATGATCATCGGCATCCACAGCCGTGACAACGATCTGGTCGTTAACCCCATACGTGAAAAGAAGCTCACCAACGTGCGTGCGTCAGGCAAAGACGAGCACATTGATCTGGTGCCGCCCGTCGATCTCACTCTCGAGTACGCAGTCGAGTTCATCGACGAAGACGAGCTGGTCGAAGTCACACCCAGCTCCATCCGCCTGCGCAAGCGTTATCTGCAGGAGCACGAGCGGCGCCGTATGGCGCGGGAAGGTGGTTCCGCCGCCTGAGCCCGCGGCATTATCGGGGGAGGGCCGACGGCGAGCACAGGATGTTCGCACAAGGCACCCCCCGCGCCGGCCAATCTTATGCCGGCGCCGAATGCTGTGTGAGCGATTTACTGAACGCTGTCGGCGCTGCTTTCCCGTTCAATGGGCAGCGTGGGCTCCTGGTCACGGGCGAAGCAGTCCGCACAGGAAGTATGGATGTGCTCCATGGCGGCCTCGATGTCGTCGGTTACAAAGAAAAGATCGATGTCCTTGGGGCTGATCAATCCATTCGCCAGCAGATGGCTCTGTATCCAGTCCAGTAGGCCCGACCAGAACTCAGTGCCGATCAGCACGATCGGTGCGAACGGGATCTTCCGTGTCTGCACAAGCGTAGTGACTTCAAACAATTCATCCAGCGTGCCGAAGCCGCCCGGCAGGGCGATGTAGGCCGCGCTGTGCATGAAGAAGGTCGCCTTGCGGGAATAGAAGTAATCGAACTGCAGGCTGTGCGTTTGATAACGATTGTTGTGCTTCTCGCGCGGAAGCGAGATGTTCAGGCCGATGCTTTGACCACCGGCTTCGTAAGCGCCCTTGTTGGCCGCTTCCATGATGCCGGGGCCGCCCCCCGCAATCAAAGTCAGGCCGGAATCAGCCAGCCGTTTACCCAGCGCTTCGGCCAGGTGGTAGTACGGGGAATCGGGCTGGATACGGGCGCTTCCGAAGACGCTGACGCCCCAGCCCATTTCCTGGAGGGTTTCCGCAGCGGCCTCCATCTCTGACATAATCCGGGGAATCTGCTGTGTTGCCGGCAAACGGACGATTTTATTGGACATGAAAAAAACCTTGTTGCTTGTTGATGGGTCCAGCTATCTGTACAGGGCCTATCACGCTATGCCGGATCTGCGTAATGCAAAGGGCGAGCCGACCGGCGCGCTGTACGGGGTCATCTCCATGTTAAGGAGACTGATTTCGGAACACAAGGCGGATTACGCGGCATGCGTATTCGATGCCAGGGGCAAGACTTTCCGCGAAGAGCTGTATTCCGACTATAAGGGACATCGGCCATCGATGCCGGAAGACCTGGCCGCCCAGGTCGAACCGATACACCGGGCGGTGGCGGCTATGGGTTGGGCGGTGATTTCGGTGCCGGGCGTCGAAGCCGACGACATCATTGGCACCCTGGCTTGCCAGGCCACGGCCCAGAATGTCCACACGGTCATCTCGACGGGCGACAAGGACCTGGCCCAGCTCGTCAATGAACACGTGGAGCTGGTCAATACGATGAATGGGGAGCGCCTGAACGTTCAGGGCGTCATGGATAAATTCGGTGTTGCGCCCTCGCGGATTGTCGATTATCTCATGCTCACGGGCGACGCGGTGGACAACATTCCAGGCGTACCCAAAGTGGGTCCCAAGACCGCAGTCCGCTGGTTGACTGAATATGGGTCCATTGAATCGCTGGTGGAACAGGCTGGCAGCATCAAGGGCGTGGCCGGCGAAAATCTGCGCAACACCATCCCGAACTTCCCGCTCACCAGGCAGTTGGTCACCATCAAGGTCGATTGCGATGTCGATGTGGTGGACAGCCTGGATTCCCTTATCCCGCGTCCGTCCGACCATGCCGCGCTCATTGAGCTGTTCGAACACTACGGGTTTAGAAACTGGTTGCGCGAACTCACCGGCGATGCCGATCGCGTGCCGGTCCAGGATGCACGTGTGGCGATCAACGCGCCGCCCGCGCCGCCTGCCGCTTACGAGACTGTCCTCAGCTTCGAAGACCTCGATCGCTGGGTCGCTTCCATTGAGGCCGGCGAGCTCGTGGCCGTCGATACCGAAACGACTTCGCTCGACCCGATGGCCGCGCGTCTGGTGGGCTTGTCGCTTGCGACAGCCGGCGGCGTGGCCTGCTATATACCGGTGGCACACCGCGGGCCCGACGGAGTGGTTCAGCTTCCGAAGGATCAGGTCCTTGAGCGTTTGCGCCCCTGGCTCGAGAACCCGGCCGCCGCCAAGCTGCTGCACAATGCCAAATACGATGCCCATGTGCTTGCCAATGAAGGCGTCCGCCTGGCAGGGGTCACTGAAGACACCATGCTGCAGTCTTATGTCTGGGAATCGCACCGGCGTGTGAACCTTCAGGAACTCAGCGAACGCTGGCTGGGCCGCAGCGGGTCCACCTACGAAGAAATCTGCGGCAAGGGCGCCAAGCAGATCTGTTTCGATGAAGTCGAAGTCGAGAAAGCCGCTCAATACGCCTGCGAAGATGCTGATTTTACGTGGCAGCTGCATCAGATACTGCGTCCCAAGATTGCGGCCGAACCGGGCCTGGAAGCGATCTACAAGCTCGAAATCCGCTGTTCCGAAGTGCTCACCACCATTGAGCGCAACGGCGTCAAGGTCGATCCCCACGTGCTGGCGATGCAGAGCCACGAGATGGGGCGCCAGATGCTCGAACTCGAACGCAAGGTATACGATATCGCGGGGCAGCCCTTCAACTTGAATTCCCCCAAACAATTGGGCGAAATTCTGTTCCAGCGCATGCAGCTGCCGGTGGTGCGCAAGACGGCGAGCGGCGCCCCGTCGACTGATGAGGAAGTGCTCAACCGGCTCGCGCTGGATTACCCGCTGCCCGCGCTGATTCTGGAATATCGGTCCCTGGCCAAACTCAAGTCTACCTATACCGACAAGCTGCCCAAGATGATCAACGCCACCACCGGGCGCATCCACACGCGTTACACACAGGCGGCGGTCGTTACAGGGCGGCTTGCCTCGTCCGACCCGAATCTGCAGAACATCCCTGTCCGGACCGCTGAAGGCCGCCGTGTGCGCACGGCCTTCGTGGCCGGTGACGGCCAGATCGTATCGGCGGACTATTCCCAGATTGAGCTGCGGATCATGGCCCATATGGCCGATGATGACAATCTGCGCAATGCGTTCATAGAGGAACAGGACATCCATCGCGCCACGGCCTCCGAGGTCTTCGGGGTGGGGCTCGATGCCGTGACATCAGAGCAGCGGCGGGCCGCCAAGGCCATCAACTTCGGCCTGATCTACGGCATGGGCGAGTTCGGGCTCGCCTCCAACTTGGGCATCACGCGTGATGCCGCCAAAGCCTATATCGACCGCTACTTCACCCGTTACCCCGGGGTGGCGCGTTACATGGAAGGCGTCCGCGCCCGGGCCGGCGACCAAGGCTATGTGGAAACCGTTTTCGGGCGCCGAATTTGGCTGCCCGACCTGCGCGGCGCGAAAGGGCCGCGGCGGGCCGCCGCCGAACGCGCAGCGATCAACGCACCGGTGCAGGGTACGGCTGCCGATCTCATCAAAATGGCGATGGTGGCGGTTGAGGACTGGCTGCGTGACGAAGGCATGCGCGCCCGGCTCGTGATGCAGGTGCACGATGAGCTCGTGCTCGATGTCCCCGCTGACGAAGTCGAAATTGTCGCCGGCCGCCTGCCGCGCCTCATGTGCGCAGTGGCCGAACTCACCGTGCCGTTGGCTGCAGAGGTCGGTATCGGCGCGAACTGGGAGCAGGCTCACTAGGATTCAGTGTTTTCAAGCTAAGGGCCGGCCGCGTGCCGGCGGCGACCACCACAGGAGGGATCATGAGCTATTCAAAAATTACCGGCAGCAATAACGGCACCATCGAGACCAGCGCGGACGGCCTACGCCATGGCATGGTGGAGATCCCTGTACGCGATGGCGCCATGTCGGCGTACTTTGCCGCTCCTGCCGCAGTGGAACGCCCTCCGCTCATATTGGTCATCCAGGAAATCTTCGGCCTGCATGAGCATATCAAGGACGTCTGCCGCCGGCTGGCGCACGAAGGTTACATGGCGCTCGGGCTGGAGCTCTACCAGCGCCAGGGCGATGCCTCCGCCTATTCCGACATGGGCGCGCTGATCAACGACATCGTCTCGAAAGTGCCGGACGAACAGGTGTTGAGCGACCTCGATTCCGGCGTGGCCTGGGCGGCCACCCAAGGCGCCGACACCACGCGCCTGGGAGTCACCGGCTTCTGTTGGGGCGGCCGACTCACCTGGATGTATGCTGCGCACAATTCCCAATGCAAGGCGGCCGTCGCCTGGTATGGCAAGCTTGCAACCGGGCATAGCCCCCTGCAGACCGAGCACCCCATCGATGTCGCCGCACGCTTGCACGCGCCGGTACTGGGTCTGTACGGTGGCGAAGATGCCAGCATTCCGTTGGCCGATGTCCGACGCATGGAAGAAGCCTTGCAGCAGGGTAGCGAGGCGGCCCGGGCCTCGCACATCAAGGTCTACCCTGAATCCGGCCACGCCTTCTATGCGGACTACCGTCCCAGTTACAACGCTCGCGATGCGAGCGATGCCTGGGGAAGGGCGGTCGCGTGGTTCGACCGCCTTTTGGACTGATCCGCCTTAAACGCGCTGCAGCGAATGCAGCGCGTTGATCCGTGACGCAATGGGCGGGTGCGATGAAAACAAGGCGCTGATTGCCTTGCCACCGGAAATCCCCGAAGACTCGAAGTTCTTCGGCAAGGCGCCGGCGTCCATGCCGCCCAGACGGGCCAGTGCATGGATCATGGGTTCGCGTGAGCCCAGCAGGGCAGCGGAACCGGCGTCAGCGCGGTACTCGCGCTGACGCGAGAACCAGGCCACGATGATCGATGCCAACACGCCGAAGATGATCTCGCATATGAACGCTGACACGTAGAAGCCGATGCCGACATCCCGGTCATTTTTCAGCAACACGCGGTCCACGAAATAACCGACGACACGGGAAAGGAAGATCACGAAGGTGTTCACGACGCCCTGGATCAGCGTCAAGGTAATCATGTCGCCATTGGCGACGTGAGCGACTTCATGGCCCAGCACGGCGGCCACTTCTTCTTCGTTCATGCTCTCCAGCAGTCCGGTCGAAACGGCGACCAGGGCGTTGTTCTTGAAGGCGCCGGTCGCAAAGGCGTTGGGCGCGCCATCATAGATGGCGACTTCGGGCCGACCGATGCCGGCGCGGTCCGCCAGTTGATGCACCGTATCGAGGAGCCAGGCCTCGCGGGCGTTGGCGGGCGCCTGAGGGTCGATGACTCTGGCGCCCGTGCTGGCCTTGGCCATGGGTTTGCTGATCAGCAACGATATGATCGAACCGGTAAAGCCGATGATTGCCGCGAATATCAGCAGCTGGGTCAGGTCCAGGCCGTTGGCCGTGAGGTATCGACCGACACCCAGCACGTTCATGGTCGCGCTCAGCACGAACAGCACGGCCAGGTTGGTCATCAGGAAGAGAACGATGCGCTTCATGGGGGAAAGGATCTCCGGGTTGCGAGCAAGATGTTTTTTTATGGATATGGGGACGACTGCGACGTAATAAAAGAGCGTGCGCAGCCAATAGCGTACTGCCGGTTGCGCCGACGCATTCCAGGCAGAGGAGTATAGTATTGGCTTCGTTTCGACGGGTGTCCGTTCCCATTGTTTTTGGTTGATTAAATGCAGTCTTTATGGATGCTCCTGGCCAGCCTCATGTTCGCTGCCATGGGGGCCTGCGTCAAAATGGCATCCGACCATCATGCGAGCTTGCCGCAGGTGGTCCTGTTTCGTGGTATCCCGTCGGTACTCCTGCTTTTTTTCTGGGCTTTGTTCACTCGGCGATCATTGCGCCCCAAGAGCTGGCGTCTGCATATTGCGCGCAATGTGACCGGCGTCACCTCCTTGTGGCTGGGCTTCTTCGCCATCAGCGTCCTGCCATTGGCGACCGCCGTCAGCCTTAATTACACCTCGCCGCTGTTCATCGCCGGCTGGATGCTCGCACGTGACTGGCGCCAGCGCGACGCCGTGCGAACCGTTGCGGTATTGCTGGGCTTTGCCGGCGTCGTCGCGATACTTCGCCCCAGCATCGGAGCGGATCAGGTCTTTGGCGCGCTGATCGGTCTTTCCGCGGGCGCGTGTTCCGCGGTGGCAATGATGCAGGTCCGTTCGCTCGGCCGCATCGGTGAACCAGAATGGCGCACCGTACTGATTTTTTCCTGTTTCGTCTGCGTTACCGGCGCCACTGGCCTGGCCATCGACGGCTGGGCACCCGTCGGGCTGGAAGGCGGGCTGGCGCTGATGGGCGTCGGTATGTTCGGGCTGGTTGGGCAGCTCGCCCTGACCCGTGCCTTCGGATTGGGCTCTGCCTTACTGACGGCGGCCCTGCAGTACACAACCATCGTGTTCGCGGGCCTGATCGCGGCCGTTCTATGGAACGACATGCCCGACTGGCTCGCATGGGGCGGCATGGCGCTCATCATCTCTTCCGGACTGCTTTCCATCTGGAGAACTTACAGTGAGACCCGCGTCATGCAGGGCCAGACGGCGTCCGTCAACGTCTCTGATGCGGCCGACGACTCGCCCGAAGGCGGCCGCCGTGTCTAATTTCGCTTACCCGCCCAGGGTGTCGCCCATCATGCGGCGGTACCACTCATGGAAGTGCTGCATGCCGTCTTCCATGGGCGACTGGTAGGGGCCGGATTCGTTGGCGCCGCGCATCATGAGCGCGCGCCGCCCTGCGTCCATACGTTCGGCGATCTCGTCATCCTCGATTGCGGTTTCCATATAGGCTGCCTGCTGAGCTTCGACGAACTCGCGTTCGAATGCGGCGATTTCTTCAGGGTAGTAGAACTCCACCACGTTCACCGTCTCCTGAGGCCCCACTGGATGCAAGGTCGACAGCACGAGCACGTGAGGGTAGAGCTCGATCATGTGAGTGGGGAAATAGGTCACCCATACGGCCCCGAAATCGGGTGTCTGGCCGCCACGATAGTCCAGCAGCCGCTCATGCCAATTGCGATAGGCTTCGCTGCCGGGCTGGCCGAATGCCTGGCTCACGCCAACCCGCTGTGCGCTGTACCAGTCCGAGAATTCCCACTGCAGATCGTCGCAAGTGACGAAATGGCCCAAGCCGGGATGGAAGGGCGCCACATGATAGTCCTCAAGATAGACTTCGATGAAGGTCTTCCAGTTGTAATTGCATTGGTGGAACTCGACGTGGTCCAGCACGTAGCCGGAGAAGTCGAACTCGGGTGTACCGAAGAGCGCGGCAAGATCCGATGCCGGGTCGCGCGGCCCTTCAAACAGCAGGCCGTGGCAGTGCTTCAAGGGAAAGCGCTGCAGGTTCAGGCAGGGTTTTTCGGCGAACTCGGGCGCGCCGATCAGCGTGCCATCCGGCTCGTAGGTCCAGCGATGAATGGGGCACACGATCTTGCCCCCCGTGTCCCTCAGATTGCCCGACGCCAGACGCGGGTCCGTCACGTTTCCGGCCCGGCCGCCCAGCATGATGGCCTGGCGGTGCCGGCAGACATTCGAAACCAGCGAAACCCCTTGCGAGTCGCGCACGAGAGCACGCCCCGAGCGCTCCTGGACCAGACTGCGCCAATCCCCTGGTTCCGGAATCATTCTTTCATGGCCGACGTATACTGACGACTGCTTGAAAATCAGTTCCTGTTCCTTCGCGAAGAGCGCTGCGTCGAAGTAGGAATGCACTGGAATTTGGGTCCGCGCAGGCGTGACATGCGCATGGCGACCGATATCGGTCATGACTCCCCCCGCAGTGGAAATGCCAGGCCGATCCCGGTGCGAAGAAGAACACGGGCTGGCCCATGGAAAAGGACGGAGATTGTACTGTACTCCGTCGCAAGCTTACGTTCGCGTCGCGGCCCGCAGGCCGCACGGATTACAATGGACGCTGGGGTGCAGGGCACATTGCCCACCCTGGCAAGTCAGTTTTTCAGCAAAGGCACGCATCATGGCATCAGATCAACCGTCATCATCCGCCGCACAGAACCAGCACGCGGCGGACCTGCCACGGGACTTCGAATCGGCTCTGGCCGAGCTTGAAGCCCTGGTCTTGAGAATGGAAGACGGGGCTCTTGCGCTTGATGATTCCTTGCTTGCCTATCAGCGAGGCGTGGAGCTTGCCCGGATCTGCCAGCAGCGGCTCGACATCGCCGAAGAACAAGTGCGTGTGCTGCAGGGCAGCCTGCTCAAGTCGCTGGATGATCTTCCCGGCGAGGGCGGCGCATGAGCCCGCAGACTACCTTCCTGCAGCTCGACGATTTCCAGGACTGGCTCGGCAGGCGTGTGCAGCAGGTCGAAGGCATGCTCGAGCATGCCCTGCCGGCGGCTGATGCCGTACCGGGCCGCTTGCACGACGCCATGCGTTACGCCGTATTGGGTGGGGGCAAGCGCGTAAGGGCCGCGCTGGTCTACGCGGCGGGCGAAGCTTCGCTGCAATCGGCCGCCGCCGCCGGACCACAGCAGATCGCCCTCGATCACGCCGCGGCGGCGGTCGAATTGGTGCATGCATACTCGCTGGTCCACGACGATCTGCCGTGCATGGATGACGACACCTTGCGTCGTGGGCGTCCCACGGTGCATGTCAAGTTCGACGAGGCGACCGCCATGCTGGCGGGCGACGCCTTGCAGCCGCTGGCCTTTGAGTCGCTGGGTCTTATGCCGATTGCACCGGCGTTGGTGGTCCAGGCCATCCAGCTCCTGGCTCGCGCCAGCGGCAGCCAAGGCATGGTCGGCGGGCAGGCCATCGATTGCGAAAGCGTGGGTCGCGTGCTCGAACAAGAAACACTGCAACAGATGCACCGCATGAAAACCGGCGCTTTGCTCGAAGCTTCCGTCTTGCTGGGGGGCATCGTGGCGGGGGCCAGTTCCATCGTCCGTGAAGGCCTCGAGAAATATGCGGCCGCCGTGGGTCTGGCATTCCAGGTCGCGGACGACATTCTCGATGTGACGGCCGACACGGCAACGTTGGGCAAGACAGCCGGGAAGGATCTCATGGAGAACAAGCCGACTTACGTCTCCACGCTTGGGCTGGATGGCTCGCGCGGACTGTTGCGGGAGCTTGGCGAAGACGCGCGTGCGGCTTTACTGCCGCTGGGGCCTTCAGCCAGCCGCCTTGCCCAGCTCGCGGACTTCATCGTCGGACGCGACCGTTAACTTTGTTACCGTTCGGTCCGCCGCAGCGGAACGCTGCGCATACAATGCCTTCTGAACATAGACCAAGAATGTCAATGAGCAACGTCAGTCTCGAACAGATTCACTCGCCGGCCGATCTGCGTCGGCTGGATCGTCGCGAACTCAAGGAGCTCGCCGATCATTTGCGCCATTTCGTGCTTCAGTCGGTTTCCCGTACCGGAGGGCATCTCTCCTCCAATCTGGGCACCGTGGAGCTCACGATTGCCCTGCACCATGTCTTCAACACGCCGGATGACCGCCTGGTGTGGGACGTCGGCCACCAGTCATACCCGCACAAAATTCTGACCGGCCGGCGCGACGCCATGGACAGCCTGCGGCAAGCCGGCGGAATTTCCGGGTTTCCCAAGCGTAGTGAATCCGAGTACGACGCCTTCGGCACTGCCCATTCCTCCACATCGATTTCGGCTGTGCTCGGAATGGCGGTCGCCTCCCGCAATACCGGCCACACGCGCCGTCGGCATATTGCCGTGATCGGCGACGGCGCCATGACCGCCGGCATGGCTTTCGAGGCGCTCAACAATGCAGGTGTCACTCCGGACGTGAACGTGCTGGTGGTGCTGAACGACAATGACATGTCGATCTCGCCGCCAGTCGGAGCGCTCAATCATTATCTGGCGCGCCTGATGTCCGGCGGCTTCTATGCCGCCGCAAAGAACGTGGGCAAGGCCGTGCTGCAGCGCGTACCGCCCGTGCTCGAACTGGCGCGCCGAGTCGAGGGCCATGCGAAGGGGCTGATGTCCCCGGCGACTCTCTTTGAAGAGCTCGGCTTCAATTATGTCGGCCCGATAGACGGGCACGATCTCGATGCCCTGGTCCCGACTCTGGAAAATCTGCGTGAACTGGGCGGTCTGCAGTTCCTGCATGTGGTGACCAAAAAGGGACAGGGCTACAAGCTGGCGGAAGCCGACCCGGTTCTTTATCATGGCCCGGGGAAGTTCGATCCGGATATTGGCATACAGAAGCCGGCCACCGCCTCGCGCACGACGTTTACTCAGGTCTTCGGCCAGTGGCTTTGCGACATGGCTCAAAGCGACACCCGCCTGTTCGGCATCACCCCCGCCATGCGCGAGGGCAGCGGGCTCGTAGAGTTCGAACGCCGCTTCCCCAACCGCTATTTCGACGTCGGCATTGCCGAGCAGCATGCGCTCACCTTTGCCGCGGGGCTGGCCTGCGAGGGGCAGAAGCCGGTGGTGGCCATTTACTCCACCTTCTTGCAGCGGGCCTACGATCAGCTCATCCATGACGTCGCTCTGCAGAACCTCGACGTCACGCTGGCGCTGGATCGGGCCGGCATCGTGGGAGCCGATGGCGCCACCCACGCCGGCAACTACGATATTGCTTATTTGCGTTGCGTCCCCAATATGGTCTTGGCGGCGCCTTCCGACGAAAACGAGGCGCGGCTGCTGCTATCGACCTGTTTCCATCATGCCGGGCCGGCAGCGGTGCGTTATCCGCGCGGCGCAGGTTGCGGTGCGGCCATCCAGGCCGGGCTGGAAACGGTTCCGCTGGGCAAGGCCGTGGTGCGTCGTCAAGGCGAGCGCCTCGCCATCCTCGCCTTTGGCACCTTGCTGACGGCCGCGCTTGAAGCCGGTGAAGAACTCAACGCCACCGTGGTGGATATGCGCTTCGTCAAGCCGCTCGACGAAGCCCTGCTGGCGGAACTGGCGTCCAGCCATGAAGCCTTCGTTACCATTGAAGAGGGCGCGATCATGGGGGGTGCGGGCAGCGCCGTGCAGGAGCACCTGGCCGGGCACGCCCAAGCGCTGCCCATGCTGCAGCTAGGCTTGCCCGATCGTTACATCGATCATGGCGACCAGGCCGCAATCCTTCGGGAGCTGGGGCTGGACGCGGCCGGCATTGTGGCTTCGGTGCGGGCGCGCTGGGGCGGCAGGTTTGGTGAAGGCAGGGTTGTACGCCTTGCCCGGCAAAACTGATTGAACAGAGAGTGAAATGAATACCTTGACTGATCCTGTCGTGGCCATGCCCGACGTGCAAAGCAGTGTGGACACGCGTCACATTGCCATCCAGCGCGTAGGCGTGCGCGGCGTCAGGCATCCCATGTTGATCGCCGGCGCAGCTGAAACCCTTCCCACTGTGGCTGAATGGGAGCTCACCGTGGCCTTGCCTGCGCACGAAAAGGGCACACATATGTCCCGGTTCGTTGCCTTGCTCGACGAGCACCGCAACGAGCCCATGACTCCGTCCTCGTTCTGCGCGATGGCTGTGCAGATGCTGGATCTGCTCGCGGCCGAACAGGGCGACATGCATGCCCGCTTTCCTTACTTTCTGCGCAAGACGGCCCCGGTCTCGGGGGTGGGCAGCCTGCTGGACTATGAGGTCTCCTGGAAATGCGTGGCCCGCCGCGACGCGGGCGAGGGCGCGGCGGCGACCGACTTCGAGCTCACGGTGCTTGTGCCGGTGACGAGTCTTTGCCCCTGCTCCAAGGCGATTTCCGAATACGGCGCTCATAACCAGCGTTCCCACGTGACGGTCTCCGCCACCTTTACCGACCCGGCATTGGTCGACGTCGACGCCATGATCCGCAGTGTCGAGGCTCAGGCTTCCTGCGAGCTGTGGGGCCTGCTCAAGCGCACCGATGAAAAATTCGTTACGGAGCGGGCCTACGAGAACCCGAAGTTCGTCGAAGACCTGGTGCGCGACGTGGCCTGCGCCCTTCGCGGCCTGCCCGGCGTGCAAAGCCTGCGTATCGAAGCTGAGAACTTCGAGTCCATCCACAACCATTCTGCGTACGCGGTGGTTTTGGCATAGCGCGTTTCGTGCTAGAATTTCCTGTTTCTTTGCTCGACCCTTAGCGTTTTTTAAGGGCGGGCTGAATCCAACGGAAAGCATGCTTTTCCCATGCACGGGGAGAGCGCTTTTGGGAATCATCCACAAGGAGTATCCACCTATGCGCCACTACGAAGTAGTGTTTATCGTGCATCCCGATCAAAGCGAGCAAGTGCCCGCCATGATCGAGCGCTATTCCGCCCAGATCACGGGCGGCGAAGGCGCCATCCATCGCGTCGAAGACTGGGGTCGTCGTCAGCTTGCTTATCCGATCCAGAAGCTCGTGAAGGCACACTATGTGTGCATGAACATCGAATGCGGGCAAGGCGTACTCGATGAACTCGAACACGCCTTCCGCTACAACGACGCCATTCTGCGTCACCTGACCCTCAAGACGAAGAAGGCCCCCAGCGGCGCATCCGTCATGATGAAGTCGGTTGAACGTGAAGAGGCTCGCAAGGCGAACGCTGCGGAAACGACCAGCGCGCAATCGGAATAAGCACGGTCATTGGGTTGTCTGGCGTGAACCGGATTCTCTTGACGGCTGCGGTCGTCGAAATCCAGGCGCTCAGATACACACCCGCCGGCGTACCTGCACTGGAACTCACGCTCGAACATGAGTCCGAGGTCCACGAAGCAGGGCAGGCACGACGTGTCGCCTTCCAGGCTAAGGCTGTTGCCCTGGGAAACACCGCTCACCAGCTTGCCGATACCCCCCTGGGGGCAAGGCTCGATCTGGAAGGGTTTTTCGCAGCGGCCCGAAAGGGATCCAGCAGGCTTGTCCTGCATATCCAGAAGGCAGAACGTTCGTACCCCGGCAGCGGCAGCGCAGTCGTCTGACAGCCCCGACACCAAAAGCTCGAGCCCGAACCGCTCGATGCACGTAGAAACATACCGGGCGCGTCCCGGAAACCAAAGAGGCACATCATGGCTTTCTTCAAGAAAGGTAAGGAAAAGCGCAAGTTCTCCCAACAGAATCCGCTGTTCAAGCGTCGCAAGTTCTGCCGCTTCACGGCAGCCGGCGTTGAAGAGATCGATTACAAGGATCTCGACACGCTGCGCGACTTCATCCAGGAAAACGGCAAGATCATCCCCGCTCGCCTGACCGGCACCAAGGCTCACTACCAGCGCCAGCTGGACACCGCTGTCAAGCGTGCCCGCTTCCTGGCCCTGCTGCCTTACACCGACAACCACAACTGAACCGGGGCCTACAGTCATGCAAGTCATTCTGCTCGAAAAAGTCGCTAACCTGGGCAACCTTGGCGATGTCGTGCGTGTGCGCGACGGCTATGCCCGCAACTACCTGATCCCGCAAAAGATCGCTCGCCGCGCCACGGAAACCGCCATTCAGGAATTCGAGGCACGCCGCGCTGAGCTGGAAAAGGTTCAGGCTGAGAAGCTGGCAGCCTCGGAAGCCGTTGGCGAAAAGCTCTCCGGCTACAACCTGACCCTGCTGGAGAAAGCAGGGGTGGACGGCCGTCTGTTCGGCTCCGTCACCAACATGGACATCGCGGCCGCCCTGGTGAAGGAAGGCTTCGAGAACATCGTCAAGACTCAGGTCCGCCTGCCGGACGGCGCGCTGAAATCTGTCGGCGAATACCCCGTTACGGTTGCATTGCACCCGGACGTCGTGGTCGACATCAACGTCGTAGTCCAAGGCCAAATGGCCTGATCGGGAGCCTACCCCGCGTGGTACATTTCCTTGCTGAGATGACCACCGAACAGCAAAAGAAAGCCGGTCTCAACCGGCTTTCTTTTTTACCGCTCCGGCGGCATTCAGGGAGTTTCCGTTGGACAACGCCATCATGCACAGCGAACCGCAGCTGGACTATCTGCGGGTTCCCCCTCATTCGATCGAGGCCGAGCAATCGGTGCTGGGCGGCCTGTTGCTGGACAACGCGGCCTTCGATCGCGTGAGCGACGTACTCAGCGAAGACGATTTCTATCGCTACGATCACCGCCTGATCTGGCAGCATATTTCCCGCCTCATCAATCTGTCGCGTCCCGCTGACGTCGTCACGGTGCACGAGTCGCTGGCCTCCAGCGCCAAGGCAGAAGAAGTAGGCGGCATACCCTATCTGAACGCGCTTGCGCACAACACACCGTCCGCAGCCAATATCCGCCGCTATGCCGAGATCGTGCGCGAGCGTTCCATGCTGCGCAAGCTCGTCACGATCGCCGACGAAATTTCAGCCGCCGCCTTCAATCCCCAGGGCAAGGAAGCACGTCAGCTTCTCGACGAGGCCGAGTCCAAGGTGTTCCAGATCGCTCAGGAAGGCGCCAAAGGCACCAAGGGATTCCAGGAGATTCAGCCCCTGTTGGCGCAGGTGGTGGAGCGTATCGATGAGCTGTATCACCGCGAAGGCGACTCCGATGTCACCGGGGTGCCTACCGGTTTTTCGGACCTCGATCGCATGACGTCGGGCCTGCAACCGGGCGACCTGGTCATCGTGGCGGGGCGCCCTTCCATGGGCAAGACCTCCTTTTCCATGAACGTCGGTGAATTCGTTGCGATCGAGCAGGGGCTGCCGGTCGCCGTGTTCTCCATGGAAATGGGTGCGGTGCAGCTGGCGCAGCGTATTATCGGTTCGGTGGGCTTGCTGGATCAGCACCGCATGCGTACCGGCAAGCTTACTGCGGAAGACTGGCCGCGCCTGACCCATGCCGTGCAGCGGGTACAGGAAGCTCAGCTTTATATCGACGAAAGCCCCGCCCTGTCGCCCAACGAAGTGCGCGCGCGCGCCCGGCGGCTGGCCCGTCAGTGTGGCCAGCTCGGCCTGATCATCATCGATTACCTGCAGCTGATGTCCGGCAGCGGGGGCGGCGAGAATCGTGCAACTGAAATTTCGGAAATCAGCCGTTCGCTGAAGGCGCTCGCCAAGGAACTGAACTGCCCGCTCATCGCGCTGTCGCAGCTTAACCGCAGCCTGGAGCAACGCCCCAACAAGCGGCCCGTCATGAGCGACCTGCGGGAATCGGGTGCCATTGAGCAGGACGCTGATGTCATCCTCTTCATCTATCGGGACGAAGTCTACAACCCCGATTCACCCGATAAAGGCACGGCAGAGATCATCATCGGCAAGCAGCGTAACGGCCCCATCGGCACGGTGCGCCTCACATTCCAGGGATCCAGTACGCGCTTCCTGAACTTCACTTCGGCGATGAGCTGAATCACCGCGGCGCTACCAGTGGCTCCCGGTGCCGGGAGCCGGCTTGCGCTGATCTGCAAACCAGTCCATCAGAGTATCCAGGAAGGCGCGAGTGCGCACCGAGAGATAGCGGCGCGTCGGATACACGGCCACGACGTCCGCCGGAGGCAGCGACCACGCAGGCAGCACGCGACGCAGCCTTCCCGAACGCAGATAGCGGGCGACATCCCATTCCGAGCGCAGGATGATTCCCTGGCCGTTCAAAGCCCATTCGACAGCGGTTTCCCCGTCGTTGCTGCTGACCCTGCCTTCCACCTTGATGGTCTGAGAGCGACTGCCTTGCGACAAATTCCATGAGCCATAGGTTTCATCGCTTTCGCGTATGACGATGCACTGGTGTGTCTGCAAATCCGCGGGTGTCGCCGGTTCTCCGGCTGCGCGCAGGTAGGCGGGCGAAGCGCAGAGCAGCCGCCGGTTGTAGGCCAGTGTGCGGGCGGTCAGCCGGGAGTCCGGTGCGTCCCCGAAACGGAGGATCACGTCGAAGCCGGAATCGGCGAGGTTGACGGGGGAGTGGCTCAGATGCAGTTGCACGTCGATGTCTGGATACTGGCGCAGGAAGTGAGAGATCGCCGGGGCGATGTGGCGCCGGCCGAATCCCAGGGTCGCGTGAACGCGCAGCAGCCCGCGCGGAGTGCCGCCTCCGCCCGCCACGGTCTGCTCCAGTGCGTCGAGCTCTTCCATGATGCGTTCGCCCTGTCCGAGATAGGTCTCGCCCTCTGGTGTAAGGCTGATGCGGCGGGTGCTGCGATTCATCAGCCGGACCCCGAGCCGTTGTTCCAGCGACGCGAGCCGCTTGCTGACGGTGGGTGGAGTGACCCCGAATTCCTGGGCCGCACGGGTCAGCGTGCCATGACGGGCCAGGGTGACGAAAAACTTCAGGTCCGAGACCGCGTCCATGGATGGTTCCTGCCGATTATGTCGAAAAAGGCACGAATGGTTTGAAGATTACGACATTATGGTGAACGCGTGACATATTAGCATTGGGTTCCTTGTGATGAAAAACAAACCCCCGGAGACAAGAATGAGCAGATTTCCTTCTGTGCGCCGCCTGCTGTGTTGCGCGCTTTTCACCCTTCCCGCCGTCGCTGCGGCCCAGTCCTATCCCGAGCGCGCCGTCAGACTCATCGTTCCTTATGCCCCCGGCGGCAGCGCCGACATTGCTGCTCGCCTGGTTGCGGACGACTGGTCGAAAGCGCTCGGGCAGACCATAGTGATCGAGAACCGTTCGGGCGCGGGGGGCAATATCGGCGTGGACGCGGTTTCCAAGTCGAAGAACGACGGCTACACGATCGGGCTGCAGACCGTGTCGCTCGCGATCAACCCGTCGCTGTACGACAGCATGCCCTACGATACGTTGGCTGATCTGGCGCCCATCGGGACGGTCGCGACCTCTCAGCACGTCCTCGTGGTGAACAATGACTTGCCGGCGAAATCGGTCACCGAACTGATCGACGCAGCCAAGGCGGAACCGGGCAAGCTGATCTACGGATCCGCCGGCAGCGGCAGCACCTTCCACATGGCGGCGGAACTCTTCAAGTCCGTGTCCAAGACCGACATCATGCACATTCCGTATCGCGGCGGCGGTCCCGCCATGCTTGACACCATCGGCGGACACGTGCAGATGTCGTTTCCGGTGCTTTCCGCCGCCTTGCCCCAGGTTCAGGGCGGAAAGCTTCGCGCCCTGGGCGTGACGGGCCCCAAGCGTTCGCCGCTGATGCCGGATGTGCCGACAATCGCGGAAGCCGGCCTGCCCGACTACAGCTTCGAGACCTGGTTCATGGTCTTTGCGCCGGCCGGAACACCCCAGCCGGTACTCGAAAAGCTCAATGCCACGCTCAATGACACCCTGAATTCGCCGGCTTTGAAGGAAAGAATGGTGCGGGAAGCCTATGACCCGGCGCCGTCCTCGCTTGCGGAAGCGCAGCAGCTGCTGGAAGGGGACATGAAGAAGTGGAGCGAAGTGATCACTGCGGCCGGCATCAAGGCCAACTGATCGCCACTTAGGCCGTACACCCGGAATCTGATGGAAGGATGATGAACCCACGCACGCTTTATCAGAAGCTCGTCGACTCGCATACCGTGAAGGTGCTGGACGAGGACAACGTCTTGCTGTTTGCAGACCTGCACCTGATGAATGAATACACCAGTCCGCAGGCCTTTGCCGGGCTTCATGAGCTTGGGCGCACGGTACGCGTCCCTGGCCAGAACGTGGCCGTTGTGAGCCACATCATCCCCACCCATCCATCGCAGATACGCGTGATCGCCGATCCGGCGTCGGCGCTGCAGGCCGGCAATCTGAAACGAAACTGCCTGCAGCACGACATTCCACTGTTCGACACCAACGATGCACTGCAAGGCATCGAGCATGTCGTCGCGCCGGAACATGGAATGATCCGTCCAGGCATGGTGGTCCTGTGTGGAGACAGTCACACGACGACCTATGGCGCCCTGGGCGCATTGGGGTTTGGCATCGGGACATCCGAGGTCGAGCACGTGCTGGCGACGCAGACACTGGTTTACCGTTGGGCGCGCAACATGCGTATCCGTGTCGATGGCCAGTTGCCGCCGGGCACCACATCCAAGGATCTCGTCCTGATGATCATCCGCGGCATAGGGGCTCAGGGGGCGCGCGGACATGTGATTGAGTTCTGCGGCAGCGCCATTCGACACTTGTCGGTCGAAGCGCGCTTCACGCTGTGCAATATGGCGGTCGATGCAGGCGCTCGCGGTGCACTCATCGAACCTGACGATGCCGCCATCGATTATGTATTGCGGCGCGCCCGGGATATCGTCGGCACTGTGCGGGAACGTGCTCTCTCGCATTGGGAGAGCCTGAAGAGCGACTCCGACGCCATTTTCGATGTGGAACATCATTTCGACGCCGGCGATGCCGCGCCGTACGTGACTTGGGGTACCAGTCCTGACCAGGCTATTCCGGTCGATGGCCGCATCCCTGCGGTCCCTCGGGATGCAGCCGGCGAGGTCGACGCCTCGACCATGCGCGCCCTGCACTATACCGGTTTGAGCAGTGGGGACTCCTTGCTGGGTCTGGCTGTACAGCATGTGTTCATCGGATCGTGTACCAACGCCCGCATCGAAGACCTGAGAGCGGTTGCAGATATCGTGCGCGGCCGCAAAGTGGCCGAAGGTGTGCGCGCCATGGTTGTGCCGGGTTCCGGCGCGGTGCGCATGCAGGCCGAGAGCGAAGGGCTGGACCGGCTGCTGGCCGAGGCCGGCTTCGAATGGCGCAAGCCCGGCTGTTCCATGTGCCTGGCGATGAACGACGATGTCCTGGAGGCCGGCCAGCGTTGCGCATCCACGACCAACCGGAACTTCGAAGGCCGGCAGGGCCGGGGGGCGATCACTCATCTCATGAGTCCTGCCATGGCCGCGGCGGCGGCCGTCACGGGACGTATTACCGATGTCCGGCAATATCTGACCGGCACGCAACAAGGAGCACAGGAATGAGCCATAGCGACAATTGGCGTATCGAGGGCTTGGCGGCGGCGATACCGCTGGCGAACCTTGATACCGACCAGATCATGCCCAAGCAGTTCCTGCGCGGTATCGATAAGGCCGGACTGGCTCAAGGCCTGCTGTATGACATGCGATTCGATGAGACGGGGCGGCCGCGGGAAGAATTCATCTTGAACCGGCCGGACTATGCCGGCGCCCGTATCCTGCTGGCGGGACCGAATTTCGGTTGCGGATCCAGCCGCGAGCATGCGGTTTGGGGTTTGCTGCAGTTCGGCATCCGCGCAGTGATCGCATCGAGCTTCGGCGAAATTTTCTATTCCAACGCCATGAACAACCGGCTGCTGCTCGTCATGCTGCCGGAAACCGAAGTCCAGGCGTTCATCGAAGACGCGTCCGACGCTTCTTCCGGGCAGCTCACTATTGACCTGCAAACCATGACAGTGCGCAGCGCGGCGCGCACGGCGGCTTTCACACTATCGCGCCGTCATTACGACATGTTCGTCCAGGGCCAGGACCTGATCGGCGCCTCGCTTGCCCATGCAGAAGCCATCGACGCATTCGCAAGCCGCCATTGGCAACATCACCCCTGGCTCAAAGATGTTGCGACGGTGACGAAGCGGCGTCTGGATCACGACGGCGTCATGATAAGCGCCGCGTCGTAGGCAGCGCGCAACGAGGCCGGGTCGGCGATGCCTTGTCCGGCGATGGCGTAAGCCGTGCCGTGATCGACGCTGGTACGAATGAAGGGTAGCCCTACGGTAATGTTGACGCCTTCTTCCACGCCCAGGTACTTCACCGGTATCAGGCCCTGGTCGTGGTACTGGGCGACCACGATATCGAATTCGCCCATGCGCGCCCGCATGAACACGGTATCGCCCGGCCAGGGCCCGCTGGCGTCGAGCCCTTCGGCGCGGGCGGCTTCGATGGCTGGAGCGATGACTTCGATTTCTTCCTGGCCGAAGCGTCCGTCCTCGCCGGCGTGCGGATTGAGACCCGCGACCGCGATGCGCGGACGCAGCAGGCCGGCCTGACGGCAGGCCTGGTGGGCGAGCCGGATCGCGTCGAGTTCGGCCTGGAAGGTGATCAGCCCGCTCACGGCCGTGAGCGGCACGTGGATAGTTACCAGCAGCACCCGGAGCTCAGGATTGGCGAGCATCATGGCGTAGCGCGTCGTGCCGCTGCGCTCGGCGAGTATTTCAGTGTGCCCGGGTTGATCCACACCGCCCAGTTGCATCGCTTTCTTGTTCAGCGGTGCGGTGACGATCGCGCGAATACGCTGGGCCATGGCGTCGTCGATTGCATGGCATAAGTACTCATACGCGGCGCGGCCGGCCTCGGCATTGATCTGCCCCATCGGAAGCGTCACTGGCAAGGGTTGCCAACGATTCAGAACCGGAATGAGCGCCGGGTCGTCGGGACAGGCTTCCGGCTCGCTAATGATTTCGACGCGCAGCTGTTCATCCAGCCCCAAGCGCGAGATGGTCGTCTGAATGATGCCCTCGTCGCCGTATACGAAAGCGGGGCCGGTCAGCCCGGCGGCGAAGACCTTCACCAGGATCTCCGGGCCGATGCCTGCGGCATCGCCCATGGTAAAACCCACGGGCAGCTCTCCATCGTTGGGACTCTCGGAAAGCGGGCTGCGGATGCCGAAACGGGCGTTCATTCCTTGCGCTCCCAGTATCAGAGCGCTTCGCTGGCGTAGTCCGCCAGTCGTGAGCGCTCCCCGCGTTGCAGCGTGATGTGGCCGGCGTGCGGCCAGCCCTTGAAGCGGTCCACCACGTAGGTGAGTCCCGAGCTGCCTTCCGTGAGGTAGGGTGTATCGATCTGGGCGATGTTGCCCAGACAGATGATCTTGGTGCCGGGGCCCGCTCGCGTCACCAGCGTCTTCATCTGTTTGGGCGTGAGGTTCTGCGCTTCATCGATGATCAGGTACTTGTTCAGAAAGGTGCGGCCCCGCATGAAGTTGAGCGACTTCACCTTGATGCGCGAACGGATCAGTTCCATGGTCGACTGCTTGTTCCAGTCGGTCGAACCGCTGTCGCTGGCCAGGTCGTGGCGTCCGGCGCCCAGGTGGAGGACTTCCAGATTGTCTTCCAGCGCGCCCATCCACGGCAGCATTTTTTCCTCTTCGGTGCCGGGCAGGAACCCGATGTCATCACCCACCGGCACGGTGGCCCGGGTGATGATGATCTCGTTGTAGCGATTGGTCTCCAGCGTCTGGGCCAGCCCCGCAGCAAGGGCGAGCAGGGTCTTGCCGGTGCCGGCCTGCCCGAGCAGCGAGACGAAGTCGCAATCCGGGTTCATGAGTAGGTTGAGCGCGAAATTCTGTTCGCGATTGCGGGCGGTGATGCCCCAGACGCTGTTGCGGCCATGACTGTGATCACGCAGCGTGGCAAGCACAGCGGACTTTCCGCTGACTTCGCGAACTTGCGCGTGCAGCGGCATCTCGCCGTCCAGGTAGACGAACTGGTTGACCAGGAATTCGCTGCACAGCGGGCCCTTGATGCGGTAGAAGGTGGTGCCTCCCTGTTGCCAGGACTCAACGCCTTTGCCGTGCTTGAGCCAGAAGTTCTCGGGCAGCGGCATGACGCCGTCATACAGCAGATCGGAGTCGTCCAGTACCCGATCGTTCAGGTAGTCTTCGGCGTCCATGCCCAGGGCGCGCGCTTTCAGGCGGATATTGATGTCCTTGGACACCAGCACCACGCTGCGCTTGGGATACATGGCCTTCAAGGCATGCACCACACCCAGGATGACATGGTCGGCCTTGCCCAGCGGCAGCTCGATCGGCAAGGTGAGATTCAGCGCGGACGTCTGCAGCTGCAATTGGCCCAGTGCTTCCTGGTTGCCCAGAGCGTCCAGATTCACGCCTTTCTCTAGATCAGCGGCTTCGTTCACCAGCGAGTCCAGCGAGCGGCTGACCTGCCGCGCATTGCGCGCCACTTCCGACATGCCCTTCTTGTGGTTGTCGAGCTCCTCGAGCACGATCATGGGCAGATAGATGTCGTGTTCCTCGAACTTGAAGAGCGAGTTCGAGTCATGCAGCAATACATTGGTATCCAGCACGAACAGCTTGCGGCGCGCGGCCGGTAGCCGGACGCGTTTTTTAGCTTTGGCGCTGCGCGCGGGCTGTGCAGCCTCTGCGGTGTGGGTCGGCTGCGGCGTCGGTGTCGGCTGCGGTGTCGGTGCGGTCGTGCTCACGACGGCGTGCGGCGCCTCTTCCATCACTGTTTCAGTCGGAGCAGCGATCGACACCTCATCCGGGACCGCAGGCGCGGCTTCGGGCGCCCCGCGCGAGCGCGAGGCAGCCGGCTTCGGACGCGAGGCAGCCCCGCTCTGCGGGGCGGTTTTGTCCGTCGCGGATTTCTTCGTGAGCAGGGCAGCGGTGGCCGGCTTTGCGGCGGCCGGCCGTTTTGCGGCGACCGCAGCAGAGGCGGGGGCAGAGGCCGGAGGAGTCAGGGCCTCGGTGCTGGATTCGCCAGAATCCTTATGGGCGATCCGGTCACCCATCTTCGTGGGCAGTTTCGGTAAGGGCATGGCCTGGGTGCTCCTGTTATGTTGTCGGGCGACCGAGGGCTCAGTCGCCGTCCTTGACCGCCTGCAGTACGGCTTCAACGTGACCGGGCACGCGCAGGCCGCGCCATTCCCGATGCAGTACACCGTCTGTGTCGATGAGGAAGGTGCTGCGCTCGATGCCGCGCACCTGTTTGCCATACATGTTCTTCATCTTGATGACGTCGAAGAGCTGGCAGAGGGTTTCTTCGGCATCTGAAATAAGTGGGAAGGGCAGGGACTGTTTGGCGATGAAGTTCTCGTGAGACTTCAAGGAGTCGCGCGATACCCCAACGATGCGCGCGCCCGCCGCCACGAATTCGTCATGGCGATCGCGAAAGCCCTGGGCCTGCGTGGTGCAGCCCGGAGTGTTGTCCTTCGGATAAAAATAGAGCACCGTCTTGCGGCCCTTCAACGATTCCAGGGAAAGTTCTCCCTGAGTCGATATGGCCGTGAATGGTGGGACGGCCTGACCAACGGCAATACGGGTCATTCATTCTCCTGCGGAGGTATCAGGGCGGCGACCACGCGCCGGCCTTCTGACATGAGTATGTTGTAGGTGCGCGCTGCCGCCTGAGTGGACATGGATTCCACGCCTATCCCTTGGCGTAGCAGCGCCGCCGTGAGCGAGTGGGCCAGCATGATGTGCTTGTCGCCCGTGCCGATGATGACGACTTCCACGCCAGTGGAAGCGGCCGGTGCGTCGCCGTCCAGGAACGCCATGGGGTCAGCTGCTGACTCTTTGAGGCCTGCGAGTTCCCGCAGTGCAGCAACCGTGAGCTGCGCCGGATCTTCGACCGGCCAATCGTCCACCGGGCCTTCAGCCTCGAAACGCACCGGCCGGCGGTGGCGTTCGCCGTTGATCTCGACATAGCCCGCGCCGTACGCGGTGACGGTATTGAGTCCAGGGTTGGATTCTTTCTGTAATAGCAAGAGTGACTCCCCAAGTGGGTTTCATCATAGCGCATGCCGCCCTTTCTGCGCTGCGGCCGGCTTCGTGAATCGATTAAACTAGATCCTATTTGCCGCGTCGCCCGGCTTTACGCTAGATTAGCGAGTTTGCTGCGGCGCAACCTGCGCCTTTCAACTCTCTGAAGCCCGTTTCCATTTCCACTCAAGGATCACCATGAGCACGTTTCCTCGTATCGAGCGCCTGCCTCCGTATGTCTTCAATATTACGGGCGAACTGAAGATGGCGGCGCGCCGACGGGGCGAAGACATCATTGATATGTCCATGGGCAACCCGGACGGTCCGACCCCGCGGCACATCGTGGACAAGCTGGTCGAGGCGGTCAACCGGCCCGACACTCACGGGTATTCCGTGTCCAAGGGCATCCCCCGCTTGCGCAAGGCGATTTCGGGCTGGTACGAACGCCGCTACGATGTGCAGATCGATCCGGATTCAGAGGCCATCGTCACCATTGGCTCCAAAGAGGGTCTTGCCCACTTGATGCTGGCGACGCTTGATCGCGGCGACACCGTGCTGGTGCCCAATCCCAGCTACCCGATACACATCTATGGTGCCGTCATTGCCGGGGCCAACATTCGTTCGGTGCCCATCGTGCCGGGCCTTGATTTCTTCGAAGAAATCGAACGCGCCGTGCGCGAGACCATTCCACGTCCCAAGATGATGATTCTGGGCTTTCCCAGCAATCCGACGGCACAGTGCGTGGATCTGTCCTTCTTCGAGCGCATTATTGCGCTGGCGAAGGAACACAATATTCTGGTCGTGCACGACCTGGCATATGCCGACATCACCTTCGACGGCTATGTGGCGCCGTCCATCATGCAGGTCGAAGGCGCCCGCGATGTGGCGGTCGAATTCTTCACCATGAGCAAGAGCTACAACATGGCCGGCTGGCGCGTGGGCTTCATGGTCGGCAACCAGCAGCTCGTCAACGCGCTGGCCCGGATCAAAAGCTATCACGACTACGGGACGTTCACTCCCATCCAGGTGGCATCCATTGCCGCGCTGGAAGGCCCGCAGGATTGCGTGGCCGAGGTCGTGGCCCAGTATCAGAATCGCCGCGACGTCCTCGCCAAGGGGCTGCACGAAGCCGGCTGGATGGTCGACGTTCCCATGGCGTCGATGTACATCTGGGCCCGTATTCCGGAAGCCTATCGTTCGCTTGGCTCTCTGGAGTTTTCCAAGCGGCTGCTGGCCGATGCGAAGGTGGCCGTGTCCCCGGGCGTGGGCTTCGGTGAATACGGCGACGAATACGTGCGCTTTGCGCTGATCGAAAACGAGCAACGCACCCGTCAGGCGGTGCGTGGCATCAAGGATATGTTCCGTAAGGACGGTGTAGGGAAATGACTTCCATCAAGGTGGGTTTGCTGGGGCTGGGCGTCGTTGGTGGCGGTACCTGGAAGGTGTTGCAGAGTAACGCGGAAGAAATCGCCCGGCGTGCCGGGCGGCGCATCGAGATCACGGCGGTGGCCGTGCGCGATGTCGAAAAGGCCCGCAGGCTCCTGGGCGACACCAATCTGCACATCACGACTGACGGCCTTGAGATTGCCCGCGATCCGGATATCGACATCGTGGTGGAATTGATAGGCGGCGATACCACGGCCCGTGAATGGGTGATGGAAGCCATTGCACAGGGCAAGCACGTGGTGACGGCCAACAAGGCCTTGCTGGCCAAGCATGGTAACGAGATCTTCGATGCCGCCAGCGAAAAGAGCGTCATGGTGGCCTTCGAAGCGGCGGTGGCCGGCGGCATTCCCATCATCAAGGCCATGCGCGAAGGCCTGACCGCCAATCGCATCGACTGGATTGCCGGCATCATCAACGGCACCACCAACTTCATCTTGTCAGAAATGCAGAGTCGCGGGCTGCCGTTCAACACGGTGCTGGCGGAAGCGCAACGGCTGGGCTATGCCGAAGCCGATCCCACCTTCGATATCGAGGGCGTGGACGCCGCGCACAAACTCACGCTGCTGGCATCGATGGCTTTCGGTATTCCAGTGCAATTCGAAAAAGCGTGTATCGAAGGCATTTCCAAGCTGGAAGCGGAAGACATCCAGCATGCCGCCCGCTTGGGCTATCGCATCAAGCTGCTGGGCATCACCCGCCGGCGCGAAGACGGCATCGAGCTGCGCGTGCATCCCACTTTGATTCCCATGGCGAGCCTCTTGGCGAGTGTCGACGGTGCAATGAATGCCGTGCTGGTGCATGGCGATGTGGTCGGCCCCACGCTTTACTACGGTCAGGGCGCCGGCGAGATGCCGACCGCTTCGGCCGTGGTCGCTGACCTGGTCGATGTCGCACGGCTGGAATCGGCCGACCCCGAGCACCGCGTTCCGCACCTGGCATTCCAGCCCGACGCCGTGAAGGACATTCCCATCCTCCCGGCCAGGGACATCCAGTCATCTTGCTACCTGCGCCTGCGGGTCGAAGATCGCCCCGGAGTGCTGGCGGACATCTCGCGAATTCTGGCCGATGCGGGCATCTCCATCGGGTCGATGTTCCAGGAACCCTACCAATCAGACGAAGCGTCCATCATCTTCCTCTTGCACCGCGCGCGCGAAGGCGCTGTGGTCGATGCCATCGAGAAGATGCACAAGCTGCCCTTCGTGCGCTCGGAAGTGACGCGTCTGCGCGTCGAGGAACTGATATGAAATACGTCTCCACCCGCGGCGGCATGGCGCCGCAGCCCTTCTGCGATATTCTGCTGGAAGGCTTGGCTCCCGACGGCGGCTTGGCCGTACCGGAATCGATTCCGAAGCTGTCGGCCGCCACGCTCGAGGCCTGGCGCCCGTTGGGCTATGCCGAACTCGCCGCGGAGATCCTGTCGCTGTTCATCGACGATATTCCCCGCGAGGACCTCCTGACGCTGACACGGGCCGCCTATAGCAAAAGCGCTTTCCCCGGTGCGGAAATGGTCCCGCTGAAGCCGCTCTCTGGTGGTGTCAGCCTGTTGGGCCTGTCGGAAGGACCGACGCTCGCCTTCAAGGATATGGCCATGCAGTTCCTTGGCCAGGTCTTCGAGTACGTCCTGGAGCATCGCGGCGCGACGCTGAATATACTGGGGGCGACCTCAGGCGATACCGGCTCGGCGGCGGAATACGCCATGCGCGGCAAGCGGGGCGTGACGGTGTTCATGCTGTCGCCCCAAGGGCGCATGAGCGCCTTCCAACGCGCGCAGATGTATTCGCTGCAAGATGAGAACATCCACAACATCGCCATCGAAGGCGTGTTCGACGACTGTCAGGACATCGTCAAGGCGCTGGCAGGCGACCTCGAATTCAAGACCGCCTACCGTATCGGTGCGGTGAACTCCATCAACTGGGCGCGTATCGCCGCGCAAGTGGTGTATTACTTCTGGGGCTGGTTGCGTGCCACGTCCTCCAGCGAGCAACAGGTCTCGTTCTGTGTGCCATCGGGCAACTTCGGGAATATTCTCGCGGGGCATATCGCCCGCGAAATGGGGCTGCCCATACGCCGGCTGGTGCTCGCCACCAACGAGAACAATGTGCTGGAAGAGTTCTTCCGCACGGGCGTCTACCGCCCCCGTTCATCGGCGCAGACACATGCAACATCCAGTCCCTCCATGGATATTTCCAAGGCATCGAACTTCGAACGATTCGTGTTCGACCTGTTGGGCCGCGATCACGGCAAGCTGCGCGATCTCTGGCAGGGACTCGAGGCCGACGGCTCATTCGACCTTGGCGAGCTCAAGCCACAGTTCGAAGAGCGTTATGGTTTCGTGTCGGGTACGAGCTCGCATGCGGACCGCCTGGCGACGATCAAGCGGGTACTCGGCGACTTGGGGCTGCTGATCGACCCGCACACGGCTGATGGCGTGAAGGTCGCCGCCGAGTATGTCGAAGACGGCGTGCCGATGCTGGTGCTGGAGACGGCACTGCCGGCGAAGTTCGCCGAAACCATCCGCGAGGCGACCGGGGTGGAGCCGCCGGTGCCGGATCATCTGTCAGGCCTTTCCGCGTTGCCGCAGCGAGTGGTAAGCATGGCATGCGACCTGGAACAGGTGCGCGAGTACATCCGTGAGCATGCTCCGCTGCCGAATTCTGAAGCGCCCTGAGTAGGCGGGCGAAGGTGCTGACCGCAGGCAATGCACTGGCCGTTTGTCTAGGCGCTGCGATGGGCGCCTTGTGCAGATGGCTGTTAGCACTATGGTTGAATGCTTCTGCTGCAGTCTGGCCCTGGGGGACGCTCGCGGCCAATCTCGGCGGCGGCTATCTGGTAGGTCTGCTTTTGGGCGTGCTCGCTGCTCAGCCGGATATTCCGGTCTGGCTGCGCTTGTTCATGTTTACGGGCTTTCTGGGTGGAATGACGACTTTCTCGACATTTTCCGGCGAGACGGTGTCTATGCTGTTGCGGGGAGCTTATCTGTCGGCGGGCGGCTACGCGGCGGTGAGTCTGTTCGGCAGCCTTGCGGCGACGGGGCTGGGGTTTTATACGGCCGGGCGACTCGGCGTTCTGGGTTCTTGAGTCGGTGATCGCGCCCTTAAGGACCCACGCGCTCAAGGGCAGAAGCCGCAGCTGCATGGATTTCCTGAATGGCCGCCTGACCACTGCGTACCGCCCCCTCCAGTACCGCCGGATAGCCTGTGTCTGTCCAATCTCCGGCCACCCACACCCCCCGCCACGGCGTCCGGTTCCCCGGTCGCCGCAACCCAGGGACGGAAAGAAAGGTCGCACGCTTCTCCACAATCAAGGCATGCCGCGTAACGGCCGGCAAGGACGCGCCTCGCAACTGCTCCTGCAACTGCGCGATCATGCCCGTGACCGCCGCAGAACGGTCAGCCTGCATCATCGTCCCTGCATCGCTCACGACCACATGCAGCAGCCGGCTTTCCGCATCCTGTCCTTGGAACACCCACTGCCCGAAATGCTTCCGAGCCCGATCCTCATGAAGCAGCAGCATGGGCGCCGGCAGCTTGAACGGGCGATTTAGTTGCAGCGTAAGCGTGCCAATGGGTGCGTGTTCGAAGGCGTCCAGCCTCTCCACGAAGTCGGTGTCGCCCGGCCGCTTGGGCAGGGTGCTGAGAAGCCGGGCGGTGGAGGGTGTGTTGCCGCACAGCACGACGGCATCGTAACGCTCGCGGTGCCCGTCCAAGATCAGTCCAGCCGTATCGACAGTCCGATCCATGCCGACAGTGACTGAGCCATCATCGTGGCTCGCATCTCTTTCTGCATACCGGAGCGCGCGTATCGTCGTTGAAAGGCGAATGTCGAGCCGGCCGCCCGACGCCCGGCCCAGTTCACCTCTGCGGGCGAGAGCTTGCAAAGTGGTCGGCCACAGCTCGGTCAGGCCGGTGCGCGGAATCAGTATTTCGCTGGCGTCGCGTCGCGCGGAACCGAGGCTGTCGCGCAGTACGTTCGCAAAGAGTTGACCGCAGGCGCGGTCCGCCGGCGTATTGAGTGTGGCAATGCACAGCGGAATCCAGAGCAGCTCCCGCACGCGTGCGGGTTGCAAGGTGAGCGACAGCCAGTCCTGGACCGTGGCGGCTCTGGGAACTGTCCAGTCATGCCGACGCAGCGCGGTAATGGCGCGCGCGATGGCTCGCTTCTCCTTCCAGTTCAGGCCCTTTGCCACCATCAGGCCGGCGGCAATATGCAGCGGTGCCGGCAGCCCGGCAAAGGCCTGCACCCTGATTCTTCCGTCTGCGCTGCGCACGCTCAGCGGTAGCCGGATGAAGTGCCGGGAAGGGTCCAGCCCCAGGACGCGCATCAGTGCCAACGTGGCGCTATAGGCTCCGAGAAGAATGTGTTGGCCGTTGTCGATCTCGGTGTCCAGCGCGGGGGCATGAACGCTGCGGGCGCGGCCTCCCAGTGTGGCGGCCGATTCATACAGGTGTGTGTCGTGCCCCAGATGAACGGCGGCCGCAGCGGCGCTCAGCCCTGCCCACCCCCCGCCC
>JAEWFK010000002.1 GCA_023388835.1 Pseudomonadota bacterium | reverse complement strand
TCGATGCCGTGAATGATGTTCACATCGGTGTAGCCGCCGGCGAGGTCTTTTGTCCTGAGCACTTCGGTCATATCACACCGCCCATGTAGGCATCTTGAACTGTTTTGGATTTAAGGACGTCGACGGGGTCGCCCTGGGCGATGATGCGGCCCTGGTCCATTACATACAGCCTTGAACAGAGCTCCTGCAGCGCTTGAAGATGATGTTCGACAATCAGCAAGGCGATGCCCTCGTCCTTCAGTTTCCGGAAGATGTCCATCATTTCACCGATGCGCACCGGGTTCACGCCGGCAAAGGGCTCGTCCAGCAAGATCAGGGAAGGCTTCTGCATCAGCACGCGCGCCAGCTCAAGCAGCTTCTTCTGGCCGCCGGATAGCTGGGACGCCAGAATGTCCCGTACATGCAGGATGCCCAGCGTCTCCAGTACGGTGTCGGCCTGCTCGGTCCGGCGCTGTGTCGTGGTTTGCATGCGCTTGCGCCCCAGCCAGGCCGTCAGCATGTTTTCTTCGCGCGGGTCGGGCGCCGCCACCAGCAGATTTTCAAGCACGGTGAGTTTTCCGAATTCCCGGGGGACCTGAAATGTGCGGCTCAAACCCAGCCCGGCACGGGTATACGAAGGCTGTCCCAGAATTTCTTTTCCCCTGTAGCGAATGCTGCCCATCGCGGCGGGCAGCTGCCCGGCGATGGCGGCGAATAGCGTGGTCTTGCCGGCGCCGTTGGTGCCCGCCAGGCCCACCGTCTCGCCGGCCGCGATGTCCAAGCTTGCCTGATCCACCGCCATGAAGGAGCCGTACTTTACGGAGACGTTCTCGACTTGCAGCATGTTTTTCCCTCAGTCCAATTTGCCGAAGATACCTTGGGGCCGATACAGACTGAACACGACCAGCACGAGTCCCACTATCCCCAAGCGCAGATGGGCAATCTGCACGTCGGAGACGCCAGGAAGGAAGTCGCCGATGAAGCGCGAGCCCTCCAGCAGGAGCACAAGGGCCAGACTGCCGAAAAGTGCGCCCTTCATGCTGCCCACGCCGCCCAGGATGATAGACATCCACACATAGAATGTGACGAGTGCAATGAACTGCTCGGGAGAGATGAAGCTGATGAAATGCGCATAGAACGCGCCGGCCATACCCGCCAGGAAGGAGCCGAACATCAGAACCTTCACTTTGAATACTGCTGTGCGTTTACCCAGCGCGACCACTGCGACCTCATTCTCGCGGATCGCTCTCAGGACGCGGCCGAAAGTGCTTTTCTGCAGCAGCGCCACGGCGATCATGGCGCATACTACGACGGCGACGATCACCACCGTGAAGACGTGGTTCTGGAACCCGGGCGCGGTCGTACTGCTGATCAGCGGTGAGATCGATGCGATGCCTTGCACGCCGTTCGTCAGCCAGTCTTCCTGCTGGATGAAGATGCGAACTGCCTCCGCGAAGCCCAGCGTGACGATGGCGAAGTAATCTTCCTTCAACCGAAGAGCAGCCAAGCCGATCGGGATGGCGCCAAGCGCGCTGATGAGCCCTGCCGCCACGATGGCCAGACCGACGGGTACGCCTTTGCTCGCGAGGATGGCCGACGCATAGGCCCCGATGGCGAAGTAGGCCACGTGTCCGAAGTTGATGAGCCCCGTTTCTCCGTACTGGATATTGAGGCCGATGGCGAGCAGGGCGTAAATTCCTGCAATGATGCAGATCGAGATGAGATAGGCGTCCATGAAGGCTCTCTCTTCAGCGGGCTTTTTCAGGTGTGCCGAGCAGGCCGGCGGGCCGCACGAGCAGGACGGCGATCATGACTGCGAAGGCGATGGTGATCTTGTAGCTCGGACCGACAAACGCAATGGAAAGCTCCTGCGCAATACCCATGATGACCGCGCCGAGCACCGCCCCCACCGGGTTGCCGATACCGCCGAGTATGACCGCCGAGAAGGCCGGGATGATGAATTCCCAGCCGAATTCCGGCAGCAGCACGCTCTTGGAAGCGATCAGCACACCGCCCAGTGCGGAGAGCGCACCGAACAGGCACCACAGAAAGAGTGTCGGGTACCGCGGCCGTATGGCGCTTGCGCGGGCAAGTTCGGGATTGTCGGCGATTGCGCGCAGGCGGCGGCCGAGATCGGTGTAGCGGAAGATGGCAAAGACGATGAGCAGAGTGACGATGGTTGTCAGCAGCACCCACAGATCGGTTGGAAGAATCCGGATTCCGCCGAAGTTCCACGCCCTGACCAGTGGGAAATCATAGGTCTGCGGCTGGCTGGAAACGTTCAGCTGCAGCACACTGCGCATCATGAAGGCCAAGCCCACGGAGGCCAGCAGATTCACCACCATGGGCGCCCGGGTGAGCTTGCGGAAAACGAAGTAGTAAGTGGCCAGGCTCAGCACCATGCACGCCAACATGGCGCCCCCGACCGAAAGGAAGAAGTAGGGAACACCGACTGACTGGAAGGCCAGCGCAGCATATGCCCCCACTGACATGGTGTCGCCCACCGTGACATTGGGGAACTTGGAGATGTCCAGCACCAGGGTCAAAGCCAAGGCGGGCAGGGCGATGACCATCCCTTCGATGAGACCATTGATGATCAGATTGATGAAATAGATGCTGGACATGGTGTGGCGTGGCTCCCGGTCGGGTTTATTTATCGAGGGAAATCGTATCGACGCGGTCGAACTTGCCGTCCTTGATCACATAGACGCCGAAGTCGGGATTGGAGTCGCCATATTCGTCGAAGTCCAGTCGGCTGGATGCGCCTTCGTAGTTGATGTCCTTGCCTTCGTCGAGCAGCTTCTTGCCCTGCGCATAGGAATAGACTTTTTCGCCCTCGGGGTTGGAAACCGCGCGAATCTGGTCGCTGATCTGTTGGGGGGTGGCGTCGGCGCCTGCCTTATGGGCAGCGAGCGCCAAGCTGATCACCATGTCGTAGGTCATGGCAGCGTAGACGTTGTCGGCCAGCTCTTCGCCGGTTGCTTCCCGATAGCGGTCGCTCAAGTCTTTGTAGCTTTCGGCGTTGGTGTTCGATACTGTATCGACCGCAATGACGCCGTCGGTCGCCTCTTTGCCCAGGGCCTGTACGAGCTCGGGGTTGGCGGCCCAGCCGGGGATGATCCACGCGTTCTCAGCGCCCGATTGGTACCATTCACGCAGGATGATGGTGGTGTCGGGGAGGTAGGAACCCATCACGATGACGTCGGGGTTGGTGGCCAGAACCTGCTGAAGCTCTGAACGGTAGCTGCTTCGATTGGGCTCGTAGACCACGTTGGCCAGCACCTTGCCGCCTTTTGCTTCCCACGCCTTGATGAAACCGTCGGTGTTGCCGCGACCCGATGCGTTATTGAAAGCCATGGTGGCCGGACGCTTGTAGCCGTTCTTTTCGGCGATCGCCGCAAACGCGCGGCCGAAGCGGTCGTTGGTGGCCTGGAATCGCCATACCAGATCCTTTTCGTCCAGCGTCGAGAGTGCGGGCGCGCCCGAGACGTTCATTTGGATGAGGTTGGCCGCGTCAGTCAAAGGCACGACGGCCAGAGACACGCCGGATGCCCAGGTGCCAAGAATTGCCTGCACCTTGTTGATCTCGATGAGCTTCTTGGCGGCAAGCACCGCAGCTTGCGGCTGAGTCTGCGAGTCTTCTGAAATCAGGCGCAGCGACCGGCCGGCCATGCCGCCGGCATCGTTCACTTCTTTCGCGCCGATTTCCATGGCCTTGAGCATGTTGCCCCCATAGGGCGCGCCTGCGCCGGTGACGGGCGCCATCGTGCCGACCAACAGCTCGTTCCGCGATTGCGCGTGGGTTGCCAGGGGCAGGGCCAACAACGATGCCAGGGCGCCGGCAGCGGCCAGCATATGACGACGATTCCTTCTCATGTCCTTCTCCTTTGTGGATGGTTCGGGTGCTGCTTGCAGGGGCTGCGACAGCCGTCAGGGCGTCAACTCGTTCTTCACCCATTCACCGTTCTTCATGACGGCCTTGATTCTGTTGCCTTGATTCAGCAAGGCGCTGATGTCTTCCAGAGGATTCCCTTCTATGAAAAGCAGGTCGGCATAAGCGCCTTCCTTGATGACGCCGAGCAGACCCTCGTGCTGCAGGACCTTGGCCGCCGTGGTGGTCGCCGAACGTATCGCTTCGGCATTACCCAGGATGTCGGCACGTATCTTCAATTCGTTGGCCTGTTGATCGTGAGTCTTCCCCAGCAGATCAGAGCCGAAGGCCATCTCGACACCAGCCTCGTGAGCAATGACGAGCGCTTTCAAACCGGCGCTGCGCACGCCTTCGATCTTGGGCATCAGTTCCGCTGGAAAGCCGTAGCGGGGGCCATCATTGACCAGGGCATCGTAGGTCACCGTAGTGGGCACGAGAAAGGCACCGTGCTCGACCATGATATTGGCGGTTTCTTCGTCCAGCAGGTTGCCATGCTCGATGGTCCGGACGCCGCATTTCACGGCGCGCTGAATGGCCTGCGGGGTATAGGCATGGGCCATCACGTAAGTGGCGGCATTGTTGGCCTCTTCGACGATGGCAATGATCTCGTCTTCCGAATAGCCCAGAAAATGGATGGGGTCGTTTGGCGAGGCCACGCCGCCGGATGCCATGATCTTGATCTGGGTGGCGCCTTTCTGGATTTCTTCGCGAACTGCCAGTCGCACGTTATCGACGCCGTCGACCACGCGGGCGATGGAGCCGATTTTCTGAGAACAGGCGCAAGGCTCGATGAAGTCGCTGCGTGCCCGGAAGTCGCCATGCCCGCCGGTCTGGGATAGCGCCCGGCCGGATGGGAAGATGCGTGGGCCGGTGACCAGGCCGGTCTCGGTGGCTTGCGCCAGCGAATAGTCGGCTCCGCCGGCATCGCGCACCGTCGTGAAGCCGCGGTCGATCATTCCACGCAGAATCGGAATGGCGCGAAAGGCCACAAGCACATTGGGCATCAGGGCGTTGCGGCCCAGGTTCATGTCCGAGGCGATCACGTGGACATGACAATCAATCATGCCCGGCATGACGGTCAGGCCCGACGCATCGATTGCGTCGGCTGGTGCTGCGCTATCATCGCTCACGGACTGGATGCGGCCGCCCTCGACGACGAGGGTCTTGTTCTCTTCCAGCGTCGCGGACTCCGGATTGAGGATGGTGCAATTCTTGAATACCGTTCTTGAGATCGTTGGGACGTCCATGATCTGGGCTTGCCTCCTATAGTCGACACAGGGCGAAACTGGAACCAGTTACATTTAGCATAAGAAACCGCAGCAGCAGCGGCAAACGATAAAAACTGATGCATGCATGAGGTGATTGCATGCCGAGGGCCGCATAGGCGAGACAATGAAAAAAATCTGCCCCTCCATTACAGAACTGCAGGCGTTCGAGGCGTCGGCCCGGCATTCGAGCTTCACCAAGGCGGCGACCGAGCTGTTTGTCACGCAGGGCGCCGTAAGCCGTCAGGTCGCGAGCCTGGAAACCTATCTGGGCACCCCGCTGTTCATGCGTCAGAACAATCGCCTTGTCCTGACTGATGCAGGCGCTTACTACCTGGAGCAGACACAGGATGCGCTGCGGATCCTCGTTGATGCGAGCGCGCATATCGCCTCAGGGCGGGGGCAGAAGCAGAACGTCAACATTTCGGTGCCGCCTACGTTGGCGAGCCACATGCTGCTGCCGCTGTTGACGGATTTCTACCGGCGGCATCCGTCGATACGCGTGCACTTCGTGCCTTACGAACACCACCACAACTTTGCTGAAAGCGAACACCTGGATGTCGCCATACAGTTTGGCGAAGGAGAGTGGCCCGGGGCGGTGGCCCATTATCTGATCGGCCGCGAACAGGCCGTGGTCTGCACACGTGAATATGCCGACCAATGGGGCCTGGAGGAAGCGGGAAGATATCGCGATGCGACCCTGCTGCAACATTTCAATGTGCCGCACGCTTGGGTTCAGTGGTTCCAGGCCCGCAAGCTTCCGACGGGCACGGCCCACCTTGGGCCGCGTTTCGGACAATACGATTTGATCATCGCGGCAGCAAAGCTGGGATTTGGCGTGGCTCTGGTGCCGCGTTGCCTGGTGGCGGACACGCTGCGCGAGCATATCCTCGTCGAGCCGCTCAAGACTCCTGAACTGTCACGGCAGGGCTATTTTCTCTGTGTGCGCAAGGCCCGCAGCAACGTCAAGGCCGTGAGTACCTTTGTGGACTGGATGACGACCCTGAGTCTGAAGGACTACGGGTCGGCATGAAAGATGACAGGGCCTCGCGCAGCGCAATTTCCAAGGCGTCAGTCTCGGCTCTCGCGACCAAATGAATAGAACTCAGTGTTGGGACGCATGCTTGTCACGTTGGCCAACCGGTTCGACATGCCGAAGAATGCAGAGATTCCGGCGATGTCCCAGATGTCCTCTTCGTCGAAACCATGGGTCTTGAGCGTATCGAAATCGGCTTCGCCAACCAGGTGCGCACTTTGGGAGACCTTCATGGCGAAGTCCAGCATGGCCTTCTGGCGATCAGTGATGTCGGCTTTGCGGTAGTTGGTGGCCACTTGGTCGGCGATCAGCGGATTCTTGGCGCGGACGCGCAAGATGGCGCCGTGGGCGATGACGCAATACTGGCACTGGTTCACGTTGCTGGTCGCCACGACGATCATTTCGCGCTCGGCCTTGCTCAGGTTGCCCGGCTTTTCCATGAGCGCATCGTGATAGGCGAAGAAGGCGCGGAACTCGTCCGGCCGATGGGCGAGCGTGAGGAATACATTCGGAATGAAGCCGGACTTTTCCTGGACGGCGAGTATCCGTTCACGGATATCGTCGGGCATGTCCTTCAGTTCAGGAATGGGAAAACGGCTTACGGCGGCTTGGTCGGCAGTTGTCATGTTCTTCCTTGATACAACGGATACGTGGGGTTGGGCGATGCTGCAGTGTGCGCTTATTGGTTCACGTCTACAACGACGCGGCCGCGGACCTCGCCCTTCATCAGGCGCTCGGCCAGCGGTATGGCGTCGGCCAGGCCCACTTCGCTGCTGATCACGCCCAGCTTGTCAAGCTCCAGATCGCGGGCAAGGCGCTGCCATGCTTCCAGGCGGTCTTCCCGGGGGCACATGACGCTGTCGATGCCCGCCAAGGTGATACCGCGCAGGATGAAGGGCGCGACGGACGCTGGAAGGTCCATGCCGCCGGCGAGACCGCAAGCCGTGACGACGCCGCGATACTTGGTCGCAGCGCAGATGTTCGCCAGGACGTGGCTCCCCACGACATCAACGGCACCGGCCCAGCGCTCTTTTGCCAGAGGCTTGCCGGGAGACGAGAACTGGGCCCGCTCGAGCACCTCCGTAGCCCCAAGCTGCTTCAGGTAGGCCGCGTCTTCCGGACGGCCGGTAACGGCGACGGCGGAATAACCGAGCTTGGCCAGCAGAGCCACGGCCACGCTGCCGACTCCGCCCATGGCGCCGGTCACCACGATTTCTCCGTCGGATGGCTTGACGCCATGCTTTTCCAGCGCGAGTACGCAGAGCATGGCGGTGTAGCCCGCGGTACCGATGGCCATGGCTTGTTGGGGCGAGAACTTTTCGGGCAAGGGAATCAGCCAATCGCCATTCAGGCGCGCCTTCTGCGCCAACCCGCCCCAATGCACTTCGCCCACGCCCCAGCCGTTCAGCACGACGCGGTCACCCACGGCGTGGTCCGGGTGCGAGCTTTCTTCGACAGTGCCCACCAGATCGATGCCGGGAACCATGGGGAATTTCCGTACGACGGGTCCCTTTCCAGTGATCGCCAAGGCATCCTTGTAGTTGACCGTCGAATGACTCACACGGACCGTGACATTTCCTTCCGGCAACTGTGTTTCGTCGATTTCCTTGACGCCCGCGCGGTAGCCCGCGTCATCTTTCTCGATCAGGATTCCCTTGAACATGCAGCACTCCTTTGAATTAATCGGTCGTTGACAGACGATGAAAAGACATCACCTCGCGGGCAGGCCCGCGAAGAAAAATTCAGCGAATACGTCGAGCGGCGCAACGCTCTGCTCGAGTTTGGCGCGCAATACCGCGCCTTCCCACCCTATCCAGAAGAAGGCCGCGATTTGTCGCGGGTCGGCGCCGACGGACAGTTGCTTCGCCTTCTGCGCTTCGCTCAGGCATACGGCGAGACGCGCCTGCCAATCTTCGAAGGTTTCTTTGAGCCGAACGCGAAAGCTTTCCGGCAACGCCGCCATCTCCTGGCCCAGATTGCCGATCAGGCAGCCGCGCCGATACTCAAAGCGCTCCATCCCGGCCTTGGCGTCGTCGATGAAGGCACGGACGCGCTCTAGCGGCGCCAGATCCGGATCCAGGAAGTGACGGTCCAGCTTTCGGGCAAAGAATTCGCCATAGCGCTCGATCAAAGCAAGTCCGAAGGCTTCTTTACTGTCGAAGTAATGATAGAAGGAGCCTTTGGGGACTCGTACCCGCGCCAGGATCTCGTCCAGCCCGGCAGCGGTAAATCCCTTTTCGGTCAAGGTTTCCAGGCCCGCACGCAGGAGCAGGTCGCGCGTTCCTATGTGATCGGCGCGTTGCTTGGGAGGGCGGCCGCGGCGGCGGATGACTTGCATTTGTGCGTCCATGGGCATACATTTTAGACCGATCGTCTCATAAATAGAAAGCCCCATGCTCGGATTGCGAGTCAGTTCCGCCGTGTACCTTGCCGGTACGAGAATCGTATATAACGATGCTGAGTCTGCTTATTATTTGTTTTTGTTAAGAAACTTCGATGTTTATGATTAAGCTGTCAGCAACCACGACAGCCGCGCAAACATACAGCGCGCAGAAAGGTGTCGAGAACAGGAGACAACATGCCACAAACCATGGCATCCATCAGCGTCGATGAAATCGCCGCTGAAATTCAGGACGGCTGCCGGCTCGCCATGCCGGTCGACTATGCCGGTGTATCCATGGCCGTCGTGCCTGCGATTCTGCGTCGCGCGCCGCGCGATCTGGATCTGGTCGGGATTCCGACAGCGGGGCTGTCGTTCGATATCCTGATTGGCGCCGGCCTGGTGCGCAGCGTCGAGACCAGCGCCGTCAGCCTCGGTGAGGCGGGCGGTGCGCCATGCTTCATGCGTGCGATCACGCAAGGCGCCATCAAAATGAAGGACAGTACCTGCCCAGCCATCCACGCCGGGCTCATGGCCGCTCAGAAGGCCGCGCCGTTCACCACCTTGCGCGGGCTGATCGGCACCGATGTGCTGCTTCACCGCTCAGACTGGAAGGTGATGCAGAATATGTTCTCAGACGAGCCGGACCCCGTGGTCGCCATCCCGGCGCTGCATCCCGATATTTCGATATTTCACGCGCCCATGGCCGATCGTGAAGGCAATGTCTGGATAGGCCGGCGCCGAGAACTGGCCGCCATGGCCTACGCCAGCCGCAGGACATTCGTAACGGTGGAGCGTATTGTCGATCACCGCCTGCTGGATGACGAACTGACCGCAGCGGGCGTGTTGCCCGGGCTGTATGTCGACGGTGTCGCCCATGCGGAAAAAGGGGCGAAGCCCTACGGTCTTTGGGGCGAGTACGCGCCGGACACGACCGGACTGCAACGCTATGCCCAGATGGCGCGCACTGAAGAAGGTTTTCAGCAATGGATCGCGGAGGCCTACGCATGAGTACGGTGACCCTGAGAGAAAGCCTGATCGTCACGATCGCTTCGCTGCTGGACGGAGCCCGGCACGTGGCGGTGGGCGCATCGTCTCCTATTCCAGCGGCGGCCGCCATGTTGCTCAGAGCGCAGAAAGAAGCCGCCAACGAACCGCCCGTGCGGCTGTCCATCCTTGGCTCGGTGAAACACAATCTGTTCACCAACGGCTCTGCCGAACTCTTCGACTGTGCCGGCCAGGGCCGCATCGACGCCTTTTTCCTGGGCGGCGGTCAGATCGACGGGCAGGGCAATATCAACCTCGTCGGCGTGGGAGACTATCCCAATACCCGCGTGCGCTGGCCAGGCTCATTCGGTTCGGCTTATCTGTATTTCATGGTGCCCAAGGTGATCCTGTTCCGCGAGGAACACACGCCGCGCGTCTTCGTCGAAAAGGTCGACTTCATCAGTGCACCGGGTACGAGCGACCCGAACGTTTACCGCCAGGGCGGCCCCTACGCGCTGATCACGGGCATGGCGCTGTTCATGTTCGATCCGCAGCGCGCGCGTTTCCGGCTGGTGCACATTCATTCGGGTCATACGTTGGAAGACATCAAGGCCGCCACAGGGTTCGATTTCGATGTCGACCCCGATCTCACCGAAACCCCGGTCCCTGACGCCGGGACATTGGCGCTTCTGCGTGGCCGCGTGCTCGACGAGCTGCAGGAAACCTACCCGGATTTTGCTTCACAACTTACCAAGGAGATTGCTTCCCATGCACACTGAAAACGCATCTGCAGGCGCGCTGGCAGGCATACGTGTGATCGATGCCAGCCGTGTGCTGGGCGGACCGTTCTGCGGTCAGATTCTTGCGGATCACGGCGCGGATGTAATCAAGATCGAGCCGCCCATGGGCGACGAGACCCGTGGATGGGGCCCTCCCTTCGTTGGCGACGCGGCCAGCTATTTCATCGGGGTCAATCGCAACAAGCGCGATGTGTCCATCGACATGACGCAAGAGCAGGGGCAGGCGCTTCTGTTGCGCTTGTTGGAAGACGCCGATGTATTTCTGGAGAATTTCAAGATCGGCACACTCGAAAGGTGGGGCCTGGACGCCGACACCCTGCGTGAGAAATTCCCCCGTCTCGTGCATTGCCGCGTGTCGGGATTCGGCGCTGACGGTCCCTACGGCGGGCAACCCGGCTATGACGCCGCTGTGCAGGCCATGACGGGCCTGATGAGCGTGAACGGCGAGCCGGACGGAGGAGCCTTGCGCATGGGCGTGCCCATCATCGACATGGTGACCGGCATGAACGGCGTGATCGGCATTCTGCTGGCCTTGCAGGAACGCCACCGCAGCGGCAAAGGACAATTCGTGGAAGTCACCCTGTACGATTCGGGCGTGTCCATGCTGCACCCCCAGCTACCCAATTTCTACCTGAACGGCAAGGTCCCTGCACGCTCCGGCAATCGGCACCCCAATATCTGCCCCTACGATGCGTTCGAGACCAGCACGGTGCCGCTGTTCCTGGCGGTGGGCAACAACCGCCAGTTCGCCACGCTGTGCAAGATACTGGGCCGGCCCGACCTGGCGGCCGACTCGCGCTACGAAACGAATGCGCATCGCAATGAAAACCGCGATGCCCTGCGCGATGAACTGGTGAAGCTGCTTGCGCAAAAAGACGGCCTGCAGGTGTCCCAGGAACTCGTGGCCGCGGGCGTGCCCTGCGGACCGGTACGCACCATCGACCAGGTAGTTGACGACCCGCACACGCATCATCGCGGAATGATTGTGGACATTGACGACTACCGGGGCACCGGCAGCCCGGTGAAGCTGTCGCGTACGCCCGCGACCTACCGATTGCGCCCACCGTCCTTCGCCCAGCATACGGACGAAGTGCTCTCCGAGCACGGGCTGGACCCCTCGGCTTATGCCGACGTCCTTCCCCGCAAGCCGGTCGTGTAGTTTTCTCATCCCATGCTGATACGGACTCTACGCTCTTTCCTGGCGCTCCATCACTATGGGACCATCGTGGCCGCCGCCGAGAAGGTCCACCTTTCTCCCGCGGCGGTCAGTGTCCAGCTCAAGAATATGGAAGATGAGCTGGGCATGGCCTTGTTCGTGAGAACGAAGCGTTCGCTGGAGTTCACCGCCGCGGGGCGCCAACTGGTGCCCCTGGCGGAGAAGATGGTGTCGGTCTACGAAGAGATGAAGGCCCTGAGGGGCGGGGTGCCGATCGGCGGATTTCTGTCGTTGGGGGTGATCGACAGTGCGCTGGGCGGTGTGCTGCCGCAACTGCTCAAAGAGGTGACACAGAAGAACCCAGGTCTGGAGATCCGGATCGTGGCGGGGATGTCCGACGAACTTGTGGCACAGGTGAGCCGCAGCACCTTGGACATGGCGATTGTCACCGAGCCCACGCAGAAATTTCCCACCAACCTGAGCGTTCACTATATCTATAGCGAACCCTTTGCCTTGATCACACCGGCTGAGCTTCCCTATCGGGACGTCATGCAGGCATTCAAGTCGCCCACTCCTTATATCGCATTCGAGCGCAGTACTTGGGCAGGCCAGCTGATTGATGAATTCCTGGTGAAGCGCGGGGTCATGACCAAGCCTGCGATGGAGCTCAACTCACTGGACGCGATCACGGCGCTGGTGCGCCAGGGCCTGGGTATGTCGATCGTTCCGCTCATACGCGGGGCGCCATGGCACGACAGCCCGAATCTGAATATCGTGCGCATACCGCATTTCGAGCGCCCGGTGTCCCTGATCACCCGGGCCTCGAACGATCATCAGGCGCTGACCACTTTGCTGTTGTCATCCTTCAGCGTGGATACAGCGCCTGGGGTTTCACTGCCTTCAGTTTCCGAACTCGAGCTTGGCGATCTTTACAGCGTCTGAGTAGCTCTTCAGGTCGCTTTTGACCTTGGCCGTGACGGCTTCCGGCGTCATCGGCGTGACTTCGATATCCAGGCTTTCGATGCGCGCTTTAATGTCCGGCATGGCCAGGACTTCATTCAGCGCAGCATTGGCCTTCTTCACGATATCGTCGGGCGTGCCGGCAGGATAGACCAGCCCGTACCAAACACCGACTTCGAAGTCGCCGGGAACACCTTCTTCGCCCAAATGCGGAACATCGGGCAGCGATTGCGAACGCTCGCGGCCGGTGACCATGAGCGGGCGCAATTTCCCCGACGTGATGTGAGGCTTGGTCGCGGTGGTGGTGTCAACGATGTATTGAACGTCTTTGGCGAGGATCGCTTGCAGGGCGGGCGAGCTCCCCTTGTATGGAACGTGGACGCCTTCGAGGTCGGAATTCGCCTTGATCATTTCGGTCGCGAAGTAGGGACCGAAGCAGCACGATGCATAGCTGAAATCGTTTGGCTTGGCGCGCGTGGCGGCTTCAAGTTCCTTGAACGTTTTGAAGTCGGAGTCGGCGCTCACCGCCATGACATAACTGGAGCGCCCGATCATCCCGATGTAGGTCAGATCCGCGATCGGATCCATGGGGAAGTCTTTCTTCACGACCTTGTTCAGCGCGAAACTGCTGCTGGTAAGCCCAAGGGTATGCCCGTCCTTGTCGGCGCGGGATATCGATTGAAGCGCGATGACCATGTCGCCACCCGGCTTGTTCTGCACGACGACCGGCGTTTCCCAGATTTCCGTGAATTTCTGGCCGAGCAGCCGTACCAGAATATCCGATGCGCCGCCTGGAGCGAACGGTACGATCATCGTCACGGGCTTGCCCTTCTCGGGGAAATCCTGGGCCCATGCAGCGCCGCTCATTGAAAAAACACTTGCAGCGGCCAGAGCGAAAGGCAAGAAAGTACGCCTCATTGTTGTCTCCTTCATGTAGTTATGGGTGCCCACGGGGCGGGACTGCGATTGACATGGCCGGCCATCTTGCGAGCCGGCCCCACTACTTCAATATATTGAATATGCTTCGGTGCTTGACTAGATTTTTTGGATACTCAAACTGGAAGATTCCGAGTCTTGCGGGATAGGCGCTGGCGGAAATGGAGGCTAGGCATCATTGCCTCCGTTCCGCCCGAGCGCTCAGGATTGCGCGGCCGCCGCTTCAGCTTCGTTCGAATAGCCGGAGATGAACTGCTTGCGCGTGCTCGAGTCGGCTGCGAAGACATGGCGGGAGATGCGGCCGATGTTTCCGCCATAGACGTGAATGCTGATGGACACGCGGTCGTCGTACAGGTTCGACACCCGATGGATGTCGCCCGTGTCCGGCGACAGGCTTTCCACTGTTCCCGGTTGCAGCACGTCTTCGCCAAGGGCCTGCATGGGCTGGCCTTCGGCGCTCAGCGAGAAGTTCTCGGCGCGTTCAGCCCCGCGCAGCATGCCGATCAGGGCCCAGACGGTGTGGTTGTGGATCGGCGTCTTCTGCCCCGGGCCCCATACAAAGCTGACTACCGAGAAGCGATCTTCAGGGTCGGCATGCAGCAGGTATTGCTGGTAGTACTGCGGGTGCGGCTTGGCGTAGTCTTCCGGCAGCCAGTCGTCCTTGCTGACCAGCTCCGCCAGCAGCGCCTTGCCGTCGCTCAGGACTTTGGCTTCGTCCGCGCCGGCGTCAATGAGCTGCGTGAATTCGCGTACGAAGCGTTCGAACTTCTCTGGGACTTGTATCATCGTCGTCTCCTCTTGTGGTCGGATAGGGACAGTGGACAGCGCTCAGGCTTCGACCAGCTGGCGTTCGGCAACCTTGTGGAAGCCATCACGCGTCTGCGGCAGTTTTATGCCCAGTATCTTGGACGCCACCTGGGTACGAAGGATCTGCGCCGTGCCGCCCGCAATCGTGAACATCCGGGCGTCACGCACATGCCGCTCCATCGGGTTGTGCCGCCCATAGCCGGACGAACCGTAGAACTGCAGGGCGTCGTTCGTGACCTTGTTGGCCGTTTCCGCAGCGAAGATCTTTGCCCGCGCGGCTTTGTCGATATCCGGGAAGTCGGTGCCGCTGGCGGCAGCGGCCCGCAGCAACAGTCTTGCGGCTTCCAGCTGCGTGGACATGTCGGCGAGCATCCACTGCAGGCCCTGGAACTCGGCGATGGGCCGGCCAAACTGGTGTCGCGACTTCAGGTAGGCCGTTCCTTCCTCGAAGGCGCCTTGCGCAATGCCCAGCGCGACTGTGCCCGCGCCGACCCGCTGAGCGTTGTAGGCGTTCATGAGCGCCGCGAAGCCGCGCCTGAGGCCGCCCGGGAACGAAATCATCATCGACTTGTGGACCTTCAGATTGCGAAATTCAAGATGGGTCTCCGGAATGCCGCGCACGCCCATGGCCCACAGACGGCGGCCAACGACCAGGCCCTCTGGGCCGTTATCGTCGCGCACGCAGATGAAAGCGCCGATGCCTTGCTCCTCGCCGTCTTCGAACACGCGTGCGAAGATGAGGTGCAGCTTCGAGACGCCGCCACCGGTGATCCAGTACTTCTCGCCGTTCAGAATGTAGTGGTCACCCTGCTTTTCGGCGCGCGTGGTCATTTCACTGGCGGCACTGCCGGCGTTCGGCTCGGAAATGCAGATCGCCGGCTTGTCGCCCGCGAGAACCAGTTTGGCAGCGATCTCCAGCTGTTCAGGGGTACCGTACTTGGCGATGGCGCCGATGGCGCCCATATTCGCTTCAACGGTGATTCGTCCCATGGTTGCGCAGGCTTTGGCCATCTCCTCGATCACTACGACGGTGTCCAGGTAGGACAGGCCGCGTCCGCCCAGGCTCTTGGGCAGGGTCATGCCCATGAAGCCGGCTTCGCGCAGCTGTGCGACGTTGTCCCAGGGGTACTGCTCGGTCAAATCCGTGTTGGCGGCCGTGGGAGCAAAGACGGTTTGCGCCAGTTCTCGGGCTTCGGCCTGCAACTTCAGTTGTTCGGGGGTAAGGTCGTACATGATGTCTCCTAGAGTGTTTGAGGTTCGCCCAGCCAATCCGCCAATACTTCGGCTTCATGCTCGTTGAGCCGGGGCGGCGGACGCCTGTAGCTCGGCGGCGTAGCCGACATTCGTAGCGGGTTCGCAAGCAGATGGACTTCGCCGCCGGCCGCCCATTCGCAGGGCATGCTCAGCTCGGCGCCACGCGCTTTCACGTGTGGGTCGGAAAAAACGTCTTCGAGGTCGTTCACCGGACCGCAGGGCACCCCGACCTCATCGAGTTCGCGCAGCCAGTCCGCGCGCGGCCGCTTGCGCAGTGCGCTTTCAATGAGCCCGCATAGCGCCACACGATTGGCAACGCGCATGAGGTTGCTCGCGTAGCGCGCGTCGGAAGCCAGCTCGGTGATGCCGGCGACTTTGCAGAAGCGCTGAAACTGGGCGTCGTTCCCGACGGCCAGAATCATGGGCGAATCGGCCGTGGAAAAGACCTGGTAGGGAACGATGTTCGGATGGCCGTTGCCCAGGCGCTCGGGCAGCTTTCTGTCGGTCAGGTAATTGGTTCCGGCATTGACCAGCCATGCGATCTGGGTGTCCAACAGCGAAATATCGATGTGCTGGCCCTGGCCGGTCTCGTCCCGATGGCGCAGGGCGGCCAGGATGCCGACGGCGGCATACATCCCTGTCATGACATCCGCGATGCCGACCCCGACCTTCATGGGTTGACCTGTGGGTTCGCCAGTCAGACTCATGATGCCGCCCATACCCTGGATCAGAAAGTCGTATCCGGGACGGCTCGCATAAGGTCCTGTCTGCCCAAAGCCCGTAACCGAGCAATAGACAAGCCGGGGATAGCGGTCCTTGAGCTGTTCATAGGAAAGGCCGTACTTCGAAAGACCGCCTACTTTGTAGTTCTCGATCAGTACGTCCGCTTCCTCGATCAGGCGGTGCACGAGCTCCTGGCCTTCTTCAGAGGTCATGTCGATGGCAATGGAGCGCTTGTTCCGATTGGCTGCCAGGTAGTAGGCGCTTTCGTCGGTTTCGGCGCCATCGCTGCCCATGACGTAGGGCGGCCCCCATTTGCGCGTGTCGTCACCTTCTGCCGGTTTTTCCACTTTGATGACGTCCGCTCCCAGGTCGCCTAGCAGCTGGGCTGCACTGGGACCGGCAAGAATGCGGGACAAATCAAGGACCTTGATGCCGGCGAGCGAGGTTGCCTGGTTCGGGCTCATGCCGTTTCCTCAAAATTTCAATACTTGAAGTCTAGGCCTGGGTATTGTCATGTTCAATTGAAATTGATTTCAAGTAATATGGACGGAATTCGACGGAGAAACGCTGCCATGAGTCGCCGGCCCGGCACATCACCACCCACGCTACGTCAGCTCCAGCTCTTTCTGGCCCTGGCCTCATCCAACGGTATTGCCGGCGCGGGTGCGAAACTCGGCATGTCGCCTTCCGCCACCAGTCATGCCTTACGAGCGCTGGAAACGGCCCTGGGAACAGAACTGCTGGATCGGTATTCTTCCGGCGTGGCGCTGACCTATACCGGCGAGCAGCTGCTTCCACATGTTCGCGACGTCTTCGCATCGCTGCAGCTCATCCAGGCCACGGCGCTGGCCGGGGCGGAACTCAAGACGGGCCTGCTGCGGCTGGGTTCCTTTGGCGCCAGTGCAACCATACGTGTGCTTCCTCCCTTGCTGGACCGCTTCAAGGCCCGATATCCGGGGATAGACGTCATCGTTACCGAGAAACCCGAGGAACAGACCGCCAGAGATTTGATTGAGCGGCATCTTGAACTTGCGGCCGTCACTTTGCCGCAAAGGGAGTTCGAATCCCTGACGCTTGCCACAGACGAGCTCGTCGCCATTCTGCCCGAGGGCCATCCACTTGCCGAGCTGGACGCCATTCCCCTGAAGGAGATGGCCAGGGAGCCTTTCATCATGACGCGTGCAGGCTCCCAGGCTCTGGTGGCCAAACTGTTCGACAGAAATGGCTTGCGTCCCCGAATCGCTTATGAGCTGCTTCAGCTCATGTCGATACTCGCCTTGGTTGCCCAAGGAAAGGGGATTTCGATTCTCGCAAAATTGGCGCTGCCCGAGCGCTACGATGGCGTGGTATTCCGCCCCGTTCTGCCCGGGATGTCGAGACATATCGGCTTGGTGTGCCTCGACGAGAGCCGCCTCTCGCCGGTGGCACGCGCGTTCTGGCACGAGGCACGGATCTACCAGTCCGGCCTCAAAGCAGGCGGATGACCTTAGATCCCGGGTAGGGCCGGGTTCAGAGCGTGTGCACCCGCGCCACGCATTGCCCGCCGGAAACCATTTCGCCCGCTCGTGCAAGGCATTCCAGCTTCCCGGCTTGCGGGGCGTGGAGGGCGGTTTCCATTTTCATGGCCTCCATCACTGCGATGATCTCTCCGGCCTCCACGGTGTCGCCTTCCTGCTTTTGCCAGGAAACCAGACTGCCCGTCAAAGGGGCAATCACGTCTCCGGCTTCGTGGAGGGGCGATACCGTCGTTGCGGGGCCCGAGGAGTGGGCAGCGCCTGCGGCCCGCGCCACCAGGTCGGGGGGCAAGCCAAGGCTCACACGCTTTCCGTCGATCTCCACGAACGTGCGCAGAAGCGCCATGCTCTCGGGTGCTTCGGGTCGGGCGGCGGGCTCGAACTGTGCCGTCATCTCCGTTTCGATCCAGCGAGTGTGCACATGCAGGCCGTTCTCGCTGTCGAATGCCGGGTCACTCACCACAGCGCGGTGAAAAGGCAGCACGCTCGACACGCCTTCAATATGGAACTCTTCCAGAGCGCGACGCGCACGTGCCAACGCCTGCCCGCGGGTGGCGCCGGTCACGATGAGCTTGGCCATCAGCGAATCGAAGCTGCCGGGCACCGCCGAGCCGGTTCCCACGCCCGTGTCCACGCGTACACCCGGGCCGCCGGGCGCGTTGAAGCGCGTCACGCGGCCAGGCGTGGGCAGATAGCCGCGACCTGGGTCTTCCGCGTTGATGCGGAATTCGAAACTGTGGCCTCGTACCGCAGGGGTTTCGGTAAAGGACAGCGGCAGGCCGTCGGCAATGCGCAGCTGCTCCACCACGAGGTCCACGCCTGTGGTTTCTTCCGTGACGGGATGCTCGACCTGCAGCCGGGTGTTGACTTCCAGAAAGGAGATCTGGCCGCTGCGGCTGAGCAGAAACTCCACCGTGCCGGCACCCACGTAGCCCGCCGCAGCACAGATGTCGCGGGCCGACTGGTGAATCCGCTGGCGCTGTTCGTCGTTCAGGAAGGGCGCCGGCGCCTCTTCCACCAATTTTTGATTGCGTCGCTGCAATGAGCAGTCGCGCGTCCCGACCACGACGACGTTGCCGTGACGGTCGGCCAGGACCTGGGCCTCGATGTGGCGCGGACGATCAAGGAATTGCTCGAGAAAGCATTCCCCGCGGCCGAAGGCGGCCGTCGCCTCGCGCACGGCGGACTCATAGAGTTCCGCCACTTCCTCTCGTCGCCACGCCACCTTCAAGCCACGGCCTCCTCCGCCGTGAGCCGCCTTGATGGCGACCGGCAGTCCGTGCGTTTCTGCAAAGGCCAGCACTTCGGCACTGCTTTGTACCGGCTCGGCGGTTCCGACCACCAAGGGCGCGCCGACTTGCATGGCGATCTTTCGTGCGGCGACTTTGTCGCCCAAGGCTTCGATGGTGGCAGGGTCGGGCCCAATCCAGACAAGACCGGCATCCAGGACCGCGCGGGCGAACTCTGCGCGTTCCGACAGAAAGCCGTAGCCGGGGTGTACGGCGTCGGCGCCGCTGGCGCGCGCGATGTCGATCAGCCGGCCGATGTCCAGGTAGGTCTCCGCCGGGCGCACGCCCGGTAGCGCCCACGCTTCATCGGCCGCGTGTACGTGGAGCGCGTCGGCGTCCGGGTCGGCATATACGGCCACGGAGCGCACGCCGTAGTCACGGCAGGCCCGAGCGATGCGGACGGCGATTTCGCCTCGGTTAGCAATCAGAACTTTGGTAATCATGGTCGCGAACTCATATCAGGTTCAACCGGGCAGAGCCGGTTTCAGCCTTGGTCGAAGAAGGGGGCGATGATGTTGAAGCGCAGGCGACAGCCCACGGGAAGCTGCGCAGCCAGATACAGATGGTGGCTAGCCACCGCCGCCACGACCGGGTAGCCGCCGGTCAAGGGATGGTC
>JAEWFK010000154.1 GCA_023388835.1 Pseudomonadota bacterium | reverse complement strand
ACCGTGATGTTGCTCTCCTGGATCAGGGTGCGCCACTTATTGTATTCGTCGATGATCGCCTTCGAAGCCTGGTCAGGCGTCGTGTAAGTGGCGATCGCGCCCTGCGCCAGCAGGGAATCCTTCACTTCCTGCGTATTCAGGATGTCTTTCAACGAACTGTTCAGCTTTTCCACGACTTCGGGCGGGGTGCCGGCAGGGGCTGCGAGCGCGAACATTGAGCTGACGTGGAAATTGGGCAGGCCTGCTTCCGCAGCGGTGGGCGTGTCGGGCAAGGACGCGACGCGCTCGGCCGTGGTGGTGCCCAATGCACGCAGGTTGCCCGCCTTGATCTGACCCTGAGCCGCCGGCACGGTGTCGATCATGACGTTGACCTGACCGCCAACCAGGTCGGTGATGGCGGGGCCGCTGCCCTTGTAGGGAACGTGCAGCACCTCGACACCAGTCTGGCGCTGGAACATTTCGGTGGACAGGTGCTGGGGCGACCCCGTACCGGCCGATGCGAACGACAGTTCGCCCGGCTTCTGTTTGGCCAGCGCGATGAGTTCGGTCAGGTTCTTGGCGGGGACCGAGGGATGGGTCACGAAGACCAGTGGCACTGTGCCGACGATGGAGACGTACGAAAAGCTGTCGTTGATGTCAAAAGGCACAGCCTTGGGCGTGAGCGCGGCGTTGATGGTGTGGCTGGTGAAGGCGCCCAGCAGAAGCGTGTAGCCGTCCGCGGCCGACTTTGCGACTTGGCCTGCGCCAATGCTGCCGCCCGCGCCTGCCCGATTCTCAACTACGAACTGCTGGCCCAGGCTGGTGGAAAGATGTTGCGCGATCACCCGACCGATGACGTCGGTCGCGCCGCCCGGCGCATAGGGAACGATCAGGCGCACCGGCTTGTCCGGGTAGCCGGCATCGGCGTGAGCGGCGGGGGAAAACCCCATGAAGAGCCCGACGGCTGCAACGGCGGCGGCAAGTGTGTTGCGGCGGCCGCGGGAAAATTCAACTGCAGATTTCATGCATGTCTCCGTGAAAAAAAGAAGGCTTTCGTCATTGAGGTCTTGCTGACGTCGGCATTCATGTTGATAATAATATTATTAATAATCGTGGAGTGGAATAATGGTTAATCCGAAGCCGGGCTCCGGCTCCGTCAGTCACGATGTGCACCCGGAGGAGCGGCGCGACGGCATTTCCAAAGGGCTCACCAACTATGGCGACCGCGGCTTTTCGCTGTTTCTGCGCAAGGCCTTCATCAAGGGTGCCGGCTATACCGACAGGGCGCTCGAACGCCCGGTGATCGGCATCACGAATACCGGAAGCTCTTACAACCCCTGCCACGGCAATATGCCGCAGCTCATCGAAGCCGTGAAACGCGGCATTCTGATGGCTGGCGGTCTGCCCATGGATTTCCCCACGATCTCGGTGCACGAGAGCTTCTCCCAACCCACGAGCATGTATTTGCGCAACCTCATGTCCATGGACACCGAGGAAATGCTGCGTGCCCAGCCTATGGACGCCGTCGTGCTGATCGGCGGTTGCGACAAGACGGTGCCGGCACAGCTGATGGGTGCGGCGTCCACGGGCCTGCCGGCGGTCCAATTGGTGACCGGGTCCATGCTCACGGGCTCCCACCGCGGCGAACGCGTGGGCGCGTGCACCGATTGTCGGCGTTACTGGGGACGCTTCCGTGCCGGCGAGATTGACGCTGCCGAAGTGGCGGACGTCAACGATCAGCTGGTTGCCAGTGTCGGGACATGTTCGGTGGCGGGCACGGCGAGCACCATGGCCTGTATTGCCGAAGCACTGGGCATGACGGTTCCGGGCGGTGCTTCGCCCCCCGCCGTGACGGCCGACCGCATCCGCGTGGCGGAACGCTCCGGCCAGGTGGCCGTGGAAATGGCCAGATCGGGTTTGACGATCGACAGGATTCTCACGGAACAGGCGTTCGAGAACGCCGTGCGCGTACTGCTCGCCATGGGCGGGTCCACCAACGGCATTGTGCATCTTGCCGCCATTGCCGGTCGTATGGGCTTCGGCCTGGACTTGCACGCACTCGACGCCATGAGCCGCGACACACCGGTGCTGCTTGATCTCAAGCCCTCGGGCGACCATTACATGGAGGACTTCCACGCCGCCGGCGGGATGGCCAGCCTTCTGCACGAGCTGCGGCCGCTGCTGCACCTGGACGCCCTGACGGTGACCGGCCGTACTCTTGGCGAAGAGCTGGATGCCGCCGGTCCGCGTTTCACTCAGCACGTGGTGCGTCCGCTGAGCCGGCCCATCTACCCGCAGGGCGGTATTGCCGTGTTGTACGGCAACCTGGCGCCGGGCGGGGCCATCATCAAACAGTCCGCCGCCGACGCCCGTCTGATGGAACACGAGGGCAGGGCGGTCGTCTTTGAAAATGCGCAAGACCTCGCCGATCGTATCGATGACCCGGATCTGGACGTAGGACCGGATGATGTTCTGGTGCTGAAGAACATCGGGCCCAGGGCTGCCGCCATGCCGGAAGCAGGCTACCTGCCCATCCCGCGCAAGCTGGCTGCCGCAGGCGTCAAGGACATGCTGCGCATCTCGGATGGCCGCATGAGCGGGACCGCCTTCGGAACCATCGTGCTGCACGTCACGCCCGAGGCGGCGGTGGGCGGCCCGCTGGCCTGGGTGCAGACCGGAGACCGCATCCGCCTTTCGGTATCCGGGCGGAGCATTGAATGGCGGGTATCCGAAGATGAGTTGCAGGCGCGCAAGGCCGCCGCGCCGCTCGAGGCCCCGGCGGCGGCGCGCGGTTACCAGCATCTCTTCGTGAACAGCGTTACGCAGGCAGACCAGGGTGCAGACTTCGATTTCCTGATGGCGACAGAGTCCAAAGGAAGCGTGCCCAGGAGCTAGGGAATGATGACGGAGGAGACCGTGAGTGGCGGCTTGTCGGTGCCTGAACGTGCGGAGCAGCTCGCCGCCGCTCTGGAAGAGGACATTGTTCTTGGGGTCCTGCATCCGCTTCAGCGTTTGGTGGAGGACGAGCTGATGGCGCGCTTTTCCGCCAAGCGCCATGTGGTGCGCGATGCGCTGGCCCGACTGGAGAAAAATGGCTTGATCGAGCGACGCCGCAACGTCGGCGCCACGGTGCGGGGGTTCGACGAACGAGAGGTGAACGACCTGTACGAATTGCGGGTTCTGCTCGAGTGCGAGGCCTTTCGTCGCATGCCACTCCCTGTTCCGCCGGAAGGTCTTGCGGCTTTGCATGAAGTGCAGGCCGCGCATGACCTCGCGGTATCCCGGGACGATCAGCGGGCCGTCTTTCGCAGCAACCAGTCCTTCCACGAGAAACTGTACGGCTTGTGTGGCAACCAGGCGCTGGCCTCGGCCATCCAGGAATACGCCCGGCGCACGCATGCGATTCGCTTCGGGGCTCTGTCCACGCCTGAACAACAACAGCGCTCGCGGCGGGAGCACCATCAAATCCTGAAGGCGCTCGAAGAAGGCAAAAGGGAAATGCTCATCGAGCTGGCGCATGCACATCTGCTTCCTTCTCGTGACCGTTACCTCTCGCTGGCCCGTGCACGGGCGTCTCTTCGGCAAGCCCCGTGACTTGTAAGCGGCAGGCCGCCCGCCGCGCCCAGGGCGGCAGGCAGTACGGCAGACGGCCCGTTTGGCTCAACTGCGACCGAAACGCGAGCGTATGTCATCCGCCGCCGCGAGGGGGCGCCCCAGCGCTTCGGCGCCGGTGCGCACTTGCCCCACCAGAGCGGAATTGTCGGGGGCGGTGCTCCCGTCCTTGAGATAAAGATTGTTCTCGAATCCCACACGCACGTGGCCGCCCAGGCCGGCAGCCGTGATGGCGCAGGCGTTCTCTTTGGGACCGAAGGCGCACATCGCCCAGGGATAGCGGCCGTCGTCCTTGTGAAGGAAGGGCAGCAAGTCTGTGGGGCTGGAGGTCTGGCCGGCGGTGTATCGCCCCAGCACGAAAAGCAGGAACCATGGGCCTTCAGGAATGATGTTCTGCTCGCGCAGGCGTTGCCAGTGCGCGACGTCCTGTTCGTCGTACAGGATCACCTGGGTCATGATGCGTTCCTGCACCAGCCAGCTGAAGAAGGACTGCAGCTGCGATTCCGGCACTTCGGGCTTGAGCAGTTCACGCAGACCGACCGAGACGGCTTCAGGTCGCGTCTCGCGCACCACAGCCATTTGCGCGGGCGGCTCGTATACCCCGGCCGCTTCGGTGGTGATCTGTACCACCAGCGACTGTCCGACCGCGCGGCGCACCGCCGCGGTGGCGTCCTGGTAAGCCTGCGCATCGAGCAGGTGACGGCCGTCGGGCCGGCGCACGTGCATGTGTATCATGGACGCGCCCGCATCCAGGCAGGCCTTCGCCGTGTCGGCCAAGGTTTCCGGCGTGATCGGCACGGCCGGGTGCTGTTCGTGAGTCTTGTAGGCGCCGTTGGGGGCAACAGTCAGAATGAGAGGCGTATTGTCGTTCATGGCTCGGGTCAACTGCGATCACTCGGTGGGGGCGTCTTGGACGGGCGGCAGTTCTTTTTGCAGCAATGAAAGCCCCGCCAGCAGGACCTCCTGGTAACGCTGCCTTTCCGCCGCGATGGTGTCCGGTGTCCATTTGAAGAAACCTTCGCCGGTCTTCATGCCGAACTTTCCTTCTGCGACCCGTTCCGACAGGCATTTCGCCGGTTCGGTATTGGCGGCGAGGGAAGGGTACATGGTCGCGCCGGCCGCACAATGGACTTCCAGGCCGGCATGGTCACGCTGAAGCACGGGGCCGGCCGCCAGGAAGCGGAAGCCGAAGCCGAAGCGCACCGCTGCGTCGACGTCTTCCGGGCTGGCTATGCCCGAATCGATCAGAGAAAAGGCTTCGCGTGCGAGCGCGTGCTGCAGGCGGTTGGCAAGGAAGCCTGGCAGGTCCTTCTTCACCAGCACGGGCACCATGCCGCATTGGCGCATGAAGCTGTGCAGATTCTGGGCGCTGTCCAATGATGTGCGTTCACCGCAGACGACTTCCACCAGCGGCGTGAGGTGTGCGGGCATGAAAAAGTGCAGCCCCACCATGCGGTCGGCGCCTTCCAGGCCTTCGGAAATGGCCGAGATCGGAAAACTTGAACTGTTGCTGCTCAACAGCGTGTCGGGACGGGCCAGGGATTGCAGCTGCGCGAACAAGGCCTGCTTGATATCCAGCCGCTCAGGAATGCATTCGATCACGACGTCGATGGCTTGCCAATCAAGTTCATCGAGCGTCGCGGCGGCGTGCAGCTTGTCGGCCTGATGAGCAGCGCCGAGCTGCCCCAGCCCATGGGCCACTAATGCCGGCAGGCCGGCACGCCGCTGGGCGTTGGATTCAACGATGGTGGTGTGGCAGCCGGCGCGGCAAAGCACGACGGCGACGTCGGCGCCCATCGTACCACCGCCCACGACGACGGCGCGTGAGCGGCTCGGGCGAAAGTGGTGGGCGGGGGCGGTGAAGGAGTCAGGGGCGTTCATGGAGAGTCACTTTAAGAAGCTGTCTCCGGGAGTGTGCCCCATCCAAATATATCTGTAAAATTAAAAATTATTGTTAATTAACAATAATAATTGATTAATTGTGTCAACGCTGGATGACTTCGGTTCAGGCCCCCAGCGGATGCAGCCCGCCATCCATGGCGAGCAGCGCGCCGGTCACATAGCTCGCACGCGCACTGGCCAGATACAGGGCCGCGTCGGCCACTTCTTCGGGCTTTCCCATGCGGCCCAGGGGAATGGCCCGCTCCGAGGCCCGGCGCAATTCATCGACCGGCCTGCCTGTGTTGGCCGATTCGGCATCGAGCCGGCCTTGTACCCGGTCGGTAAGTGTCGCGCCCGGATTAATGGCATTGACCCGTATTCCCTTATGGCCCCAGGCGTTGGCCAAGCCGGCGGACGCGAGCATGAGGGCGGCGTTGGCGGAGCCGCCGGGCAAGTGCACGGACGACGCCACCTTGCCGCCGATTCCTATGATATTCACGATGGCGCCGCGTTCACGTGCAATCATGCCGGGCAGCACCGCGTCGATGGCGTGTATGTAGGTGAAGAACTTCGCGTCCATGGCTTCGCGCCATGCTTGAGCCGTGAGTTCGCCGGGCGGATGGCGTTTGGCGGCGCCCGCGGAATTCACCAGTATGTCGATCGGCCCCAGGGCGGACTCGATTTCGCGAACGGCGCCCGACGCGTCGCCCGGGTCGCGCAGATCGGCCGCGTAAGCGTAGGCGTCGACGCCGACGGCCCGCAGGCGTTCGCGCGCTGCTTCAAGGTTCGATGCATCTCTCGAAACAATGGCGACCTTTGCGCCTTCGCGCGCAAAGGCGGCCGCACATGCCAGGCCGATGCCCTTGCTTCCGCCTGTCACCCATACCACCTTGCCTTCCAGTTCGAGATCCACGGCTGCTCCTGTATTTTTGGTTGATATGCGGTCGACCGCAACTGCCAGGCAGTATAACGACGGCGCACCGCGGTGGATCACCCAGCCGATGGTGCTTCGCAGCGGTGCTTCCGCGCTCCGGCTTAGTGCATTCCCTAGGTGTATGACAGGACGGTTTCATGCACAATGCCGGACATGCAGGTGAGGAGACAGGCTCTGCATGAGCGAAAACCGATTTATCGGGCTAAGAACATAACAACAATAAAGCGGTACTGATAAAAAATATAAAGCACGAAAAGGCCGGCACAGTGTGTCGGCCTTTAGTCATTGTGGCTATGGCTTACGCTTACTTCAACAGGACCTGCACGGCCCCCGATCCGCCGTCCGCTTCTGCGCATTCTGTGTAGGCGACCACTTCCTCTATCTGCGTGAGCCAGCGGCGCACCGCCGTCTTCAGCACGGCGTCACCGTCTCGCGACCCATAGCCTTTACCATGAACGATGCGCACGCACTTTATGTCATGGGTCAGGCACGAGGCCAGGAAGCGCTCGAACCGTTCGCGCGCGTCTTCCAGCGTGCTCCCATGAAGATCGAGACTGGCGCCGATCGGCCACTTGCCCCGCTTCAGATCCTGGATGATGTCCGTGCCGTGCCCGCGTTTCAGATACTGGCTGTCGTCTTGGTGACTGGCGGCTGAAGCGAAAGTGTCCGATAGGCGCCGAGACGGTGCAGTTCGCGCGGGCGAGTCCGTCGTTTCGCGTAAAGCAGACGGTTTGCGCTCGCGCTCGCCCGCCGGGGCGGCGTCTTGGCCGGCGGCGCGCATGCGCCTTTCCTTGAGGATGGATGCGTGAGCCGTGGCGACCGGTGCAAGTAGCACACGTCCGGGGTCTCGGATTTTCTCTACATAGCGAACTGCGCTGCGGAAAAGCTTGCGGTCTTCGTCGCTCAGTCGCGAGGCGGGGTCACCGGGCCCGGCGGCCGTCTGTTCGTTTGCAGACGGGCGGCTGGTGTGCGGCTGCCCTGTCGATGAGCGGCCGCCGGCCGGCCGGCCCTGCGGCGCCTGACCTGGACCCCGTCGTTCCGCCGGAATCGGCTTGGAGTCGGAAGGCGGCAGGAAAGGCGCTCGCTTGCGTGCGATACGTTCCGGCCGGGGTGCAGCGACGGCCGGCTCGGGAGCGTCGGCCTTTCGGCGCAGTTCTTTGAGATCGGCCAGGCCGGGCTTATTCCGCCGCATTCTCCAGCCACCGTTGTGCGTCGAGCGCCGCCATGCAGCCGGTGCCGGCGCTGGTGATCGCCTGACGGTATACGTGATCCTGCACGTCGCCTGCGGCAAAGACGCCCGGTACCGAGGTCATGGTGGCAAGGGCTTCACGACCGCCACGCGTGATGATGTAGCCGTCTTCCATGTCGAGCTGGCCTTCGAACAGCCCGGTATTCGGCTTGTGGCCAATCGCGATGAAAGCGCCCATGACGGCGAGCTCACGCGTTTCATCCGTCTGGTTGTTGCGCAGGCGCACGGCGGTCACGCCGGAATCGTCGCCCAGCACTTCGTCGAGTTCCTGGAAGAGCGCCAGTTCGATGTTGCCGCCGGCGACTTTTTCCATCAGGCGGTCGACCAGAATCGGCTCGGCGCGGAACTTGTCGCGGCGGTGGACCAGCGTGACCTTGCGGCAGATGCCGGACAGATACAGAGCTTCTTCAACAGCCGTATTGCCGCCGCCTACCACGATGACATCCTGGTTCTTGTAGAAGAAGCCGTCGCAGGTCGCGCAGCCCGATACGCCGCGCCCCATGAAGGCCTGTTCGGATGGCAGCCCCAGGTACTGGGCGGCTGCGCCGGTGGCGACAATGAGGGAATCACAGGTGTAGTCGGTGCCGCTGTCGGAACTGAGCAGGAAGGGGCGGCTGGAGAGGTCGACCTTGACGATGTGGTCGAACACAATGTCAGTGTTGAAACGCTCGGCATGCGCAAGAAAGCGCTGCATGAGTTCGGGACCTTGCACGCCCGAGGCGTCGGCCGGCCAGTTGTCCACGTCAGTCGTCGTCATGAGCTGGCCCCCTTGCTCGAGCCCCGTGACCAGCATGGGCGCGAGATTGGCACGCGCTGCATAAATGGCGGCGCTGTAGCCGGCGGGACCAGAACCGAGGATGAGAACTCTGGCGTGGCGTGGTGTAGTCATTGCTTGCATCCTTAATTGAGGAACTGCCAATTATAATGGCCGCCATGGCCAGGCTACCCGCGACTCCCTCCCGCTCCTCCCGCAACGTTCGTAATGGTCCATCCGCGCTCCAGACACGCTTGTCCGGTCTGGCGCGCGAAGCACGCTGGATCGTGTTCGCCGCCCTGGCCGCATGGCTGGGTCTGGTTCTGGGCACCTGGGATCCGACCGACCCCGCGTGGTCGCATTCGGTGCACTCTTCCGTTACCCAGAACCGTGGGGGCATCCTCGGCGCCCATGTCGCCGACTTCCTGCTTTTCCTTTTCGGCTATTCCACCTGGCTATGGGTCGTGCTGCTCACACAGCGGGTGGTGGTGGGCTTCCTTCGGCTGACGGGGTCCATGCAACAGGCGCCTGCCGAGGTCCTGCCGCGGGTCCGATGGGAAACCGGCATCGGCTTTTCCATGCTCTTCATTGGTTGCATGGGCATCGAGGCCCTGCACTTGCGTCAGCTCGGCGCGGAACTCCCGGCCGGCGCGGGCGGCCAGATCGGCCGTCTCTTGGCTGATTTCCTGGCATCCAGCTTCGGGCTGGCGGGCTGCACATTGGGCTTGCTCGTGCTGGCGGCGATCGGAGCCAGCCTCTTTTTCGGATTTTCATGGCTGCATGCGGCCGAACGCGTGGGATTGTTCGTCGAACGCGGCTTCCAGCGCTTGGTTGAACTCAAGGCGGCGAGGGACGACCGTCGCGTGGGCCAGGTGAGCAAGGCGAAACGCCAGGAAACCGTGGTCGCCAAGCAGGAAGAGCTCGAGCATGAACAACCGGTGCGTATCGAGCCGGCCGTGACCACCGTGCCCAAGTCGGCCCGTGCCGAGAAAGAGAAGCAGACCACGCTTTTCGCCATGCCTGCCGACCCCGCGCGGGGCGGTGACCTGCCGGCCATCGGCCTGCTCGACGCGCCTTCGGGCGCCATGGAAACGGTCACGCCCGACACCATCGAATTCACTTCGCGGCTCATCGAAAAGAAGCTGTCCGACTTCGGCGTGAAAGTCACCGTGGTATCGGCACAGGCCGGGCCCGTGATCACCCGCTATGAAATCGAGCCGGCCACCGGCGTCAAGGGTAGCCAGATCGTCAATCTGGCCAAGGACCTCGCCCGCGCGCTGAGCCTGGTCAGCATCCGGGTGGTCGAGACCATACCGGGCAAAAACCTGATGGGGCTCGAGTTGCCGAATCCCAAGCGTCAGGTCGTGCGCCTCTCCGAGATTGTGGGTTCTCAGGTGTATCACGCGAACCCGTCGCTGCTTACGATGGCGCTGGGCAAGGACATCGCCGGCAACCCGCTGGTGGCCGATCTGGCCAAGATGCCTCATTTGCTGGTGGCTGGCACGACCGGCTCCGGGAAGTCGGTGGGTATCAATGCCATGATCGTGTCCCTGCTGTACAAGGCCGATCCGACTCAGGTGCGCATGATTCTGATTGACCCGAAGATGCTCGAAATGAGCGTCTATGAAGGCATTCCGCATCTGTTGGCGCCCGTGGTGACCGACATGCGGCAGGCGGCCAACGCACTGAACTGGTGCGTGGCTGAAATGGAAAAGCGCTATCGCCTGATGAGCAAGCTCGGCGTGCGCAATCTGGCCGGCTACAACGCCAAGATCCGCGAAGCGCAGAAGCGCGAGGAACCGATACCGAATCCGTTTTCGCTCACCCCGGATGCACCCGAGCCCCTGACCACCATGCCCTTTATCGTGGTCGTGATCGACGAGCTCGCCGACCTGATGATGGTCGTCGGCAAGAAGATCGAAGAGCTCATCGCACGGCTGGCGCAGAAAGCCCGCGCCGCGGGCATCCATCTGGTGCTCGCGACCCAGCGCCCCAGCGTCGACGTCATTACCGGGCTGATCAAAGCCAACATCCCCACTCGTATCGCCTTCCAGGTCTCCTCGCGTGTCGATTCGCGCACGATTCTCGATCAGATGGGCGCCGAGACCTTGCTGGGGTTGGGCGACATGCTTTACATGCCGCCCGGCACCGGGCTGCCGGTCCGCGTACATGGCGCCTTCGTTCACGACGATGAAGTCCACCGGGTGGTCGACTCGTTGAAGGAACAAGGCGAACCCAATTATGTGGATGGCCTGCTCGAAGGCGGGTCCGATGGCGAGACCGGCGACGGCGTAGGGTCGGTTACAGGGTTTACAGATGCGGAATCCGACCCGTTGTACGATCAGGCTGTCGAGCTGGTCCTCAAGAACCGCCGGGCCTCGATCTCATCGGTCCAGCGTTATCTGCGCATCGGCTACAACCGTGCGGCCCGGCTGCTCGAACAAATGGAACAGGCCGGGCTGGTGAGTCCGATGCAGTCCAACGGCAATCGTGAAATCCTTGTACCGGCAGGAAAGGCAGGCGACGATGAATAAAGCAGTATCCGCGGTTTTTCTGCGATCCCTTGCGGTATGTGCGACAGCCACCGTGCTGGCCTTGGGCGGACTGCCGGCTTTTGCGGCCGACGCACGCACGCAGTTGCAGCGTTTCATTTCCGAGGTCGATTCCGCCTCCGGCAAGTTCACACAGCAGGTCGCGGACGCCCAGGGCAAATCGCGGCAGGCGCAGCAGGGCGACTTCGCTTTCAAGCGCCCCGGGCAGTTCCGCTGGCATACTGTGCAGCCCTATGAGCAGCTCGTCGTTTCCGACGGCAAGGTCTTGCGCCAGTATGATCCCGATCTCGCACAAGTCACCGAGCGATCGGTGGATGAATCGATTGGCGCTTCTCCGGCCGCCATCCTCTTTGGCTCGGGCAGTCTCGACGACGCCTTCGAACTGGCTGCGCTCGACGATCGCGATGGCTTGAACTGGCTGCGCGCCACCCCCCGAGGCGGCGACGCAGGGTTTGCCCACGTCGATATCGGATTCTCCCAGGGCATGCCCCGTCAGCTTGAATTGCTTGATGCCTTCGGGCAAACCACTCGCATCGGTCTGAGCGATATTGTGGCCAACCCCGGCCTGTCGGCCGATGCCTTTGCCTTCGAGGTGCCGCCCGACGTGGACGTCGTCAGGATGCAATAAGCCGGCATGTCGACCAGCAACGATCTGTTCCATGACGCCAGTGGGGGGGCCGCCCATGCCCCGCTCGCGGAGCGCATGCGTCCGGCGACACTGGATGAAGTCGTGGGCCAGGCCCACTTGCTGGGGCCCGGCAAGCCCCTGAGGGTTGCGTTCGAGTCCGGGCGGCCGCACTCGATGATTTTCTGGGGTCCCCCCGGCGTGGGCAAGACCACGCTCGCACGCCTGATGGTGGCGGGCTTCGATGCACAGTTCATTGCGATCTCCGCGGTGTTGGGCGGCGTCAAGGACATCCGCGAGGCCGTGGTGGCGGCGCAAGCCGCACAGGCACGCGGGCGGCGCACCATTCTGTTCGTCGATGAAGTGCACCGCTTCAACAAGGCGCAACAGGACGCCTTCCTGCCCTATGTGGAAAGTGGGCTGTTTACCTTTATTGGCGCGACCACCGAGAACCCTTCCTTCGAAGTGAACTCCGCCTTGTTGTCTCGGGCCCGGGTGTATGTGCTGCAGGCGCTGAGCTTCGAGGAACTGGCGGAGCTGGTTGATCGCGCGCTCGATGTGCTCAATGCCGACCCGGAACAGCCTCCGCTGGTCTTTGAGCCGGCCGCACGCGAGCAACTGGCACGCTGGGCCGATGGCGATGCGCGCAGACTGATCAACGCCATGGAGATCGTCGCCGAGTCCGCGCGCAACGCCGGGCGCGACACCGTCGATCCCGAATGGCTGGAAACCGCCTTGTCGCAAAGCCTGCGCCGCTTCGACAAGGGCGGAGAAGCCTTCTACGACCAGATCAGCGCCCTGCACAAAGCTGTGCGGGGCTCGGACCCAGACGCTTCGCTCTACTGGTTCTGCCGCATGCTGGACGGCGGCGCCGATCCGCGCTACTTGTCAAGGCGGCTGGTGCGTATGGCCGTCGAAGACATTGGACTGGCTGACCCGCGAGCCACGCAGCTCACCCTGAACGCGGCGGATATCTATGAGCGGCTGGGTTCGCCCGAAGGCGAACTGGCGCTGGCCCAGGCGGTGGTCTACTTGGCCTGCGCGGCCAAATCCAACGCCGTCTATTCCGCTTACAAGGCCGCGCGCCGCTACGCCGAGCAGCATGGCAGTGCGCCGGTGCCGTTGCACCTGCGCAATGCGCCTACCCGCCTCATGAAGGATCTCGGCTATGGGCGCCGGTATCGCTACGCCCATGACGAGCCGCATGGCTATGCCGCGGACGAACAGTATTTCCCCGACGGGCTCGAAACCGTCTTCTATACACCGACAGACCGGGGCCTCGAAGGTAAAATCCAGCAAAAGTTGGCCTTCCTGCGCGAACTCGACGAACAGGAGAAGTCGCGTTGACGGCGTCCCTCATGTTTCGCCGCAGGCGCCACCGCATTCCGAAAACCCCCGGTTTACCGAACTTGATTGGCTGATCCATGCTCGACCAGAATTTACTGCGTAAAGACCTTCCCACTGTGCTCCAGGCCCTTGCTCTACGGGGCATCACCTTCGACACGGAACGCTTCAACCGCCTCGAGGCCGACCGCAAGGCGGTGCAGGTGGAAACCGAGACGCTGCAGGCGCGCCGCAACGCCTTGGCCAAACAGATCGGTCAACTGAAGTCCCGCGGCGAAGACGCATCCGCCGTGCTGGCGGAGTCGCAAGCCATACCCGATCAGCTCAAGCAACTCGAAACGCGGCTGGGCGCGATCCAGCGTGAATTGTCCGACTGGCTGCTGACCATCCCGAACCTGCCGCATGAAAGCGTGCCGGCTGGCGCATCCAGCGACGACAACGTGGAAGTCCGCCGTTGGCTGCCTTCCGGCATGCAGGCGAACGAGCAGGGCAATCCGCCTGCGCTGGCCTTTGAGGCCCGCGATCACGTGGCCATCGGCGAGCCGCTCGGGCTGGACTTCGAGACTGCGCGCAAATTGTCGGGCTCGCGTTTCATGATGCTGCGTTCACAGATGGCCCGTCTGCACCGGGCGTTGGCGCAGTTCATGCTCGACTTGCATACGACCCGGCACGGCTATCAGGAGTGCTACACGCCCTATATCGTGAACGCGTCCACCCTGGTGGGAACGGGCCAGTTGCCCAAGTTCAAGGACGACATGTTCTGGGTGACCAAGGGCGGTGCTGACGACGATGCCGACGACGAGCGTGAAGACCTCTATCTGATCTCGACATCGGAGATCACGCTGACCGCCTCGGTGCGCGATTCCATCCTCGCGGCCGATGAATTGCCGACCCGTCTGACTGCGCACACCCCATGCTTCCGCTCGGAAGCAGGCAGCGGCGGGCGGGACGTGCGCGGCATGATCCGCCAGCATCAGTTCGACAAGGTGGAAATGGTGCAGATCGTGCATCCAGAAAAGTCCTATGACGCTCTGGAGGAGATGGTCGGGCATGCCGAGGCCGTACTTCAGGCGCTGGATCTGCCCTATCGCGTAGTCTCGCTGTGCGGCGGCGACATGGGTTTTGGCGCCGCCAAGACATACGACCTGGAAGTGTGGCTGCCGGCGCAGGACACCTGGCGCGAGATTTCATCCGTCTCCAACTGCGAGGCCTTCCAGGCGCGTCGCATGCAGGCGCGTTTCCGCGGCGAAAAAGGAAAGCCCGAATACGTTCATACGTTGAACGGTTCGGGCTTGGCGGTGGGGCGCTGCCTGGTGGCCGTGCTGGAAAACGGCCAGCAGGCCGACGGCAGTGTGGTGATTCCGAAGGCTTTGCAGCCCTATATGGGCGGACTCGAGCGGCTCACGCCCTGAGTGGATTCAGCGACTCCAATGTCCCCGCGCGTAAGCGTGGGGCGGGGGACCCGGGCGGTGACCCCGATGTAAATGTTGACGCGACTGGTGGCGGTGCTTGTAATGCTTGTGCTTGTGATGTTTGTGCGAGCGTTTGTAGACTTTTTCCGGGTAATAGTAGACGGGCGGCGCATAGTGGCGATGCCGCACCGGCGGATGATAATGATGGTGGCGCGGGTGGCTGTCGATCACCACGCCCGGAACACCGATTCCGATATGAACATCGACATCCGCGCGGGACGCCGTGCTGAACATCCCAGCGGCCAAAGCCAGGCCGAGCACTATCAGTCGTTTCATGGAACACCCCTTTTTTTCAGTCATTTGGCCTATTGTGATCGATAAGTCGTTTCACAAGTATTGACGCCAGTGCCTGAAAGGCTTCTAAAAGCAAGCCGGGGGCTGCAGGTGCTACAGTCGGTTTCCTGCGTGTCTGTTCGTTATCTGACTTGCTGTGCCACCTGGTGGGTTTCCGCGGAATGGTGCAGGTGTATCCAGTCCACCATATCCGAATCCGGGCAATAGCCGTCTACGGCTTCTAGAAACAATGAGCGGATGCGGGGATAGTTGTCGTCGGCAATGGCCATGGCGAGTTGGTCCAGCAGGGTTTTCAACGATTCCCATGCCAGGCGGTTTTCATTTGCGCGCATGATCATGGGATGAGAGGTCGGCAACACGTTTCCCCCGATCAGCAGTTCTTCGTAAAGTTTTTCGCCCGGCCGTAGTCCGACGTATTGAATGGCGATGTCCCCGTCCGGCTGGTCCGCCGTCTGCGGAGTCAGGCCGGACAGGCGTATCATTTTCTCGGCCAGATCACGGATTTTCACGGGCTCTCCCATGTCGAGCACGAATACGTCTCCGCCCAGGCCCAGCGAACCGGCCTGGATCACGAGCAGGGCCGCCTCGGGGATCGTCATGAAGTAGCGTGTGATCTCCGGGTGAGTCACCGTCACCGGGCCGCCTGCCTGAATCTGCTTGCGAAAGCGCGGCACGACGGAGCCGGACGAACCGAGCACGTTGCCGAAGCGCACCATGGTGAAACGCGTGCGATTGGGAAGGTCGATATTCCGGTGGTCACCGTACAGGTTCAGAGTGGGTTCGAAGGCCAGTGCCTGGAGGACCAGTTCCGCCAGCCGCTTGGTACAACCCATGGTGTTGGTGGGCCGTACGGCCTTGTCGGTCGAAATCAGCACGAAGTTCGAAACGCCCGCTCGCAGCGCCGCCTGCGCTGAATAAAGCGTTCCGAAGACGTTGTTCCATACGCCTTCAGCCATGTTGCACTCGACCATGGGCACGTGCTTGTACGCTGCTGCGTGGTAGACAGTGTCCACATTCCAGGCGGACATCACATCGAAGAGCCGCTGCTGGTCCCGCACCGAATTCAGGATCGGGACGATCTTCACATCCAGACCTCCCTCACGGACGCTGTCCTCCAGTTCAGACTGGATGTTATAGAGGTTGTACTCGGAATGTTCGAAGAGAATCAGCGTCTGCGGGGTGCAACGCAGGATCTGCCGGCACAGTTCCGAACCGATCGAGCCGCCGGCGCCGGTCACCATGACGACCTGGTTTCGTATGCAGCGCTCCAGCAGCTGGACATCCGGTTCGACAGGATCGCGGCCGAGCAGGTCGGCGATGTCGACTTCATGCAGCTCATCCACCTTGAGCTTGCCGCTGGCCAAGTCGCTGAACCCCGGTACTGTGCGTACCGCGAACGGATAGTCGGCAAGGCGTTCCAGTATCGCGCGACGGCGGCTGCGGCTGACCGACGGCATGGCCAGCAGCACCTCGCTCAGCGCAAGCGTGTCGACCAGGCTCTCGATACGGTCCGGATCATGGACAGGAAGCCCGCTGATGGTGCGGTCCTGCAGACCGGCGTTGTCGTCCAGGAATGCCACGACCTTCCGGCTGCGGTCGCTTTGCAGAGTGACCAGCAGCTGGTTGCCTGCATTGCCCGCGCCATAGATGGCGACATTGGCGCGGACGGGGGCGGGCGCTCCGCGCCGCAGGCGTCGGCCGGGAGCCGGCCGCGTGCCGGCCAGAAAGTAGTAGCGCAGCAGTAGGCGCAACCCGCCCACCATGATCAGGTTTAGCAAGGCGTGGATAGCAACGACTGAGCGCGGTACGGGTGGCGTTGTGGCGCCGTACAGCCAGACGGCCAGACCCAGCAGCACGGCGGCGATGCCGATCGCTTTGGCGACCGCCCACAAAGCTTGCAGGCCCAGATAACGCAGGACGGCGCGATACAGGCCGGCCCGCGCCAGCACGGGTATGGCCAGAAGCGGGGCCAGCGCAAACATCCATGCATGAGCACCGAAGGGTTGCGCCGCAGCGAGGTCATCCCGACGCAGAGCGAACGCCAGCCATAGCGAGAACCATATCAGCAGCGTATCGACGGAGACCTGCAGCATGCGTTTGCGGTAGCGTGGCATGGCCAGCAGCCGCTCCCGCAATCCGGGACGGGTCTGAGTCATGCCGCCTTCCAGGCGGGGCCTCGATTTCTGGACGAGGGAATGCATGGTTGCCTCCTGGGGAACATGCGGCCTGGCCGATGCTCCGAATGGAGCGTCGGCGTGGGACAGCGCTTGCTGTTTGTTTCGTTGCGGGATGTCTAGGCGATGGAGTCGGGGGCCGTAGCCCTCATGCAGGGTTCGGGGCGTCGTCGCGACGCTTTGATGATGATGAGAAAGTAGAGGCTGTAGAGAACGACTTCATGCGCCACATAGAGTTTGAGGAAGTCTTCGATAGGCAGCCCGGTGCCGAGGCTGAGCGTGACGGTGACACTAAGGAAGTAAAGCACCTGCCACTGCACACAGCTCTTCACGTTTTGATTCAGCGAGAGAACCGCGGTGAGCGGACTGACGATGAACCGGATGCCGACCGCCACGGAAAGTATTCCCGCATACTTGCCCGCTTCCGACCAGTTCCGGCCGAATGCGAAGGTGAAGAGTTCCACGCCGAAGAAAGACAGGACGATCACGAACGGAACGGCAATGACCGAGAGTATGGCGGCGGTGCGCAGCACATATTGTTGGATTTGCGAAGGGTCCTCATTGTTCATGCGCGCGATGCGCTGATGCAGGACCTGCGCGAGTGCGTTCGAAATGAGAAACAGGGGCAGGGCCAGCACGCGCAGCGTGAAGCTGAACCACCCGGTAATGGTGGAGGAAAAAGTCTGGCTGACGATGAGCAGAGCCATCATGGCGCCGCCACTGCCCAGGACGCACCCCCAGGTGGACAATAAGGGGAAGCGCCGATAGGTGCGTGCGTTGGCGGCCATGCCTGTCCGGCTGATTTGTCCCCTGCTGCGCCATAGCGCGGGCAGGTGCGTGCGTAGCAGCATGAGCATGCCCGCCAGCTGTCCGCCCAGCCAGCCCCAGACGAGACCCAGTCCCATCATCCCGCTGTACCCCAGTCCGCACTGAACCAGGCCGCCTGACGTTCCCTGTGCGGCGCGGCTCACCGCCAGCCGCGGAAAGAGGCCGCGGCGGTTGTTCCAGTTGGCGAGAATCTGAAAAGACGTGCAGACAAAGACGGCGACGGGCAGCAAATATAGCCAGTCGGGATCAAGCGTCTCTTCCCAGCTGGGCGGAATGCTGCCATGAAGCAGGACAACCAGGCCGGTCAGGATCAAACACAGGGTCGTGAGCACGATCCACGAGAGCGCCACGACGCTCAGAGCGTCCTCTTCTTCGCGCGGCAGAAGAATGGCTTCGTCATACCGCCCGGCTCCCACAACCGAAAGCACACCGCAGATCGACGTGAATATCGCGAACGATGCGAAATCCTGAGGCTCGTACACGCGGGTCAGGACCGGGCTCAGCAGCAGCGGTACGGCTTGTGCGATGACGGCGCCGGTCATCAACGCGGCGACATGGCTCAGGAATTTCTGCTTGCGGATTCCCGCCATTCTGCTGCGCAAGGTATGTGCGAACATGCTGTCAGCCTGTCAAAGCGCCTGGAAGACGGCAGCCTGGGCCGCGGCGACCTCCGTCCTGCGCGGGATGGGGCTGGGCAGGGCGGCCTCCTGCATGACTTCGCGCAGCACTTCGCAGGACCGCTCGATTTCATGTTCCTGCAAGGTGGGGTGCACCAGAAACATCAGTGCGCTGCGGCCAAGGGCCTCTGCGACGGGCAGCCGGCCGGCTGGACGCAGTCCCGTTCCGTCGAAAGCATTTTCGCGGTAGATTTCGGGGCACGAACCCGCATAGCAGGGAACACCCAGCACCTGGATCGAAGCAAGAATGCGATCGCGATTCCAGTCGGGCTGCAGGCGGTCCAGGTCAACGAACACATAGCATTTGTAGGCGGCGTGGACGATGTCTTCCGGTATTGTGCCCGCTCGCAAGCCGGGCAGCCGCGTGGCGGTCGCCCATATCCGCTCGGCGTTGCGCCGCCGTTGCCCGCTCCATTGAGGCAGGCGCTGCAGCTGGATGCGGCCGATCACCGCTTGTACTTCCAGCATTCGCGCATTTGTGCCGAAGCGATCATGCAGCCACCGGAATGCGCTTCCGCTGTGGCCGGGCCGGGCCGCGGTGTCACGGCTTTTGCCATGATCCTTGTAGGACCAGGTGCGCGCGGCCAGGATCGGATCGTTGGTGGTGACCATGCCGCCCTCGCCACCCGTGGTCATGATCTTGTCCTGACAGAACGACCATGCAGCGATATGGCCGAGCGAGCCGACGGGCCTGCCCTTGTACACGGCGCCGTGGGCCTGTGCGCAGTCTTCCACGACGTCGATGGCGTGCTCTTCCGCCAATGCCATGATGGGGTCCATGTCGCAGGGCCAGCCGGCGAGGTGGACGCAGATGACGGCTCGGGTGCGCGGCGTCAGCACTGCGGCGATGGTCTCGGCGGTGATGTTCTGGCTCTCGGGGTCGATGTCGGCAAACACCGGCGTGGCGCCTACCGCCACCACGCAGGAAACCGAGGCGATGAAGCTGCGCGGGGTGACGATCACTTCATCCCCCGGCCCGATATCCAGGGCCCGCATCGCAATTTCAAGCGCGAGCGTGCCATTGGCCATCGCCACGCCATGGGAACACGCCACGGACTGGGCGAACTCGTTCTCGAAAAGCCTGCATTCCTTGCCTGTCCAGTAATTCACCCGCCCCGACAGAATCACGGCGCGCACAGCGTCGGCCTCCTCCTCTGTGAACGCAGGCCAGGGCGAGAAGCTTGTATCCAGCATTTGAATCTCCTTATTTAAGGACGGTCCTGAAGAGGTATTTGAGGTCGTGAAGGAAGCTGCGGGTGTGGATGTATTCTTTGTTGATACGGACCTTGTCCGGCCAGATGACTTCCCGGTTGTAGCGCTGGGCGTCCGCCTGATGGCTCAGGAGCGCTTCCTCGTTGCGATACTTGACGGTGGCGGGGCCGGTGATGCCCGGCCGTACGCTGAGGATGACGCGGTCTTCGCCTTCGAGCCGGTCGGCGTAGCCAGGCACATCGGGCCGGGGCCCAACAAAGCTCATGTCTCCCACCAGGACATTCCACAGCTGAGGCAGCTCATCGATCTTGGTCCGACGCAGTACTGCACCGCTACGGGTGATGCGCGGGTCGCCCGCCGCGGTCACCGTGCTGTTGAGCGTGGTGATTTCACGCATGGTGCGCAGCTTGACGATGCGGAAGGTCTTTCCATGCAGTCCAATGCGCTCCTGCAGGAAAAAGCCGTTGCGCCGTGTCTCGAGGGCGGCCGCCAGCCAGCCCGCGCCGATGAGTGGTGCTGCCACGGTCAGCCCCGCCGCTGCCAGGGAGACGTCGAAACTGCGTTTCAGGGCGGCGCCCAGCAATGCCTTGGGCCGGGCCTTGTGGGCGTAGAGCTGTTTCTTGATTCCCACCGGAACGGTGGCCAGGATGAAGCGCACACTCAGGTTGCGCCACATATCGCGTTGCGACAAAAAGCCGATCGCTCGCTGGTAGCGGATCACCGCGACTTCCTGGCGCAGGCTGCGCAGCCCATTGCGGGTCATGAAGGCGGCTCCGGCCCGGACCTTGAATAGGGTGTCGGGCAAGTTGGCCAGCCGATGCCCTTTGACGATGAGCAGCGACCACAAGGCGACGTCCTGCGAGCGCTTGAAGAGCGGGTAACCGCCTACGGAAAGCACCACCGATTTGCGGAAAATGGCCACGGCATGGCTCAAAGGGCTGCGTCGCCGGGCGAACTCGACCAGTTCTTCGTGGGTGAGCGGCAGCACACGAGATGAGAACACCCGGCCTTCTTCATCGAATTCATCCAGCGCCGCGCTGCTCGCGGCGACATCCGGGTGGTCCTCCATGAATCTCAGCTGCTTCTCGAACCGGTCCGGCAAGGAGATGTCGTCGCTGTCCATGCGCGCGACCAGCTCATGGCTGCAGGAAGCCAGGCCGGCATTGAGCGCGCGGGCAAGACCCACGTTTTCCGGCAGGCGCACGGAAACGATGTTGAGCGTCTCGCGATATGTCTCAATTACGGCATGCAGGTCGTCGGGCAGGGGTCCGTCCTCGACGAGCACGACTTCGGTCGCCTGAAGAGTCTGCGCCGTCAGGCTTTCCAGCGCAATGCGCAGATGCTCGGGCCGTTCAGCGCGATAGACGGACATCAGTACGGAGAATGGCATGGTCAGTGTTTCCTATGGCGGGTCCAGTTCCAGGAAATGAAGTCGTCGCCGGCCGCTGCAGACCGAATCGAAGAACACCAGCCGCCCATCAGGAGAAATGCGGGGATGAAGATCGCAGCGGTTAGGTCCGTCGTAGCGAAAACTCTGGTAAAAGCGCCCCAGCTCACTCACTACGCCGGTGTTCAGGTCAGCTTTGAGCAGGTGCTGCATGCGGCGCTTGTCGGGGTAGGTGTCTGTCACGAACCACTGGCCGTGGACGTGCGGATGGCCGTCGCCCATGGCGTCGAGCGCGCCGCCAAACACGGATTCGATCTTCCCCGTCGATATGTCGACCTTGTGGTAGCCGTCCCGACCGTTCGGGCCGCGCAGATAGCAAAGCAAGGCACTGTCGCTCATCCAGAAGCAGTGACTCACCATGCCGTGGGCGCTCAAAACGCGCAGGCCCGAGCCATCCGCGGCGCCCAGCATCAGGCGGTCGAACTTGCGCTTGCCGATGAAGTAGCGATGCAGAAAGATGAATCTCCGGCCGTCGGGCGCGATCATCACGTGGTTGACCTTGTGCCGGGCATGGGGGAAGTCATCGGAAGGCTCGCAGCGGCATATGTCCTGCAGCGAATACAGCAGACGGCTGTCGCCGCTGTCTTGTTCCACGCGCCAGATGCCATCGTCGTCCAGCTTATTCAGCGCCCGTTCATCCAGCGGCGGCAGGTTGGAATACCCGTACTCGGGCCGAAGCGCATGCAGCCGCCGATAATTGATCGCCAGAAAATATTCCCGTCCCCAGGCATCCTGGACGGCGTGCGTGTAGCGCTGCACTTCCTCCTTGCTTGATATTGAATGCACACGGCTGATGTACTGCCGCTGCTCCGGGTCGAAATCATTGAAAATGAAATGATCGTCGTCCAGCCACTGGGCGCGAGCGCCCTGCTGCCAGTTGTAGCAGCGGGTTTCCACCGACATGATTGGCGCCGCACTTCCCTGAGCGCCGAGCTCGTACACCTGCACCGCCAGCTTATGCCCGCTTTCCGGGGGTCGGTTGCTCGAATGAGGGCTGGCATGACACAGCAGGCGGCCGCTTCCGGACAGAGGTGATTTGTCGTAATAGCCGAAGAAAGTGTCGGTGTTGTCGGGACCGACCTGATGCAAGCTTGTCCGGCTCTCGAATGCCGCCGGGTGCCTGCCATTCAGGAGATAGACCGCCCGGGCATAGCCGCGCTTGAGCCATATCCGAAGCCAGGGCATGTTTGACAACAGACGCGCGACCCGACGCTCCAGGGCGCCGTACTGATTGGAGGCTTGCAAGGGAGAGCGGAGATCAGCCATGTCGGCCTCCGGACGCAGCGGTGCTTAATGGCGCCGTGTGCCCGGCCGTCGCGCTCCACATCCGGCCCGTTGCCAGCATGCTGCGGATTGAGCGCCCCGCCGGCACTGCCTGGGTCGCGTAAGCCGGCCGCCTTGCCGGCATCGACCGCGCCGTGTGCGATGTGACGCTTGACATCAAGCGCTGGGAGATTCCCGATAACACTCCGAAGAAGAGCCATAGCTCAGGCAGAAGAATGTATTCGTTCATGGTCATCATCAGTGCCATCACGAGAAACGACGTACGGAAGGCCCGGAATGGCGAACCCATGGGCGCCAAACCGGCATAGACACGTTGCAGGATGGCGAGCAACAATGCGAAGCCGATCAGGCCCAGTTCCGTGAAATAGGACAGATAGAAGTTGTGCGCTTTGGACGTCACGGGCAGAAGGCTGGCTTTGCGCAAGCCTTCGCGATAGTTCTCCATGCCCAGCCCGGTG
>JAEWFK010000062.1 GCA_023388835.1 Pseudomonadota bacterium | reverse complement strand
ATCCCCGACTCAACGCCCCACGCAACACGACACCGCAAACCCGTTACGCTTGACGACCATAGCAAGGTGGTCCCACGCCTTCCCATCCCGAACAGGACCGTGAAACGCCTTCGCGCCGATGATAGTGGACGTACGTCTGTGAAAGTAGGTCATCGTCAGGCTCTTATACCGCAAAACCCCATCTGCCACGCGCAGATGGGGTTTTGTCTTTGGGGAATCAGCTAAAATAGTTTCTTTCTGGCCAGAAGTTAGACGGAGACTTTCCCTATGTCGTACGCGTACCCGCAGCACGAGCCGGAAACCGGCTTCCCGCTACGCAAGCTCGCCCATCTGATTTACGGTTTATTTGCGCTGGGGCTGGTTAGCGCCGGGTTTTTTGGCGTGGCGACCATCGCTGCCATCGTTCTGGCTTATCTGAAACGTTCCGAAGCCGCAGGCACCGTCTACGCGGTTCATCTCGACTGGGTCATCAAGACCTTCTGGTGGGGCTTGCTCTGGTTCGCATTAAGCGCGCTGGCCACCCTCATCTTCATTGGCTGGCTGACCGGGCTTATCGCGCTCGTGTGGGTCGTCTACCGCATTGCCAAGGGGTGGCTGGCCCTGTACGCAGGCAATGCACCCGGCGCCGACTTCTAAGCCGGAACCCCCTCCTTTGCAGGGGATCGACCCCATACCGCCAGTCAATGCTCGAACTTAAGCAACCAGCCTGGCAGGCAACGGCCCTTGAATAAAAAACGCTGGCTCTTTGAGGCCAGCGTTTTTTATTGGGTGCTCGATCACCCGCAAGCGCAGCGGGCGCTTATTTCAGGTGTGCGCTGACCAGCTTGGTCAGTTCGAACATGGAGACCTGTTCCTTGCCGAAAAGCGGACGCAGCTTGTCATCAGCATTGATGTTGCGGCGGTTCTTCGGGTCTTGCAGATCGTGTTTCTTGATGTAGTCCCAGATCTTCTTGGTGACCTCTGTGCGGGGCACGGGCTCGGAACCGATCACGGCAGCCAGCGTGGCGCTCGGGGTAAGGGGTTTCATGAACGCTGCGTTGGGCTTGCGAGCGGTTTTTTGAGAGGTGGCCATAGAACTGGACTCCTGATTGTATTTGTTGATCGAATGTACGGTGTGCAGCATAACGTGAGAGAAACGCCCGCACCAGCGTCCTGTGTGGAATGCGCTACGGGTGTTGACATCAACGCTGCATTAGGTGGTGCTGCGCTATGTTAATGTACCGCTTTGCGTCTTACATCCGGATTGTCCAGGGATTCCCGCGAGAATGTCGTATCAACATGTAGTTCGTGCCGTCCGCATGTTCCATGAAGAGCTTGTCGCCATTCGTCGGGACATTCATGCCCACCCTGAACTCGGCTTCCACGAAACCCGCACCGCAGCGCTGGTGGCGCGCATGCTGGGGGCGCTGGGTTACGAAGTCCATACCGGCGTCGGCGGCACGGGCGTCGTCGGCATGCTGGAAGGGCGCTCGACCAGCAGCGGCCTTTCCGTTGGTCTGCGGGCGGACATGGACGCACTTCCCATACACGAAACCGGCACGGCTGCTTATCGATCGACCGTGCCTGGCGTTATGCACGCCTGCGGGCACGATGGCCATACGGCTGTACTGTTGGGCGCCGCGCGCTACCTTGCTGAGACACGCAACTTCAACGGGCGGGCCGTCCTGATATTCCAGCCGGCTGAAGAAGGGCTGGGCGGGGCCCAAGCCATGCTGGACGACGGCCTGTTCCATCGCTTCGACTGCGACGCAGTCTACGCCCTGCACAATTGGCCGGGCCTGCCGCCTGGTGTCATTGGCGTGAATCCCGGGCCGATGATGGCAGCTGCCGATCAATTCGAGATCAGCATTCATGGAAAGGGCGGCCACGGTGCGCATCCCTATCAGACCAACGACCCGGTGGTGATTGCTGCGCAGCTGATTACGGCATTGCAGACGATCGTGTCCAGAAACGTTCCGGGGCCCGATGCCGCCGTGCTGACTATCGCGTCTGTTCAGGCGGGCAGCCTGGAGGCCATGAACGTGATTCCGCACGAAGCGCGCATGGTCGGGACGGTCCGCACCTTCAACCCGGTGGTTCAAGAACAGATTGTCACGCGCATGCAGGAGATCGTGGACGGGATCGCAGCGGCGTTCAAGGCCACGATCGAGTTGCAGTACCGGCGCTTGTTTCCCGCCACCATCAACACTCCGCATCATGCGGAACTCGTCGCCGACGTCGCCGCCGAACTGTTCGGCGAGCAGAGGGTCGTGCGCAACCTGGTCCCCTCCATGGGATCCGAAGACTTCTCCTTCATGCTGCAACAGCGCCCCGGCGCCTACTTCAGGTTGGGACAAGGGGGAGCGGAATCCGGTTGCGTCCTGCATAATGCCGCCTTCGATTTCAATGATGCCGTCATTCCGGAAGGCTGCGCGATGTTCGCGCGTCTCGTCGAGCGCAGCATGCCGCTCGCTGACGGCCTGCCTTTTAAGTAGATTCCAATGTCCCAAGCCTCCGCTCAGAAAACCCTCACTCTTATCCGCCCGGATGATTGGCATCTGCACCTGCGCGATGGCGCAACGCTGGCCGCCGTCGTCGGGGATACCGCCCGCCAGTTCCGGCGCGCCATTGTGATGCCGAATCTGCGCCCCCCTGTCACCACGTCGGAACAGGCTCTGGAGTATCGCGAGCGTATCCTGGATGCCGTGACCGCTGCCGGTTTGCCCGTGGACGCCTTCACCCCGCTGATGACGCTCTATTTGACGGACAACACCTCTGGCGAGGAAATCCGCATGGCGCACGGTACCGGCGTCATCCACGCTGTAAAGCTCTATCCCGCTGGTGCCACGACCAATTCCGATGCAGGGGTTACCGACCTGCTGGGCCGCTGCGCTGGTGCATTGGAAGCCATGCAGGAAATCGGCATGCCGCTGCTCGTGCATGGCGAAGTCACCGACCCCGCCGTTGATGTCTTCGATCGTGAAGCGGTGTTCATTGAACGGGTAATGGCGCCGCTGCGTCGGGCGTTCCCGGACCTGAAGGTGGTCTTCGAGCACATCACGACCAAGGACGGCGTCGATTATGTACGCCAGGCCGATGGGCCGGTGGCCGCCACCATCACTGCGCACCATCTCCTCTACAACCGCAATGCTATCTTCCAGGGCGGTCTGCGGCCGCACTGGTACTGCCTACCGGTTCTGAAGCGTGAAACGCATCGCCAGGCGCTGCTCGAAGCCGCCACCAGCGATTCGCCGCGCTTTTTCCTTGGCACCGACAGCGCTCCTCATGCGCGCGGGCTGAAGGAACATGCCTGTGGCTGTGCCGGCTGCTACACAGCGCTGCACGCCATGGAACTCTACGCCACAGCGTTCGACCAGGCCGGCCGGCTTGATCGTCTGGAAGCCTTTGCGAGCCTGAATGGGCCGGCCTTTTATGGCTTGCCCGTGAATCAAGGTTCGCTGACGCTTGAAAGGTCGCCCTTCACGATTCCGGACACGTTGGACATGGGCGGCGACACCTTGGTGCCGCTCGCGGCCGGTGAAACCTTGCCCTGGCGCGTGCAAGCGGACTGAATACTCGCCCGGTAACGGCGCGGAAGCCTTATTTATTCCTCTGTGCGCTTTGCCTCGAGGTTTTCCCAGCGATCGAAGAGTTCGCCGAGTTTTTGTTCCAGCGTGGCGAGTTCAGCGTTGATCTCGCCGACCCGTTCAGCATTCTCCTGGTACAAGGTCGGGTCCGACAGTTGGAGCGAAAGGGACTCCATCCGGGATTCGACTTCGGCGATCGTGTCCGGTAAGGATTCGAGCTCGCGCAGCTCCCAGCTGCTCAGGCGATTGCTGCTGCGCCCGCCGCGCTGGCGCGCTTGCGGTTCGCTGCGGGGGGCAGGCGCTTCAGCCGGCGCGGCAGCCTTGCCTGTCGAAGTGCTGGCTGGCGTCAGGGCGGGCTCAGGACGCTGGGCCAGCCAGTCATCGTAGCCCCCGACGTATTCAGACCAGCGGCCGCCACCTTCCGCCACGAGTGTCTGGGTGACGACGTTGTCCAGGAATGCCCGGTCATGGCTGACGAGCAGGACCGTGCCGCTGTAGTCCTGCAGCAGTTCTTCCAGCAGTTCCAGCGTCTCGATGTCCAGGTCGTTGGTGGGTTCGTCCAGCACCAGCACGTTCGTAGGGCGGGCGAACATTCGGGCCAGCGCCAGGCGTGCGCGCTCGCCCCCGGATAAACTGGACACCGGAGAATTGGCGCGTGCCGGCGGGAACAGGAAGTCTTCCAGGTAACTCATGACATGCTTGCGCTGGTCGCCGATCTCCACCCACTCGCTGCCCGGATTGATGGTGTCGGCCAGTGTCGCGTTCTCGTCGAGATGGGCGCGCATCTGGTCGAAATAGCCGACGGTCACGTTGGTGCCCAGCTTTACCGTGCCGCTGTCGGGCTTAAGCTCGCCCAGCATGATGCGCAATAAGGTGGTTTTGCCTGCGCCGTTTGGGCCGATCAAACCGATGCGGTCACGGCGCATGAGCGACGTGGACAAATTACGGACGATCACCCGGTCGCCGTACTGGTGGCTGACGTCATCCAGCTCCGCGACCAGCTTGCCGGAACGGTTGCCTTCCGCCACCGCCATGCGTACGTTCCCCACGCGCTCGCGCCGCTCCATCCGTTCGCGTCTCAGTTGTTCCAGGCGGCGAACCCGTCCCTCATTGCGCGTGCGCCGGGCTTCCACGCCCTTGCGTATCCAGACTTCTTCCTGAGCCAGAAATTTATCGAAGCGGGCTTGTTGCTGTTGTTCCGCTTCGAGCATCTCGGCCTTGCGCGCCTGCCATTGCGAGAAGTTGCCCGGAAAACTGTAAAGCTTTCCACGGTCGAGCTCCACGATCCGCGAGGCGGTTTCGTCAAGAAAGCGGCGATCGTGGGTGATGACGACGACCGTGATGCGTACTTGCGCAAGCATGCGCTGCAGCCAAAGTATGCCGTCGAAGTCCAGATGGTTGGTGGGTTCGTCAAGCAGCAGCAAGTCAGGCCGGTCAGCCAGTGCCCGGGCCAGGGCCACCCGCTTGCGGGTACCGCCCGAGAGACCTTCGATGCGTGCGTCCGCCTCCAGACCTAGCTGATCGACGAGAGCGCCTGCCACGGCGGGCCGCTGCCAATCTTCGCGCTCGAGATAGTCTCCGCACAGCACTTCCATCACGGTGGCTGCGGCGTCGAGCTCAGGCTCTTGTTCAACCGTGGCGACGGTCAGGCCGCTCATGCGCATGACTTCGCCATCGTCGGGCTCGATACGGCCATCCAGGATTTTGAGCAGCGAAGACTTTCCTGCGCCGTTGCGGCCGATCAGGCCGATACGATCACCTTGCTGGATCGTGAAATCGGCGTGGTCGAGCAGAGGATGGTGTCCGAATGCCAGCTGAACGCCGGTCAGGGTAATGAGAGTGGCAGCCATGACAAAAACAGTGAGTAACCCGCGAAGAAACCCTATTGTCGCAGGTTACAATGCCGCGGTGGGGCGGGTCGGGCAGTCGCGGTGCGCAAGCATCGAGGAAGGTCCGGACTCCATAGAGCGGGGTAGCGGCTAACGGCCGTCCGGCGTCGCGGCGCGCTAGCGCCGACAAGCCGAGGAATAGGGCCACAGAGACGAGTCTGCGGCGGGGGCCTTCGGGCACTGGTACGGCCACTCCGTACTGCATGGGGCCTGTCCCCATGACGCTGCAGGGTGAAACGCGGCAACCTCTACCCGGAGCAACATCAAATAGGCATGCGCAGGCCTTTCGGGGCCGAAAGGGCGGCTCGCCCGAGCATGCGGGTAGATGGCACGAGCGCGTCAGCAATGCCGCGCCCAGATGAATGATTGCCCGTCGGTCATCCGGCGTACAGAATCCGGCCTATAGACCCGCCTCACTTTCTCCCCCGGTTTCAAGCCGCTCATAGGCGCGACCTTAAGAAGTTTCTTTAGTTCCGGCGCCAATCCCTTGATTTGCTTATGGTTTTCAGTGCTCATTTCCCCAAGGATGAGCGCTAAGTGCTTGTTGTCATTGAAAAAATTCGCTACCGGCGCTTGACCGGGGCATCCGCTTACCGTAGAGTGGGAAAAAGTAGGATAATGTGCACGAAAGTGGGGATTTCATCTTGTTCCAGGGCAGCAGCGCTCTCTCGTTGGATGCTAAGGGTCGGCTTACCGTGCCGACCCGGCATCGTGACGCGTTCGCTGCCCAGAGCGGGGGTCAGCTCACGCTGACCCGTCACCCGGATGGATGCCTGCTGATCTATCCGCGTCCCGTGTGGGAAACCAAGCGCGAAGAGATTGCCCGCCTGCCGGCGGGCGCTCGCGTTCTACAGCGGCTCATGTTGGGCAATGCTCAAGACGTCGATATCGACGGAGCAGGGCGTATTTTGGTAGCGCCCGAACTACGCAGCGCCGCCGGGCTCAGCAAGGAAGTCATGCTGCTGGGCATGGGCGGCCATTTCGAGCTTTGGGATGCCGTCACCCTCCAGCGCCGCGAGGCCGAAGATCTGGCCAAGGGCATGTCGGACATCCTCGATTCTTTCTCTTTCTGAGCGGTCTATGGAATTCGTGCACCGTTCCGTGCTGTTGGAGCCCGCCGTCGACGCGTTGGTGAACGCCGGGTTCGGCAAGCGCCGGCGGGCTGATGCCGCCGCGGAATATGCCCCGCCGCTCGACGGCATCTATGTTGATGGCACCTTTGGTCGCGGCGGACACAGCCGCCTGCTGCTGGAGCGTCTTGCGCCCGGCGCTCGTCTGGTGGTGTTCGACAAGGATCCTCAAGCCATCGAGGCTGCGCTCAGCTTGCGCGAGCAAGACCCCCGCTTGGAAGTGGTGCACGGCGGCTTTGGCGACATGCCGGAACACCTGCAGGCGTTGGGCATCACCCAGGTAAACGGCATCCTGCTGGATTTGGGTATGTCTTCCCCTCAGATCGACGATGCGGCGCGGGGCTTTTCCTTCATGCGCGAAGGCCCGCTCGACATGCGTATGGACACACGCAGCGGACCCACCGCTGCCGAATGGCTGGCCCAGGCCGGACTTCAAGATATCAAGGAGGTCATAGCAAATTATGGCGAAGAACGGTTTGCTTTCCAGATTGCAAAGGCGGTTGTTGCTGGCCGCGAATCCCGGCCGCTGCGCACCACGCTCGAACTCGCCGAGCTCGTCGCCGGCGCCGTCCGCACTCGCGAGAAAGGCCAGCATCCGGCCACACGCAGCTTTCAAGCTATACGGATTCACGTCAATCAAGAACTCCAGGAACTCGCTCGCGCCCTCGCGGCAACTCTGAAGGTTCTAGCGCCCGGCGGGCGGCTCGCCATCATCAGCTTCCATTCGCTGGAAGACCGCATGGTGAAGCAATGCATCGCCGCAGCGGCGCGTCCAGCCGCCGAGCTGGCCCGCCTTCCCATTCCGGAAAGCCAGATGCCGCCGCCGGTGCTGGTTTCGCTGGGCAAGGTCGCCCCCACAGTCGAAGAGGCCGCGGACAATGTGCGCGCGCGCTCTGCGATCATGCGGGTGGCGGAGCGGACATCGGCGCCTTTGCCCGCCGACCAGGGGGCGTCCTTCGTCAAGGCCATGCGACTTGTGCCGCTGTATGCCCCTGAAGGGCGGGGAGTACGGCGCTGATGGGCCGGCTGTGCATCGTCCTGGCCATGGCGCTCATGGTATCGGCAATTTCACTGGTCACCGCACGGCACCAGTCGCGCCAGCTCTTCGTGGCGGTCGAGCGGCTGGAAGACCGCAGCCGGGAACTCGACATCGAATGGCGCAGGCTGCAGCTGGAGCGTGCCGAACTGGCCCGCAACGCGCGCATCGACCACATTGCGCGTTCTGATCTGCACATGGTCACGGCGACGCCCGACCGCAGTATCTATCTGAACAACATCAGGGCGGGAGGGGAGCAGCCATGAAACGCATCCCTTTCTTCAACAGCCCGGTGCTGGACCGGCAGATGCCCATGTGGCGCGCCAAGCTGGTCTTTCTTTCCCTGATGGCCGGATTTCTGGCGCTGTTCGCCAAGGCGCTCTATGTACAAGGCATGGACGATGAGTTCCTGCAGGCGCAAGGTGAACGTCGGTACGAGCGCACGCTAGTGTTGCCGGCAACGCGTGGGAAAATATTCGACCGCAGCGGGTCGGTGGTACTGGCGGCCAGCGTGCCCGCGCGTGCGATCTGGGCCATACCCGAAGACACTCGTGCTGCATCGGACGCGCAGCTCGCTTCACTTGGCCAGCTGCTGGAAATGAGTGTCGCTGACATTCGCACCCGGGTCGCTGACAGCAAGAGGACCTTCGTCTACATCAAGCGTCAGGTCTCTTTGGACACCGCCGACAAGATCCGCAAGCTGAACGTGCCTGGCTTCCACCAGCAAGGGGAGATGCGCCGTTTCTACCCCGAAGGCAGCCTGATGGCGCATGTGCTGGGGTTCACCAATATCGAAGACGAAGGCATCGAAGGCATCGAACTGGCGTTCAACGGGGCGCTCTCGGGTGAGGCGGGGTCGCGGCGAGTCATCAAGGACCGGCTGGGACGGGTGATCGAAGACGTCCAGGCGGTCGTGCCGCCCGTCGATGGACGTGATCTGCGCATCTCCATCGATGCTGGGCTGCAGTACGACACCTACACGGCCCTGAAGCAAGCCATGGAAGCCAACAAGGCTCGCGCTGCGGCCGGCATCGTGCTGGACGTCCAGAGCGGTGAAATTCTCGCTCTGGTGAACCTGCCTTCCTACGACCCGAATGACCGCGGCGATCGCAAGGGCGCGGCCCTGCGCAACCGCGCCATGGTCGATACGTTCGAACCGGGCTCCACCATGAAGCCATTCACGGTCGCCCTGGCCCTGGATAGTCAGAAGATCAATATGAACACCATGTTCGATACGGGAAACGGCCGGTATCGTTACAAGGGCGCGACCATTTCCGACGTAAGCCGTAACGGCCGGATCAACGCGGCCGACATCCTGCGCCGTTCCAGCAATATCGGCATGACCATGATTTCCGAGCGGCTGACGGCCAAGGATATGTGGACCACTTTCAGCGACCTGGGATTCGGCCGGGCGCCTGAAGCGAACTTTCCAGGGGTCGCCGCCGGGCGCTTGCGTCCGTGGGAGCGCTGGCGTCCCATCGAGCAGGCGACCATGGCCTATGGCTATGGCCTCTCTGTCTCGCTGCTGCAGCTGGCTCAAGCCTATACGGTCTTCGCGCGTGACGGCGACATGGTGTCGCTCTCGTTGCTGAAGCGAGATGGCGCACCCACCAGCAAGCAGGTGTATACCCCGCAGGTGGCGCGCCAGGTGCGCACCATACTCGAGGCTGCGGCTGGACCGGACGGCGCCAAGCTCGCGCAAGTGCAGGGCTACCGTGTCGCCGGCAAGAGCGGTACCGCACGCAAGATCGTCAACGGCAAATACAGCACCTCCGACTACCGCAGTTCCTTTGTCGGCTTCGCGCCTGCTTCCAACCCCCGCATCGTGGTGGCCGTGAGCATCGACGAGCCCCGTGCCGGCGCCTATTACGGCGGGCGTGTGGCCGCACCGGTGTTCTCTGAAGTGGTCGCCGGCAGCCTGCGCCGTCTGGGGGTCCAGCCTGACGCACCCATCGAATCGCTGGTAGCGGTCGGTCCAAAGGGAGAAAAACAACGATGACCGCATACGAGATCGTCGAATGGTTGCGCGGCCGCGTCCAGTCCCACGCACAGCTGAGACTGGACTCGCGGCGTGTGCGGCCGGGGGATGTCTTCTTCGCCTGCCCTGGGTTTGCGGGCGACGGCAGGCACTACGTGGAAGCGGCCCTGGCGGCCGGCGCGGCTGCGCTGGTCGTGCAGGCTCCCGTGCCCGAGAGTGTGGCCGGCGGTACGGCCGGCATGCCGGTGCTGGAAGTGTCCGGCTTGGTGTCTTGCCTCGGGGAAGTCGCCCATCTGTGGTACGGGAAGCCATCCGAGCACTTATCGGTCGTGGCGGTAACGGGCACCAACGGCAAGACGACCACGGTTCAATGGATTGCCGCGGCGCTGAATGCCGGCGGCGTGCCCTGCGGCACCCTGGGCACCTTGGGCGTGACTTTGCCTGACGGCACCAATCTGGGCGGAGAACTCACCACGCCCGATGTGCTGTCCATGCATGCCTATCTGGCCGCCCTGCGCGATGCCGGTGCGACCGTCGCGGCCATCGAGGCTTCATCGATCGGTGTGGCCCAGGGCAGACTGGATTCCGTACATATCGAAATTGCGGCATTCACTAACCTTACGCGCGATCACCTCGACTATCACGGCACATTTGAAGCTTATCGCGACGCCAAGTTCGCGCTGTTCGACTGGCCGGGGCTGCGCGCCGCCGTGATCAACGCCGATGACCCGGCCGGAGCGGAACTGCTGTCCCGCATGCAGGGCCGCCAGGCGGTGTCCTATTCGCTCGACCCGGCAAGCGGCGCCGAGTTCGTCGCCCTCGATGTGCATGCCGGAACATACGGGTTGGTCTTCAATATTGCTGGCAAGGAAGGCAGCATGCAGAGGGTGACCCGGCTCATCGGCATGCACAATGTGTCCAACCAGTTGTTGGTCGCCGGTGTGCTGCAACAGCTGGGCTGGTCACTATCGCGGACATCGCGCGCGCTGGCCGGTCTGCGTTCCGTGGAAGGACGCCTGCAGATCGTCGAACCCGAACTTCAGGGCGCAAGCGGGGGCCCCATGGTGGTGGTCGACTATGCGCATACCCCCGACGCACTCGAGCGTGCCTTGCATGCCTTGCGCAGCGTCGCCACCGCTCGCGGCGGCCAGGTCGCTTGCGTCTTCGGCTGCGGTGGAAACCGTGATCGTGGCAAGCGCAGTCTGATGGGCGAGCTGGCCGGCCGCCTGGCCGATACGGTGGTCATCACCAACGACAATCCTCGCGACGAAGATCCCCTAGAGATCGTGGCCGAGATCGTGGCCGGCATGGCGTCGGCGCCGCGCATCGAGCTTGATCGGGCGGCGGCCATTCTGGACACGATATGGCGCGCGCAACCGGGCGACATCGTGCTCCTTGCCGGCAAGGGGCATGAGACTTACCAAGAAACGGCCGGCCGGCGTACGCCGTTCGACGATCGGGAATGGGCGCGCTTTGCGCTGACATGGCGCGGCACGCCGGCCATCGCCACTGATACCCGAACCATCGAACCGGGCCAGCTTTTCCTTGCTTTGAGCGGCGACCGTTTCGACGGCCACGACTATGTCGGACAAGCCGCCGAACGCGGTGCCGTGGCAGCCATCGTGGCGCGTCCGTTACCGGATTCCGCTATCCCGCTCTTTGTGTTGGGCGATACGCAGCAGGCGCTCACCCGCATCGCCGGCGCCTGGCGCGATCTTTTTGATCTGCCGGTCATTGCCGTGACAGGCAGCAATGGCAAGACGACCACCAAGGAAATGATCGCCTCGATCCTCCGGTCCTGGCTCGGTCCCGAATCCATGGTGGCCACACAAGGCAACCTGAACAACGACATTGGCGTGCCGCTTAGCTTGCTGCGCCTGTCTGAAGCGCATCATGCAGCCGTCTTTGAACTGGGCATGAACCATCCGGGCGAAATCGCGCAGCTGGCCGAGCTGGCCAGACCGACCATTGCGCTGGTCAACAATGCTCAGCGCGAACATCAGGAATTCATGCACACGGTCGAGGCAGTCGCCCGGGAGAACGGCTCGGTATTGCGCGATCTGGGCGAAACCGGCGTGGCCGTCTACCCCGGCGACGACGCTTATGCCGGACTGTGGCGTGAATGGGCGGGCGAAGCTGACAGCTTGTGTTTCGGCTTCGAGTCGGAATTTCCTGTGCATGCCGACGAGATTCGCCCTGAGGCCTCGCATACCCGTTTCCGTTTGCAAACGCCCTTGGGCAGCGCCGTGCTGACCCTGAGGGCGGCCGGTGTCCACAACTTGCGCAATGCCCTGGCCGCATCGGCGTGCGCCGTGGCGGCGGGAGCGCCGCTGGCCGCCATCATCGACGGCCTGAAAGCCTTCAACCCGGTTGCCGGACGGATGCAATTGCACACACTGCCGGATGGCCATCAGTTGATTGACGACAGTTACAATGCCAACCCCGATTCCGTGCGCGCCGCCATCGATGTTCTGGCCGCCTTGCCGGGTCGCCGCACCCTGGTGCTGGGCACCATGGGCGAGATCGGGGAAGACAGTCCCGCCATGCATGCCGAAGTCGGCGCCTATGCGCGCGACTGTGGCGTCGATATGCTTTTCACTTTTGGTGCGGATGCGGCTCACGCTGCATCCGCTTTTGGGGATGGCGCGCAGCCGTTTGACGACATCCCGAGCCTGGTTGCTGAGCTGGCCGATCAGCCGCCGGGACATATTCTGGTCAAAGGATCCCGCAGTACCCGGATGGAAAGAGTCATAGAAGCGATCGTCCCTGCTTTGAAGGGACAGGCCGGAGGTCACCATGCTGCTTGAGCTGGCGCGCTGGTTGTCCGACGAGCACGTCAGGGCCTTTGGAGTCATTGAATACATCACGCTGCGTGCCGTGCTGGCATGCGCGACGGCGCTGCTGATCGGCTTGGTGGCCGGTCCGTGGGTAATACGCCGGCTGACCGAACTGAAAATCGGGCAGGCGGTGCGTAGCTACGGTCCTGAAAGCCATTTGCAGAAGACCGGCACGCCCACCATGGGCGGGGCGCTGATCCTGATTGCGGTCGGGGTCGCCACGCTGTTGTGGTCCGACTGGACGAATCGTTTCGTGTGGGTCGTGCTGCTCGTGACCTTCGGGTTCGGGTGGATAGGCTGGGCCGACGATTACAAGAAGGTGGTCAATCGCGATCCGGAAGGCATGTCCTCGCGCAGCAAATTCTGCTACCAGGCGATCATTGGGCTGGTGGCGTCGATCTACCTGACCTTCGCGGTGTCCGCGCCGGACAACGCCGAGCTCTGGCCGCTGTTCCGCGACTGGGTGATGAGCGGCTTCACCATGCCGCTGCCGACCCGTGCCGATCTGATCGTGCCCTTCTTCAAGACGGTTAGTTATCCCTTGGGCGTCTTCGGCTTTGCCACCTTGACCTGGCTCGTGATCGTCGGTTCGAGCAATGCCGTGAACCTGACGGACGGCCTTGACGGCCTGGCCATCATGCCCACCGTCATGGTGGGAAGCGCCTTGGGCATCTTCGCTTATGTCGTCGGTCGGGTCGATTATTCCAAATACCTTTTTTTTCCGTATATCCCGGGTGCCGCGGAGCTCATGGTGCTGTGCGCCGCGATCGCAGGAGCCGGCCTGGCCTTTCTGTGGTTCAACGCCTATCCCGCCCAGGTATTCATGGGCGACGTCGGAGCGCTGGCCCTGGGCGGCGCCTTGGGCACCATTGCGGTGATCGTGCGACAGGAAATCGTGCTGTTCATCATGGGTGGCGTCTTTGTCGTGGAGACCCTGTCCGTGATGCTGCAGGTCACCTGGTTCAAATACACGAAGAAACGCTACGGGACGGGGCGGCGCATCTTCCGGATGGCCCCTCTGCATCATCACTTCGAAGTCACGGGCTGGAAGGAGACCCAGGTCGTCGTGCGCTTCTGGATCATTACCATGATGCTGGTGCTGCTCGGCCTGGCGACACTGAAACTGCGATGAAGAACCTGGCGTTCCCCTCTCTGCAGCAGACCGGCCTGACCCTGATATTGGGTCTGGGCGAAACCGGTATGGCCGCCGCGCGCTGGTGTCTGCGTCAGGGTGTGGCCCTGCGTGTGGCCGATACGCGCGAATCACCCGCCGGCCTGGACGATCTGCGCACCGAGGCGTCTGCCGAACTCGACCTGCGTCTTGGGGCCGCCGCACTGGAGACCGCGACGCTGGAAGGCGTTTCCAGGCTGGTGATCAGCCCCGGCCTGTGTCCCACCGAACAGCCGTTGGCGGGCTTCCTCGCACGTGCCCGGGAACAGGGCGCCGAGATCATCGGCGAAATCGAGCTCTTCTGCCGTGCGTTGGCTGACCTGGCCGAGCACGGTTATCGCCCCAAAGTGCTGGCCATCACGGGCACCAACGGCAAGACCACGGTCACGGCCTTGGTCCGGCGATTGGCCGAGGCAGTCGGTCATACTGCCGTGGCCGCGGGAAATATCAGCCCGCCGGCGCTTGCCGCGCTGATGACCGCGCTCGATGACGAAGCTCTACCAGAAATCTGGGTGTTGGAGCTTTCGAGCTTCCAACTGGAAAGCACGTATAGCCTGACGCCGGACGCCGCGGCTGTGCTGAATCTGAGCCAGGATCACCTGGATTGGCACGGTTCCATGCAAGCCTATGCCGCCGCCAAGGCGCGGATACTGGCCGGCGCGTCGGTGTCGGTCGTGAATCGCGACGATCCCGCAGTCATGGCCATGATTCGGGGCCTGCAGGCTGTCAGTGTCCGGAGCTTTGGAAGAGGCCGGCCGGAATACGAGGGCGACCTCGGACTCGAAGACAGCCAGGGCATCGAGTGGCTGGCGGCCGTGCCGCAGCGCGAGCCTGAAGCGGTATCCGGATCGAGCCGACGCAAGCACAAGCCCGTCGCCGAACGCCCCATGGGCGCTGCGCAACGCCTGATGCCAACTGAGGCCTTGCGTCTGCGGGGCCGGCACAATGCCCTGAACGCCCTGGCCGCCCTGGCGCTGGTCCAGACCGTGGGCGGCGGCCTGGCGGCCATGCTGCACGCGTTGCGCGATTATGCCGGCGAACCGCATCGCTGCGAGTTCGTCCGCAGCATTGCAGGTGTCGATTTCGTGAACGACAGCAAGGGAACCAATGTCGGCGCCACCGTGGCCGCCTTGGAAGGCATGGGCCGGCCGGTGGTCCTGATCGTGGGCGGGTTGGGCAAGGGCCAGGATTTCGCGCCGCTGGCCGAAGCCATCCGGCGCCACGCCAAGGCCGTGGTGTTCATCGGGCAGGACGCGCCGCTCATCCGCCAGGCGCTGGGATCGGCCGACCTGTGCACGCGCGATGCCGCGACCATGGAAGACGCTGTGGACGCCGCCATGTCCGAAGCATCGCAAGGCGATGTCGTGCTGCTGTCGCCCGCTTGCGCCAGCATGGACATGTTCAAGAACTATCCGCATCGGGGACAGTGCTTCATCGACGCCGTGGAATCCTTGGCACTCGACAGAGGAGAGGTGGCATGAGCCTGCTTTCCGAGCTCGGTAATGGCGTGAACGCCGTGCGGCCAGGCCGCACCAGCATGCCGCTGTTCGATGCGCCACTGATCGTGGTGGCCACGACGCTGTTGTTGTTCGGCCTGCTCATGGTCTATTCGGCGTCCATCGCCTTGGCGGATGGGCCCCGCTACGCCAGCTACGGCCAGTATTACTTCGTATTGCGCCATGGAGTGTTCATCGCCATTGGGGTAGTGACGGCCCTGATCACGCTGACCGTTCCCATGCGGGTGTGGGAACACATGGCCATGCCTTTGTTCCTGGTTTGCCTGCTGCTGCTCATCGCGGTGCTTGTGCCCGGCATCGGACGAGAGGTCAACGGCGCGCGCCGCTGGCTGCCGCTGGGTGTGGTCAATTTTCAGCCCTCCGAGCTCATGAAAGTCGCAGTGGTGCTGTTCGCCGCCGACTACACAGTACGCAAGCAGCAGCACATGCAGAACTTCCTGCGCGGCTTTCTTCCCATGAGTTGTGCGCTGGCCGTGGTCGGCATGCTGCTCCTGATGGAGCCCGACCTGGGCGCTTTCATGGTGATCGTGGCAATTGCCGTGGGCCTGCTGTTCATCGGCGGCATCAACGGCAAACTGTTTTCAGTGCTGCTCGGCAGTCTGGTGCTCAGCTTTCTCGCCCTGATCTGGTTGTCGCCATGGCGGCGCGAGCGGCTGTTCGTCTACCTGGACCCCTGGAACCCCGATAACACCTACGGCAGCGCCTATCAGCTTTCGCACTCTCTGATCGCGCTCGGACGCGGCGAGTGGTTCGGCGTGGGTCTCGGCTCCAGCGTCGAGAAGCTTCATTATCTGCCGGAGGCGCATACGGACTTCATCGTGGCCGTGATCGGCGAGGAGCTCGGCTTCGTCGGTGTGGCGGGGCTCATTGCGATGTTCGTCTTCCTGGTGTGGCGTGGCTTCGATATCGGTCGCCAGGCCATCGCCATGGAGCGCATCTTCAGCGGCCTGGTGGCGCAAGGCGTGGCACTGTGGTTCGGTGTGCAGTCCTTCATCAATATCGGGGTATGCATCGGTCTGCTTCCGACCAAGGGTCTGACGCTGCCCATGGTGAGCTATGGCGGCACCGGCATCATCATGAACATCGTCGCGATTGCGCTAATGCTGCGGGTCGACTACGAGAACCGCAACATGATGAGGGGGAAGCGGACATGAGCGTTCGTACCCTGGTCATCATGGCAGGTGGTACCGGTGGGCATATCATGCCGGGACTTGCTGTGGCCCATGAAATGAAGGCCCGAGGCTGGCGGGTGCTGTGGATGGGCAACCCCGAGCGCATGGAAGGCCGGCTGGTACCGGAACAGGGTTTTGAAATCCTGCCGCTGGAATTTTCCGGTCTGCGCGGCAAGGGTATAGCCGCTTTGGCGAAGCTGCCGTTCACGCTGAGCCGCGCGTGCTTGCAAGCCCGTCAGGCGCTGATTCGAGCACGGGCCGATGTGGTGTTGGGCATGGGCGGCTATGTGGCCTTTCCAGGCGGACTGATGGCGCGCGCCTCCGGTATTCCGATGGTGGTTCATGAGCAGAATGCGGTGGCCGGCACGGCCAATCGCTGGCTGGCGCGCATGTCGCGCAAGGTTTTGTCCGGTTTTCCGGGGGCGCTGCATGGGGCCGTGATGGTCGGCAACCCAGTGCGTGCATCGTTTACCACGCTGGCGCCTGCCGCAGAGCGCTATGCCGGGCGCCAGGGTCCCTTGCGCCTGCTGGTGATCGGCGGCAGCCTGGGTGCCTCGATCTTGAACGAGGTCGTTCCCGAGGCGCTGGCCAGGCTTGATCCCGCCGAGCGCCCGGTCGTCACCCATCAGGCCGGTGCACAGCATATCGAATCCTTGCAAGGCCGGTATCGAGCAAACGGTATCCAGGCCGACTGCCGGGCGTTTATCGAAGACATGGCTGACGCTTACGCGCAGGCCGACGTGGTGGTGTGCCGCGCGGGCGCGATGACGGTCGCCGAAGTGGCCGCGGCAGGCGTGGCGGCGCTGTTCGTGCCCTTGCCCCATGCGATCGACGATCACCAGACCGCAAATGCGCGCTACCTGGCCGATTGCAAGGGGGCATGGTTGCAGAAGCAGGCCGCGTTCACGGCGGAATGGCTGGCGGCGTGGCTGGGTTCGCTTGATCGCACGGCGCTCGCAGAAGTCGGCAGGCACGCCCATGAGCATGCTTGCTTGTCGGCCACCCAATTGATCGCTGACGCTTGCGAACAAGTGGCGCGGAGGACGGCATGAAGCATCGCATACAAAGCATTCACTTCGTCGGCATCGGCGGCTCGGGCATGAGCGGCATTGCAGAAGTGCTGCTGAATTTGGGCTATGCGATCAGCGGTTCCGACCTGCAGGCGTCGGCCGTGACCCGGCGCCTGCAGGCCCTGGGCGCGCGGATCTGCATCGGCCACAGTGCCGAGAACGTGAAGGGCGTGGGCGCGATTGTGGTGTCGTCGGCCGTCACTGCGGACAACCCCGAAGTGCTGGCGGCTCGCGCCATCCGCATTCCGGTGGTGCCCAGGGCCCTGATGCTGGCGGAACTGATGCGCTTGAAGCGCGGGATCGCGGTGGCAGGCACTCATGGCAAGACGACCACCACCAGCCTGGTGGCCAGCGTGTTGGCGGCGGGCGACCTGGATCCCACTTTCGTGATTGGCGGACGCCTGAATTCCGCCGGCGCCAACGCCCGTCTGGGGCAGGGCGAGTTCATTGTGGTCGAGGCGGACGAGTCCGACGCTTCCTTCCTGAATTTGCTGCCTGTGATGGCCATCATCACCAATATCGATGTCGATCACATGGACACTTATGGGCACGATGTGGCGCGACTCAAAAGCGCCTTCGTCGAGTTCACGCAGAGGCTGCCTTTCTATGGTTCGGCCATCTTGTGTGGCGACGATGCCAATGTTCGTGAAATCATCCCCTTCGTATCGCGACCGGTGACCACCTACGGCATTGATCATGACGCCCAGGTCAAAGCGCGCAATCTGCGCGCCGACGGCACGGCGATGCGTTTCGACGTGGAGCGTCACGGCGCCATGGGAAGCTTGCCGCTGCTGTCGGTGAAGCTCAATCTGCCCGGCCGCCACAACGTGCTCAACGCGCTGGCGGCCATTGCCGTCGCCACAGAGCTGGGCGTGGCTGACGACAATATTGCCGCGGCTCTGGAGTCCTTCAAAGGGGTCGGGCGCCGCTTCAGCCTGGTGGGTGATTTCACCGTGCCGGCCGTGCGCGGCGGCGGCCGCTATACCGTGGTGGACGATTACGGACATCACCCCAACGAGATGGCTGCCACGCTGGAAGCCGCGCGTGGCGCCTGGCCGGATCGGCGTATTGTGCTGGCCTTCCAGCCGCACCGCTACACCCGCACCCGCGATTGTTTCGAGGACTTCGTGCGTGTGATCGGAGCAGCAGATGCCGTGCTGCTGACGGAAGTCTATTCCGCCGGCGAACAGCCGCTGGTGGCTGCCGATGGGCGGGCCCTGGCAAGGGCGCTGCGTGTGGCCGGACGGGTGGAACCGGTCTTCGTCGAGGACATTGCCGAGCTGCCGCAGGCCATACGGGATTTCGCGCGCGACGGCGACGTCGTTGTGATCATGGGCGCGGGCTCGGTCAGCAAGGTGCCGGGCATGTTGGGGGAGCTGGAATGAATATGGATTTCGGACGCGTGGGCGTTCTCTACGGCGGGCACTCCGCTGAGCGGGAAGTCTCGCTGATGTCGGGGCGGGGCGTCCACGAAGCCTTGCGTGGTGCAGGCATCGACGCTCACCTTTTCGACACGGGTCGCCACACGATGGTGGATCTTCTGAATGCCGGCTTCGATCGTGTCTTCGTCGCGCTGCACGGCCGTTACGGCGAAGACGGGACCATACAGGGTGCTCTGGAGCTGATGCGGCTGCCCTATACGGGTAGCGGCCCCATGGCGTCGAGCCTGTCCATGGACAAGATCATGACCAAGCGCGTCTGGCTGCAGCACGGCCTGCCGACGCCCGGCTTTGCCGTACTGACCGACCCGGCCGACCTGTCCAAAGCCGAAGCTCTGGGGTGGCCGTTGATGATCAAGCCTCCGCACGAAGGGTCCACCCTGGGTATTACCAAAGTGGAGGCCGCGCCCGACCTGAAGTCCGCCTATGAAGTCGCCGCCGAGTTCGATGAGGAAGTGCTGGCGGAACAGTTCATCCGGGGGCGCGAGATCACCGTGCCGGTGCTGGGCAAGGGCCGCTCGGCGCAGGCGCTGCCGATCGTCGAGATCATCGCGCCCGGCGGCAATTACGACTACGAACACAAGTACATCTCGGACGCAACGCAGTACATCTGCCCCGCCGAACTCGATGCTGTTCTGAGCGAGCGCATTCAGCGGCTGGCGGAACTCGCCTATTGCAGTCTCGGCTGCGAGGGCTGGGGCCGCGCCGACTTCATGCTGGATGAAGACGGCCAGCCCTGGCTGCTTGAAATGAACACCTCGCCCGGCATGACCGGCCACTCACTGGTGCCCATGAGCGCGCGCGCTGCCGGGATGAGCTATGCAGACCTGTGCATTGCCATCCTTTCCACGGCTTCGTGCAAGGTGCGCGGGCACAAGGACTGAGGAAAGGACGACGTGTTCCAGGACGCCAAACTCATCAACTTCATCGCGAACTCGCTGGCTTTGCTGGCGGTGGCCGCCTTGTTGGTGGGCGCGGTCGTATGGATCGCGCAGCGTCCTTATTTCTCGATTTCGTCGATGCAATTGGCGGCGGCCGAGCCGGATACCGATTTGCGTTTCGTGACGGCGTCCAGCCTGGATGAAGCGGTCAAGGGCAAGTTGCGAGGCAATTTCTTCTTCATCGATCTGGACGAAGCGCGCAAGCTGATCGAGACCACGCCCTGGGTGCGCCATGCCCGGGTGCAGCGCGTTTGGCCCGATGCGCTCACTGTCTATATCGAAGAGCATCAGCCTTTGGCCCTGTGGAACGAGAACGAGATGATCAACACCTGGGGCGAAGCCTTCGCCGCCTATGCCGGCGACCTGCCCGAAGGCGTGGTGCTGCCGCAGCTCAAAGGCCCTGATGATTCCGAGCGGCTGGTGGTCCAGCGTTACGCCGAGGTGGCGCGTTGGTTTGCACCGCTGCAGCTGCGCGTGAATGAGCTGGCACTCAGCCCTCGTTACGCCTGGCAAGTCACTTTATCCGACGGCATGCGCCTGAACCTGGGTCGCGACCCGGCCGCCGATATCGCCGATCCGCATGGGCGCTCGGGCGCTTTGCCCTTCGCCGCGCGCATCGAGCGCTTTGTTCAAGCCTGGCCGCGCGTGGTCCAGAGCCTGAACGGACGCGCCATCGCCCACGCCGATCTGCGCTATCCGAACGGTTTCGCCATTACGCCGGCGCCTGTTACCCCTACACCGAGCAAGTAGAAAATTATGACCCGTGACATCAAGGACCTGATCGTTGCTCTCGATATCGGCACCAGCAAAGTGGTGGCGGTCGTGGCGGAGATACTGCCGGAAGGACGCTTCGAGGTTCTGGGCCTGGGCCAGCACGAGTCGCGCGGGATGCGCAAGGGCGTGGTGGTGAACATCGAATCGACCGTGAACTCCATACAGCGCGCGCTCGAGGAAGCCGAGCTGATGGCCGACTGCAAGATTCGCGAGGTCTATACCGGTATCGCCGGCAGCCACATCACCAGCTTCAATTCCAGCGGCATGGTGGCGGTAAAGGACAAAGAGGTGACCGCCACCGATGTGGCGCGCGTGATCGAAACAGCCAAGGCCGTGAACATTCCCACGGATCAACAGGTCCTGCACGTGCTCACCCAGGAATTCATCGTGGATTCTCAGGAAGACATCCGCGAGCCTATCGGCATGAGCGGACTCAGGCTCGAAGTGCGGGTACACATCGTGACCGGCGCGGTGAGCGCGGCCCAGAACATCGTCAAGTGCGTGCGCCGCTGCGGCCTGGAAGTGCAGGACCTCATTCTTCAGCCCCTGGCGTCCAGTCTGGCCTGCCTTACTTCTGACGAAAAGGAATTGGGGGTCGTGCTGATCGATATCGGCGGCGGTACGACTGATGTCGCGATCTACACCAACGGCGCCATTCGCCACACGGCTGTCGTGCCCATTGCCGGAGATCAGATCACCAGCGATATTGCCGCCATGCTGCGTACGCCGACGCCGGACGCGGAAGAGATCAAGCTGCGCTACGGGATAGCCAAGCAGGTGCTGGTCAACCCCGACGAGCAGATTGAAGTGCCTGGGCTGGGCGACCGGCCCAATCGCCAGGTTAAGCGCCAGGCCCTGGGCGCCGTCATCGAACCGCGGGTCGAAGAGCTCTTCAGCTTCGTTCAGCAGGTGATACGCGAATCCGGCTACGAAGACCTGCTCGCTTCCGGCGTGGTACTGACCGGCGGTACTTCGTTGCTCCCGGGCATTGTCGAACTGGCCGAAGATGTTTTTCTGAAACCCGTGCGCGTCGGCATTCCGGCCTACGAAGGCAGCCTGGCCGACGTCATGCACAATCCAAGATTTTCCACCGTGATGGGCTTGCTTCAGGAAGCCCGTCTCCAGCGCGCGCGCGGCCGAAAAGTGGCTCAGCAGAAAGGCAGTTTCGCCACGCTGCTGGCGCGCATGAAGGAGTGGTTCATGAATTAGGGCCACGGCCCTATGGACGAGTCAGCGCAACTCGTTCGTGGACGTGTTTCAAATCAGGTGCGAGCTCCGCTGGCATTTCCTTTGAAACCCATCCGCATAACAAGCAGTACTTGGGGAATTGAACTTTGATTCATATCGATTCACGGATAAATGTGAGGGAGTCCAATCATGATGAACTTTGAAATGCTCGATACCAGCGCCAACGGGACCGTCATCAAGGTCGTAGGCGTCGGCGGTGCTGGCGGCAATGCCGTCGGACACATGATTCGTTCCGGCGTGCAGGGCGTGGAATTCATTTGCTGCAATACCGATGCACAGGCACTGGCGGCTTCAGACGCTCCGGTGCAGATTCGTCTGGGCCGCAGCGGCCTGGGCGCAGGCGCAAAGCCAGAGCAGGGCCGCGCCGCCGCCGAGACGGCGCGTGAAGAGATTCGCGCGGCACTCAACGGTGCGAATATGGTCTTCATCACCGCCGGCATGGGCGGCGGTACCGGCACGGGTGCGAGTCCCGTGGTGGCGGAAGTCGCCAAGGAGCTGGGGATCCTGACTGTTGGCGTCGTGACCAAGCCGTTCTCCTTTGAGGGAACGAAGCGCATGAAAATGGCCGAAGACGGAATTTCCGATCTTTCGCGTCATGTTCATTCGCTGATCGTGGTGCTCAACGAAAACCTCTATGACCTTCTGGACGAGGACGCGACCCAGGAAGACTGCTTCAAGTCGGCTGACGATGTGCTGCACAACGCCTGCGCCGGCATCGCTGAAATCATCAATGTCGAAGGCAATGTCAACGTCGACTTCGAAGACGTCAAGACCATCATGGGCGAGCAGGGCCAGGCCATGATGGGGACATCGGTGGCGTCCGGGGCGGACCGGGCGCGTGTCGCCGCGGAACAGGCTATTGCTTGCCCGCTGCTCGAAGGCGTGGATCTTCATGGTGCGCGCGGCATGTTGGTGAACATCACTTCCAGCCGTTCGCTCAAGATGCGCGAAACCCGCGACATCATGGACACGATCCGCGGCTACGCCGCCGAAGACGCAACCGTGATCTTCGGCACTGCCTATGACGACACCATGGGCGAGAACCTGCGCGTCACGGTCGTTGCGACCGGGTTGGGCCGTCAGAACGCCCGCCCGCAGCTCGTGCAGAACAATGCCGAAGTGCTGCGTACCGGCACGGACGACCGTCCCGTGCACGTGCAGGATCTGGATGTCCCGTCGGTGTTCCGCAACCCCCGCAGCCAGGCTTCGGCCCAGGTTCGCGCTCTGGAAACCGCCGGCATGGATCACTATGACATTCCGGCCTTCCTGCGCAAGCAGGCCGACTAAAGCGGCTTTTCCTTCCTTCACATGACCGGCGGCGGCCTTGCGTCGTCGCCCGGATCCCCTCGGCGCGCTTCCTTTCTCCCCGGGGAGGCGCGCCCTGGAATCCCGCCCGCTGTCGAAGTACGTTTCTGTTTCGATCATGTCCAAAGGTCTGGCCTGACCGCGCCCGCAAAGGCAGGGCGATTGAGACTGCAGTTGTTTGAAACACAAGAAATTTAATGGTATACCCGCACACCGGTTACAATGCCGTGTCGGAAACAAGAACATAAAACGCAACAGCGACCCTTACATGCTACGTCAACGCACCATACAGAAAACGATTTCCACGAAAGGCGTCGGCCTTCATTCCGGCCGTCGTGTCGAGCTCACGCTCCGCCCGGCCGCCCCGAACACGGGCATCGTTTTCCACCGCGTCGACCTTCCGGAAGTCGTTGACCTTCCCGCTCGCGCCGACCAGGTCGGCAATACGCGTATGGCTTCGGTGCTGCAGCAGGGAAATGTCCGTGTTTCCACTGTCGAACACCTGATGTCTGCTTTGGCGGGCCTGGGTGTAGACAATCTGCATATTGACCTGACCGCCGAAGAAGTTCCCATCATGGACGGCAGCGCGGGCACGTTCGTGTATCTGCTGCGCAGCGCCGGTCTGCAGGAACAGGCGGCTCCCAAGAAATTTCTGCGCGTGCTCAAGCCAGTTGAAGTGCGCGAAGGCGAAGGCAAAGACGCCAAATGGGCGCGCCTTGAGCCGTACAACGGCTTTGCCTTGTCGTTTTCCATTGATTTCCGGCATCCGGCCATTGATTCGACTGCCAATTTTGCAAAAATCGATTTCGAAAAGGATTCCTACGTCAAAACCATTGCAAGGGCGCGCACCTTTGGTTTCGCGAGCGAAGTCGAGGCTTTGCGTGAAGCAGGCCTGGCACGGGGCGGCAGTCTGGACAACGCCATCGTCATGGACGAATATCGCGTTCTGAATTCTGACGGTCTGCGTTTTGACGACGAGTTCGTAAAGCACAAGATTCTCGATGCCATCGGCGACCTTTATCTGATCGGTCGCCCTTTGGTGGCGCATTACGTGGCCTGCAAGTCGGGCCACGGTCTGAACAACCAGCTTGCGCGCGCACTGCTCTCACAGCAAGATGCCTGGGAACTCGTCAGCTACGAGTCGCCGGAAACAGCGCCCAAGGCGTTCGACTACGAGTGGAAGTTCGCCTGAGCCCGTAAAGGGTTGCTGTCCGTCCCGGATAGCGGCCTGGCGAATTAGCGTTTCACAGCACCGTGGTGCACCAGCAAGCGCCCTATGGCATCCGCCAGCGGGCCGGGCGCCACGTTTTCCTGTAGTTCACGGAAGCATTCCAGCGCGGGGCGGTCCAGTGGCCGTACTTCCCGGGGTGGTGCTTCCCTGGCGTATGTCGCCAAACCCGCTTGAACCCGAATCTCGATCTGGCTAAGGTTCCAGCCGCGGTCTACCAGCGCGCGCAATAGCGTGGGCGTGAGCTGGCGTAGGCGGGTGGCATGCGCTGCGGCGGGAACCGCCAGCGTCAGTGATTGTCTGTCTATGTTGGCCACCCTGCAGCTGTAGGCCAAGACCGGCGGCAACACCTTGCGAACGACCTGTTCGGCCTGCATCAGGTTCTGGGCCATCGCCATCACGCTTGCGCTCGTTTCATCCAGTGTGAGCCACTTCAATGCCAGGGCAGCCGAGCGGTTTCCCTGGCCCGATCGTATCTTGCGTGCCCGCGGGGCGCGTATGTTGGATGTATTCAAACCGGAAAGACCATGGGTAGCGACTCATCTCATTCTACTGCCAAAGCCTTGCGCTGGGCCCTTATCTCCATTGCGTCCGGCGCGGCCATGGCCGTGTCCGCCGTAGCCGGCGCGTGGATGCAATCGCATCTGGACGACCGTAACAGCCTCGCTTCCGGCGATCAGGCCGTCTTTGCCGAACAGGCGCGCCGCGACGCCAACTACATACGTGAAAACATCAGTGTGCTGGCCACGAAGGTCGGCGACATTCAGGCCAAGCTGATTGCGATCGACGGTCTGGGCAGGCGTGTGGCCGATTCCGCAGGGGTCTCCTATATCGAACCCGAAATCCACGCGGGGCTTGAACAGTCTGTCGTGGACAGCAATTCGCAGACGGACGACGCATGGCTTCAAGACTTCACGGCCGAAGCACTCGGGCGCGAGCTGGACATCCTGGAGCGGGAACTGGCGGCGGGGACGGAGCGCATGCACCTGCTCGACGTGGCGTTGACACGCCGCACCGGAGTCAAGGAGAGCCTGCCATCGGTGCAACCCGTCGATTTGCCTTATCAATCTTCATCCTATGGCTGGCGGCGACATCCCATCACGGGCCGCCACACCATGCATGAGGGTCTGGACTTCGCGGCGCCTCGCGGCACGCCCATTCGTGCCGCTTCAGGGGGCGTGGTCACCGAGGCGCGTTATGTGCCCGGCTACGGGAAGATGGTCGAGATCAATCACGGCAATGGCCTGGTGACTCGCTATGCGCATGCGTCGTCCATCTCGGTGAAGTTGGGTGAACTGGTTGCCAGGGGGCAGCAGGTGGCGCGGGTGGGTTCCACGGGGCGAAGTACCGGCGCGCACCTGCATTTCGAAGTCCGTGTGGCGGGTCATCCTCTGGACCCGACGCTCTTTCTCGACGATGCTCAACCGGTGAGCGACGAGACCGCCGAGGCGGCCGCCTCGGACGTCGCGGTGGTCAAGGCATCGGGCGCCGACTAGCCGCGCACGACATCGGGCCCCATGAAGGGGCGGCCCCCTATGTTGCAGAGCATGGCCGCTAATGGCGGGAGCTGCGTTAAACTGTATCGTTTTCTGCGGTTCCCTCCGCCAACCAAACCCACATGTCCCGGCGGGCTTCATCCCTGCGGGCAAGCGACGACACAAGAATGGTATCCCTGTTAAAAACGCTTTTCGGCAGTCGTAACGATCGCATACTGAAACAGTATCGGCGCCAGGTTTCCCAAATCAATGCGCTCGAACCGCAGCTCGCGGCTCTAAGCGACGAGCAGCTACAGGGCAAGACCGCAGAGTTTCGCCAGCGGCTGGTGCAGGGCACGACGCTCGACACGCTGCTGCCCGAAGCCTTCGCCGTGGTCCGCGAAGCCAGCAAGCGTGTGTTTGGCATGCGGCACTTCGACGTCCAGATGGTGGGCGGCATCGCCTTGCACAATGGCAAGATCGCCGAAATGCGCACGGGCGAGGGCAAGACGCTGACTGCCACGCTGGCCGTCTACCTGAATGCGCTGCCGGCCAAGGGTGTGCATGTGGTCACCGTTAACGATTACCTGGCTCGGCGGGATGCCGAATGGATGGGCCGGCTATATAACTACCTGGGCATGTCGGTGGGTATCGTCGTGCCGCAGCAGGACAACGCCGAAAAGATTGCCGCCTATCAGGCGGATATCACCTACGGCACGAACAACGAGTTCGGCTTCGACTACCTGCGTGACAACATGGAGTACCGCGCCGAGGATCGTCGTCAGCGTCCCCTCATGTACGCGATCGTCGACGAAGTCGACTCCATCCTCATCGACGAAGCCCGTACCCCGCTCATCATTTCCGGCCAGGCCGAAGACAACACTGAGCTCTATCGGCGCATGAACACCATTGCGCCGTTGCTGGTTCGCATGGCCGCTGAGCCCAAGCCGCAGGAACCGGAACCTGAAGGTGACTTCTGGGTCGACGAGAAAGGTCAGCAAGTCCATATTTCCGAAGCGGGCCACGTGACTGCAGAGCAATTGCTTTCACAGCACGGCTTGCTGCCTGAAGGCGAATCGCTGTACGACCCGCGCAATATCTCGCTGGTGCATCACTTGATGGTGGCTTTGCGAGCCCACAATCTGTTCTTCCGCGACCAGCAGTACGTGGTGCAGAACGGCGAAGTGGTCATCGTTGACGAATTCACCGGCCGCCTCATGGTGGGCCGCCGCTGGTCCGACGGTCTGCATCAGGCGGTCGAAGCGAAGGAAGGTGTGCAGATTCAGCACGAGAACCAGACCCTGGCCTCGATCACCTTCCAGAATTATTTCCGCATGTACGAAAAGCTTGCGGGCATGACCGGTACAGCCGATACCGAAGCCTACGAATTCCAGCAGATCTACAGCTTGGAAACGGTGTTGGTGCCCACTAACCGGCCCATGATCCGCATCGACCAGAACGATCAGGTCTACAAGACAGACAACGAGAAGTACAACGCGATTCTCGTCGATATCCGCGACTGCTATGAGCGCGGTCAGCCGGTATTGGTCGGTACGACCAGCATCGAGAACTCCGAACGGCTATCCGACCTTCTGAAGCAACACAAGCTGCCTCACGAAGTGCTCAACGCCAAGCAGCACGCCCGCGAAGCCGAAATCGTGGCCGAAGCCGGCAAGCCCGGGCACATCACCATCGCCACCAACATGGCCGGCCGGGGGACTGACATCGTTCTGGGTGGCAGCGTCGAGAAGATGATCGACCTGGTGCGCAAGGATGAGTCCATTCCTGAAGCCGAAACGGAAGCCCGTATCGAACGCATTCGCGCCGAATGGGCGCCGGCCAACGAAACGGTGAAGCAGGCCGGCGGCCTGCGCATCATCGGAACCGAGCGCCATGAATCGCGCCGTATCGACAACCAGCTGCGTGGTCGTGCCGGCCGCCAGGGTGACCCGGGTTCGTCGCGCTTCTACCTTTCCCTCGAAGATCCCTTGATGCGTATCTTCGCGGGTGATCGGGTCCGCGCCATCATGGAGCGTCTACGCCTGCCCGAGGGTGAACCCATCGAAGCGCGCATGGTATCGCGCTCCATTGAGTCCGCTCAGCGCAAGGTTGAAGCCCGCAACTTCGACATCCGCAAGCAGCTGCTCGAATATGACGACGTCGCGAACGATCAGCGCAAGGTGCTCTATACGCAGCGCAACGAAGTCCTCGAAGTGTCGGACGTCGGCGATACAGTCCGGGGTCTGATCCAGGCTGCCGTTTCGGAACAGTTCCGCCATTACATTCCGGAAGGCTCGGTCGAAGAGCAGTGGGATGTTCCGGGCCTGCAGGCCGCTCTGGAATCCGACTGGGCTGTTACTCTGCCCCTGACCGAAATCCTGGAAAAGGAACCTGAACTCACCGACGACGACCTTCTTGAGCGCGTGCTGGCGGAAGCCGCGCGCCTCTACGAGGCGAAGGTCGAATTGGTCACTCGCGAGGCCTGGGCCCCCTTCGAACGATCCGTGCTTCTGCAATCCATCGACACCAACTGGCGTGGACACCTGCAGGCGCTCGACCACCTGCGCCAGGGCATACACCTGCGCGGCTACGCTCAGCGTGACCCGAAGCAGGAATACAAACGCGAAGCCTTCGTGCTGTTTTCCGACATGCTCGACCGCGTGCGCAATGACGTCGTGCGCGTGTTGCTGACCGTGCGTGTGCAGACGCCGGAACAGGTCGAGCAGCCCGCGGAGCAGGAAGCTCCGGTCAGTGTCCGTTACCACCATTCCGATTACGACGCCGCGCTCAGCGGCCAGGATCCGGGCCTTGACGAAGCCGCTGCCGCCGCAGCGGTTGCCGCGGCGCCTCGGGTCGGCCGCAACGACCCTTGCCCTTGTGGCAGCGGGAAAAAGTTCAAGCAGTGCCACGGCAAGCTCGCCTGAAGCAGTGCAGGGGTCGGGGGCGGCCCCCGATCACTTCTTCTTACCTCACACGTCTTTAAGCAAGAGCTGCATGAGACTTGCGCGCCGGCCCATGCATAGGGCGATAAGATCGAAGTCGGGCAGCAACGCCGCATCGGCGATCTCGCGGTAGACCACCCCGGGGAAGGGCAGCGCGCGGATCCATGTGGGCAACAGTCCGATGCCCATGCCGCCGGCCACGCAGCTCAATATGGTCATCGTTCGGTTAGCGTGCATGTTCACCTTCACACGACAGCCCGCCGCGCGTAACCCTTCGGTCACGCCCGCGTAGAAGGCCGGCAAGTGCTGGCGGGGATAGAGCACCAGACCCACTTCGGCGATGTCCTGGAGCGTTAACGGATCGGGAAGCTCGCCTGCCATCGTGGCGGGCATGACGGCAATCAATTTGTCCTGTCTCAGCCGTAATTCCCGGACATGACCTCTTACGGTGACGGGTGCATGCATGAGCCCGATATCGATGCGTCCGAGTTCCAGGGCGCTCGCCTGCTCCTCGTTGCTCATTTCGTGCAGATGGATGTCGAGGTCCGGTGCATAACGGCGTGCATTGGCGAGCAAGCGCGGCAGCACATCAATCAGTGCCGAGGATACAAGCCCGACCGACACCGAACCCGCCAGACCGGCTCGGCTGGCCCCCGCCTTTCTGACTGCTTCATCCAGACGGATGACCCCCATGCGCACGTCTTCGGCAATCGCCACGGCTGCCAGCGTGGGCACGGTGCCCCGACGCGACCGATCAAAGAGCTTCACCTGCAGGCCCTTTTCCATGCGCGCAATGGATTGACTCAGGGCGGGCTGCGCGATACCGAGATGCTGGGCCGCCTGACTGATTGAGCCATGCTCGAGGACAGCGAGGAAGTGGCGGTACTGCCGGATTTCCATATCAATATATTATGAATAAACATTTATTACATAATAGATCAATATGTAGTTTCTAACTAGAATAAGCTCGTCTCCAGTCAACGCGAGCGTGACGCATATGTCTATACCTCCGGGCGCCGTGGACACCCACGCCCATGTCTTCGAGCCTGAGCTGCCTATGGAAGCGGGCCGGCGCTATACGCCTGCTTATGCCGCTCTCTTATCCGATTACCTGACGCAGCTTGACCACAATGGACTGGAGCGCGGTGTACTGGTTCAACCCAGTTTCCTCGGGACCGACAACAGCTATCTTGTTGACGCGCTGCGCCGTGCCGAAGGGCGCTGCAAGGGTGTCGCGCAGTTAATGCCGGACGTGAGCCCGGCTGCGCTGTCAAAGCTCGATTCCGCAGGGATCACCGGCATGCGGCTCAACTTGATGGGTCGGCCTGAACCCGACTTGCGAGACCCGGCTTGGCGCGATCTGCTGAAAGAGCTGAATCACATGGGCTGGCATATCGAGCTGCATTGTCCTCATACCCAGCTTCCCGCTGTGCTTGCGCCGCTTCTGGAAGCGGACTGCCGCGTCGTCGTCGATCATTTTGGTCGCCCGGATTTCAAAAGCGAAACGGATTTGAATCGGTTGGACTACCTCTGCACCCAGGGCGCATCGGGTCAGCTGTGGGTGAAGATCTCGGCACCCTATCGCATCTGGGAGAGTCCGGCTCCGGACGACTATGCCGCTGCTATCGGCGTGCTGCTCAGCCGTTTGGGTGCCGAGCGGCTCATGTGGGGCAGCGATTGGCCGCACACACAGTTCGAAGAAGGCAACGCCATGTCGGCTTCACTAAGTTTTTTTCTGGGGGCCATCTCGGACCCCGATGTCGTCACGCAGGTGCTTGCGAAGACGCCACATACTTTTTTTGGCTTTTAAGGAACTCCTCTCATGTCCGGATTCTTCGGTTCTTTTGTTCAGCGGCCCATGAGGGCTCGCCTGGCAGTTGGCTTGGCTGCGTTCTGTAGTGCAGCAGCCGTAAACGCCGCTTACCCCGAGCGCCCCATCACCATGGTCGTCAGCTATCCGCCCGGTGGCACGGTGGATCTCGTGGCGCGCCTCATCGGCCCTGAGCTGGAAAAAATCCTTGGTCAGACGGTCGTGATTGAAAACAAGGGGGGTGCCGGTGGCATGATCGGCGGCCAGTATGTGGCCCGAGCCAAGCCTGACGGCTATACGCTGTTGATGGACGCTTCCAATCACGCCCAGAACCCAGCCTTGCGCCCCAAGATGCCTTTTGACACGGCCAAGGCATTTGCGCCCGTATCGCTGCTGCTCAAAGTGCCCAACGTGCTGGTGGTGAATCCCCAGTCATCCATAAAGACGGTTGCGGATGTCAAGGCCGAGGACAAGGCCAGTGACCACACGCTTTACTTCGCTTCGTCGGGTCCCGGTTCGGCGCAACATCTGGCCGGCGAACTGTTCAATGTGATGGCCGGAACCGAGCTGATTCACGTTCCGTACAAGGGCGGCGGTCCCGCCATGACTGATGTCATGGGCAACCAGGTTCCCATGATGTTCGCGAGCCTCGGTTCTTCGTGGACGCATATCGCCAGCGGCAAGCTGCGGGCGGTCGCCGTGGGCGGAACTGAACGCGCCAAGATGCTGCCCGATGTGCCGACCATCGCCGAAGAAGGTCTGGCCGGGTATGCGTCTTACGAGTGGAATGCGATCTTCGCACCTGCCGGCACGCCCAAGGAAATCACTGACCAGCTTTCCGCCGCTTTCAGCCAGGCCTTGCAGAACCCTGGCGTGAAAAAACGCCTGGAAGACCTGGGCTCGGACATCATCGGCTCCACGCCCGACGAACTCACCACTTATGTGCAGGACGAAATCGTGAAGTGGCAGGACGTCGCTCGCAAGGCCAATATCACGCTGGATTGATCCCTGTAGCTTGGCATCGGCCTGGCCCCCGGATCTTATAGCAAGAAGAGGGTGGCCAGGCTCAGAAAGAGGAAGAAGCCGAGCGAATCGGTCGCGAAGGTGAGCAGCACGGAAGATCCCACCGCGGGATCTTTGCCGAACCGCACGCGAAGCATGGGGATGAGTACGCCGAGCACGGCGCCGATCAACATGTTGCCGATGATGGCGGCCATCATGACGAGGGCGACCGACACGGAGCCCGAGAATATCCATGCGAAGACGGCCGCCACCAGGCTGCCGCAGGAACCGACCAGGAAGGTGACCTGGATTTCGCGGCGCACGAGTTGCCAGATGTTGACGCCGGTGACACGGCCCACCGCCATGGCGCGTATCACCATGGTCATGGTCTGATTGCCTGAATTGCCGCCTATGCCGGCCACAATCGACATGAGGAAGGCCAGGATGACGATCTCGCTGACCGTGTGCTCGAAGCGCGATGCAACCAGCGACGCCGTCGCGGCCGTCATGAGGTTGACCAGCAGCCACGGCGCGCGGTTACGCAACGCGGTGACGACGGGCGCGAAAATGTCTTCTTCCTGCAGGCCGGCGCGGGACAGCTCCTGTTCCTGCGAGTCTTCCTGAATGACGTCGACGACCTCGGCAATGGTGACGCGGCCAATCAGCCGGCCTTGGTCATCAGTCACGGGGGCGGCGACCAGATCGTAACGTTCGAAGGCGCCAGCCGCGTCCGCGTCGGAATCCAGCGGATTGAGCGAAAGATACTCCGTGAGCATGGCCTCGGACACCAGGGTTTCGGGCTCGCGCACCAGCAGGACGCTGACCGGCAAGGTTCCCTGCAGCCGGTCCTGGCGATCCACCACGAAGATCTGATCGGTATGGTCGGGCAGCTCCTGCAGCCGGCGCAGGTAGCGCAATACCACTTCCAGGCTGACGTCCTCGCGCACGCGCACCATCTCGAAGTCCATGATGGCTCCCACGGTGCCTTCCGGATAACCCATGGCTTCCAGAAGCTGGGCGCGCTCCTGTTCGGTCAGGCCCTTCTGCACCTCCGCAACGACGTCAGGCGGCAGGTCCGGCGCGAGATCGGCGATCTCGTCCGCGTCCATGAGCTCGGCTGCGGCCACGAGGTCTTCGTGGTCCATGGACTCGATCAGGGATTCCCTGGCCCAGTCCTCGACCTCGAGCAAGACATCGGCATCGTGCTCGGCACTGACCAGCTGCCACACCGCCTGGCGCTCGTAGACGGGCAAGGATTCCAGGATGAAGGCGATATCCGACGGGTGCAGATCGTTGACGATCGCCCGGATCTCATTCTCGTGCTGGCGGTGCAGCAGGCCTTCGAGCAGGTTCGAGCGGTCGTCGTCTTCGTACTGCCTCTGGGCGAGCGCCTCCACCACTTCCTGGCGCTTGAGAATATTTTGCAGCTGCTGCAGCGCCTGTTGAGCGTCTTCTGGGTCCAGCCGGCGCGGAATGCTCATCGGCTGTGCGAGATTGACTTCTTTTTCCGCCATGGATGCACTCTGATGTCAGGCAGGCGGCAGGGGACGGCTGCGGCGGCTATCGTCCGTGGCCACGTAGGTCAGCGTGGCTTCGGTCACTTTGATCTCTTCGGCTTCCAGGCGTTGGCGCTGTGCATACACTTCGACCGATATGGTGATGGAAGTGCGCCCGACTTTGATGATGTCGGCGTAGAAACTGAGCAGGTCGCCCACGAAGACGGGCTGCTTGAACACGAAGGCGTTGACTGCGACAGTCGCGACACGACCGCCGGCACGCCGGGTGGCGGGGACAGAACCCGCGATATCCACCTGGGCCATGATCCAGCCGCCGAAGACGTCACCATGCAGGTTGGCATCCTTGGGCAGTGGAATCACGCGCAGCACCGGCT
>JAEWFK010000120.1 GCA_023388835.1 Pseudomonadota bacterium | reverse complement strand
ATGAGGTCCAGGATCTCTGAGAGCTGGAAACCCATGCGCTTGCCGCGCAGAGCGAGCTTCAGCCGGGTACGATCACGGGGATGGTAGACCCGGTTGCGTCCTTCGCGACTGGGACTGACGATGCCTTGATCCTCGTAGAAGCGGATCGTGCGTGGCGTAATTCCGAATTCCTTGGAAAGTTCGGAGATTGTCCAGGTGGTCTGAGTCATCGGCGAAGGGTGTACTTGCAGTTTACGTTAACGTAACATCATGCCATAACATCGGGCGCTCGCAAACGACGCCGAACAGGGAGAAATGAATGAATCCGAATGAGCAACGGCTTGAATATCCTTTCGGCGATACGCTGGCCGAGCCCGGCACGGCCATGCCCGTCGCCGACGGTTTGCGCTGGATACGCATGCCTTTGCCTTTTGCGCTGGACCATATCAATCTCTGGTTGCTGAGAGACCAGATCGACGGCCGCGACGGATGGACAGTCGTAGACTGCGGCGTCGCCCGTCCGGAAGTGCAAGACCTATGGGAAGCGGTATTCAAGGACGCCCTGGAAGGCTTGCCGGTCCTGCGCGTGATTGTCACCCACATGCATCCCGATCATGTCGGGCTGGCCGGATGGGTGTGCGAGCGCTGGAAAGCGCCGCTGTGGATGACCATGACCGACTACTTCGTTGCGCGCCTGTGGGCTCAGACCGTGACGGACGGTCGCGCTGCCGGCGGCCCGAACGGGGAATCTGCTGTCGATCATTTTTCGCGCCATGGCCTTCGCGACCCGGACTCGCTGGAGCAGATTCGGCAGCGTGCCAATTATTACCCCAGCCTCGTGGGGCCGCTGCCGCGTCACTTCCGCCGCATGCTGGATGGCGACCGCATTCAAATTGGCGGGCGAGAGTGGCGAGTGATCATAGGTTACGGCCATGCGCCCGAGCATGTGTCTCTGTACTGCGGCGCGCTCGATGTGCTGATTTCGGGAGACATGGTGCTTCCGCGCATCTCGACCAACGTGAGCGTGTTCGACTTCGAGCCCGAGGCCAACCCCTTGCCGCTGTATCTGAACTCCCTGAAGCATTACGATGATCTGCCGGATTCCACCCTGGTCCTGCCTTCGCACGGCAAGCCTTTCCGGGGCCTGCATGAACGCATCGCGCAGCAGCATGCGCATCATGCCGAACGCCTGGCGGAACTCCTGGAAGCCTGTGCAGAGCCGATCTCGGCCGCTGATGCCGTCCCGGTGCTCTTCAAGCGCAAGCTCGACCTGCATCAGCTCACCTTTGCGATGGGCGAGGCGCTCGCTCATCTGCATGCCTTGTACTTCGAAGGCAAGCTCAAGCGCAGCCTGGGCGAAGACGGTATCTACCGTTACCAACAGGCCTGAGCGACGCAGGCCGCGTTCCGTACGCGGAGCGGCTCACGCACGGGCCGGCAGTCAACGCTGCGAGGTCAGCAGCTTGATTGCCAGGCCCACGAAAACCAGCCCGGCCAGCCGGTCCAGCCAGATCCGGATACCGGGCGAACGTTGCAATCTTTCGCCTACGGCCCCTGAGAAAAATGCCACGCCGCTGAACACGATGAGGGCCGCCAGCATGAAGAGACCGCCCAACATCAGCATTTGCAGGCCCACAGGCCCGCGCGCGGGCGAAGCGAACTGGGGCAGGAAAGCCAGAAAAAACACGGTGACCTTTGGGTTGGTCAGGCTCATGATGATGCCGCGACGGTAGAGTTGGCCCGCGCTCTGACGCGGCGGCTGTTCTCCGCGCCGGATGGCGGCGCCGGAACGCAGGGCGCCCCACGCCAGGTAAAGCAGGTAGCCCGCGCCGCCCAGCTTCACCGCCAGGAAGGCGGTTTCGGATGCAGCAAAGACAGCCGCCAGGCCGGCGGAGACGGCAACGGTATGACCGAGCACTCCGGTACACAGGCCCAGCACCACCCACAGCCCCGCGGCGCGGCCCCACATCATCGACTGCGTGAGCACGAAAAGATTGTCCGGGCCCGGCGAGAGCGCGAGCAGGGTGGCGATGCCGAAAAATGAAAGGGCGATCTCGGGCGTGAGCATGATGGATTCCGGGCAGTGTGGAAAAACAGGGGCAGCGGGAAATACTTCTTGCGGGAGCGGCGGCAGGGCCCTGCCGCTACGCGGCAACTGACGCGATTCTAGAGCACGATGATATGCTGTGCGTCGTTGATCATTGAGCGTAAAGGCACCATGGCTGACTCGCATCCCACTCATCTGGACACCCTGCTGCAACATACCGGAATCGCCGAATTCGATCCGGTCACAGGCGCTGCGCCGGTCGCGCTGCCTTCCATGCGCACCAGCACGGTCCGCTTCCGGGACCTCGATGCGCTGGATGCGGCCTACGCCGCGCGTAGCAATGGTGAGCGGCGCGTCACTTACGGACGTATGGGCATGGACACCCATGCCGCGCTCGAAGACGTGTTTTGCCGGCTGGAAGGGGGCGAGCGCGCCTTCCTGGCGTCGTCGGGCCTGGGAGCCATTACCCTGGCCATGATGGCTCTGCTCGACGCAGGCGACCATGTGCTCATCGCGGACTGTTCTTATGGTCCTGTACGTACACTGGAATCCACGGTGCTGCGCCGCTTCGGCGTCGATTCGACCTATTGCCGCGGCACCGTGCAGGCTTTCGAAGCGGAACGCCGCGCCGAAACCCGCATGCTCTATGTCGAGTCGCCCGGCTCACTGCTGTTCGAGATGCTCGACCTCCCTGCCCTGGCCGACTACGCGCGCCGCAACGACCTTCTGCTGGTCGTCGATAACACCTGGGGCTCGGGCTATATCTACCAGCCGCTTGCACTGGGCGCGCATGTCAGCGTGGTGGCGGGAACCAAGTACGTCGGCGGCCACTCCGACCTGATGCTCGGCGCCGTGATCGTCAAAGACCCGGGCCTGGCCCGGCGGTTGGGCGAGAATCACTATGCCTTGGGTATGTCTGTCAGCGCAGACGACGCCTGGCTCGCGTTGCGCGGGGTACGCACCTTGCCAATACGCATGAAGGAATGCGCCCGCAATGCAATGGCCATCTGCGAGTTTCTGGCGACGCGCCCAGAAGTCGCACGCATCTATCATCCGGCATGGCCGGAAGACCCCGGACATGGGCTGTGGGAACGCGACTGTACGGGCTCCAACGGGATGCTGTCCGTGGCGCTCAAACTGGATGGGACCGCGGCCAGGCGGTTCGTGAATACGCTGCGCCTGTTTGGCATCGGTTATTCATGGGGCGGCTTCGAAAGCCTGGTCCAGCTAGTGGAGCCTTCGGCCCTCAAGGTCCACGGCTATTGGCCGAACGACGGCCATGCCGTCGTCCGCCTGCATATCGGTCTGGAAGCGCCCGAAGACCTGATCGATGACTTGTCCCGGGCGCTGAGCGCCGCCTCGTTCTAGCTATATCGTTCCAACCAATCGGTATTGGCGCAGCGCTACGCGCAGCCGTAGCCTACTCCTCTTTGTAGAACGCCGCCGGAAGGCGGCACGAAGAGGTGTCGCGTTATGCTGTTCCAAAGAGGCTTACTTGCTGTCGTTCTGGGTGCCGCCGTGGCAAGCCAGGCGGTCAGTGAAGAATCAAATGCGGTCGGACCGGCGGTTTCTTATCCCGACCGCGCGGTGACCCTGGTCGTCCCGTATCCCCCTGGCGGGCCCAATGACACGATCGCCCGTACCGTGGCTCCCGAACTCGCGAGCGTGTTGGGCGTGTCGGTCGTGATTGAGAACAAGCCGGGTGCCGCCGGCAATATCGGTGCAACCGCCGTGGCGCGTGCCAGGCCAGATGGCTATACCCTTGCCTTGCCCGGTGCGGCGATCGCCATCAATACCGTCATCTTCGACAACACGCCTTATCGGTTGTCCGACATACGGCCCGTGGGCATGGTCGCGCAGGGTCCCATCGTCGCGGTGGCGCATCCTTCTCTCGGGGTTAAGACGCTGGATGAATTGTTGGAACAGGCGCGCACGCGCCCGGGCGAAATCGCCTTTCCCTCCGGTGGGCGGGGGACCTCTCCTCACCTTGCGGGCGAGCTGCTGAAGATTCGCGCAGGAGTCGACCTGCTCCACGTGCCTTACAAGGGTACGGGCGAGTTCATGCCCGACCTGTTGGCGGGACGCGTGCCTCTGGCCTTCGTCAGTCCGCTGATCGTGCGCCAGCATGTGGAAGCCGGCACGCTGATTCCGCTGGCCACGACCGGACAGGCACGCTTGCGCGGCTGGGAGTCGCTGCCTACTGTGTCAGAAACCGGCGTGGAGGATTACGAGGTTTCACCCTGGTATGCCGTAGTTGCGCCTGCCCAGACGCCTGACGCCATCATCGAGAAGCTGAACGAGGCGCTGCAGCAGGCGCTAAGGTCCGAGTCCGTGCAGGCCAAGCTGGTCAGCCTGGGGCTGGACGCCTTACCGGGTACTGCCGATGATGCTCAGCGGCTGATCGATCAGGAAACGACGACCTGGGCCGCCGTTCCTTTGGCATATTGACTGACGGATGTCCCGCTATCCCAGAGCCGCGACACTCGTTTGCGCCGGTTGAATCGAGCCGTCGGGCAGGATGCTGAAGGTTTCGCAGTGCGGCGGCAGGACGAGATGGGCCTCGGGATGGACGGCCCTGACCTCATCCATGAAGGTCTCCGCTTGCTCCAGCGCCAATGATTGGTTCGCTCCAAAGGGAAAAGTCTGGATGTCCCAGTGAGTGGCTACGACGGTACGTGGAAATTGCGTCGCCGTCAGCAGTCTTTCGGTGTAGCGATGGATCTGCAGGCGGGGACGCGCGGCGGGCACCAGGATGACCGACGGCGTCAATCCGGCCACCTCGCGTTCAATGTAGTTCATGGAACCAAAGAGCAGCACTTCGTGCCGTGGAAAGCGGACCAGGTAGGCCAGGGTGCCGCCTTCGGAGAACGCCTTCAGGGGAAGCGGACCTTGTAGGCCTTCTGGCACGATGCCCGCATCGAAGTAGCGCTTGTCGCTCAACGCCGAATGCAGGCTCGGGATGGCTCGTATGGAAATGTCATCGAAGACGTAGTCTTCACCGCCGCGCAGCGTCAGCAACTGATCGGAATCGACTCCATAGGCGCGGGCGATATTGGTGGTGCTGTAGTTGCCCAGCACCATGGCGCCGGTCTTCTTCGCGATGTACGGCATATCCATGCAGTGGTTGAAATGTGCATGGGAAATCAGGATGTAATCGGCGGCATCGATGTGGCGGTCGATGGTTTCAGTGTCGCTAGGGACGATTTCATCGAAGGTGTAAGCTCTGCGATCATCCCCAGGCGAGCTTGGCGCCGGCAGCAGGCCGAAGCGCTTGCCGGCGTAGCGCAGCCGCGTGAAATAGGGGTCCAGCAGCACGGTGCTGCGGCCGTCGCTGATCTTCCAGCCGGCCGCGCCGAAGTGAGTGAGTTCCAGGCGGCCGTCGGTGAAGGCGTTGCGGGGACGGAGGGCGCCAGGCGTTGTTCCGGGCCGTGTCGATCGGGAATCAGGAGTGTGGTTCATGCCATGCTCGTCAAAAACGCGGAGGGATCATTCTCCGCGTTTCCTGAGCATGGCTTCGGACGCTTTGGCAATATGGTTATGCCGAAAGCCCTGTGTGTTACTGCCCCAGGACTGCATCCAGCCGGTTCTGGGCTTCCACAATCGCATTCTCATAGGTGCCTGTCATGGAAGGCGATGTCACGTAGCGCCCGCCGATGGCCAGGCTGGGCGTGCCTTCAATGTTGTAGTTCTTCGCCAGTTCATTGGCGCGCGCCACTTTGTTGTTGATGCCGAAGGACTTGAATGCCGCTTCGAATTGCCCACGGTCCACGCCTTGATCAGCGATCCAGTCGGCCATGGCATCGAACTCGTAAATGCGCTTGCGCTGCCGGTGAATGGCCTGGAAGACCTTCTCGTGCAGGTCGAGCCGGTCGAGGGCTTCGAGGCTGTAATAGAGTTTTTGCAGGTCGGCCATGCCGGCGTTGAAGGCGACGGGGACACGCTTGAACACCACGTTTTCCGGCAACGTCTGGGACCATTTCGCCGTCATGGGTTCCATGGTGTAGCAGTGCGGGCAGGTGTAGGCGAAGAATTCCAGGACCTCTACCTTGCCAGCCGTATCGGAAGGCTGCGCGGGTTCGACCGTGACATAGTTCTGCTCGGCCTGAGCGTGGCCGGCGGGTGCGAAGGCAAGGCCCGCCGCCAAGGAGGCAACGGCAAGTGAGCGTAGGAGCAGTGGCTTCAGCGACATGGTGGTTCCCGAGTTCAAAATAGAGTAAGACTGTACGGAAGGGCGCGGGTTCCCGCTATTGCCTCACGACGGACGTTTCGATTTTTTCGTTGCCGAGGCGGCTGCGGGCCTTGTTCATTTCGTCCAGTCCGTTGAAAGGGCCCACGCGCACGCGGTGCAGGGTGGCGCCGTTCACGTTGGCGGCTTGCACCTGCGCAGAAAGGCCCAGCATGATGACCCGCGCCTTCATGGCTTCGGCGTCGTTCGCGCCACGGAAGGCGCCGGCCTGCAGGTAATAGGTGTCCTGGCGGGCGACCTTGGGCGCGGGCGGAGTCGGAGGAGCGGGTGTCGCTACCTGGTTGGGAGTCGCCACTTGGCGTTCAACCGGCGGCGCCTGCTGTTGATCCAGGCCGGCGATCAGGTCGCCAAGCGTATCCGGGCTCACGGCCGGCGGCTCGCCGGGTGTGGAGGATGGCGGCACGATCGACGGCGTGACCCCCGTGCCGGGAATGGCACCCGCGCGACCGTGCAGGCCCAGATTCGGATCAGGGGCGTCGCGGACGTCGGGCAGCAGCACGGTCGGCGTGTTGCGGCTTGCCTTGTCGGCGAAAGGCATGGGAACCCGCGTCACGAACAGCGCGACCGCCACGGCCGCGATCAGGCCCAGGATCAATCCCAGAATCACGCCGTAGATCGTGATTCCCTTGCTTTTCGTCGACCTGCGCTTGGTGGCCATGATGTGTCTACATCCGTTCCGGTGCGGAAACGCCCAGGAGTTCCAGGCCGTTCGCAATCACGCGCCGCGTGGCGTCCGCCAGACGCAGACGCGCGAGCTTGAGCGCAGGGTCGTCGACCAGCACGCGTTCGGCGTTGTACCAGGCGTGGAAATCAGCGGCGCAATCCCGCAGCCAGAAGGCCAGCTGGTGTGGGGCAAGGTCCTGAGCGGCGAGCGCGAGCGTTGCCGGGAACTCCGCCAGGCGCCGCAGGAGCGCAAATTCCGTGGGCGCGGTAAGCGCTGCGGTCGACGCGGTACCGATGGCGTCGCGTAGTTCGGAAGACTGGTTCAGTATGGAGCAGATGCGGGCGTGGGCATACTGAATGTAGAACACCGGGTTCTCGTCGCTGCGCGTGAGCGCCAGGTCGATGTCGAATACGAATTCCGAATCTGCGCGCCGCTGGATGAGGAAGTAGCGGACGGCATCCTGGCCGACCCAATCGATGAGGTCGCGCATAGTGACGTAGCTGCCCGCACGCTTGGAGATCTTCACTTCGGCGCCGTCGCGCACGACCTTGACCATCTTGTGCAGGATATAGGCGGGATAGTCCTTTGGTATGCCGACATCGAGCGCCTGCAGGCCGGCGCGCACGCGGGCCACGGTACCGTGATGGTCGCTACCCTGGATATTGATCGCATGATGGTAGCCGCGTTCCCACTTGGCGACATGGTAGGCGACGTCAGGCACAAAATAGGTGTAGCCCCCGTCGGTCTTGCGCATGACGCGGTCCTTGTCGTCGCCCGTGCCCAGTTCAGTGGTACGCAGCCACAACGCGCCTTCGTGCTCGTAGGTATGTCCGGATTCGACCAGGCTTTGCACCGTGCGTTCGACGCGTCCCGATGTATAAAGCGAGCTTTCCAGATAGAAGTTGTCGAACTTCAGGTTGAAAGCCTGAAGGTCGAGATCCTGTTCGCGGCGAAGGTAGGCCACGGCGAAGCTTCGGATGTCGTCGAGATTGTCGATATCGCGGGTGGCAGTGACCGATGCGCCGTCGTCCGCCTGGACGGTGGCGCCCGCCAGAAAGTCGCGGGCGATGTCCATGATGTAGTCGCCCTTGTAGCCGTCTTCGGGGAACTCGGCGGCATTGGGCTCGATGCCCCGGGCCCGAGCCTGTACGCTAATGGCCAGATTGTTGATCTGGTTGCCGGCGTCGTTGTAGTAGAACTCGCGCAGGACGTCGTAGCCCTGGGCGGCGAACAAGCGGCAAAGCGCATCGCCCAGCGCCGCCTGCCTTGCGTGGCCGACATGTAGGGGGCCGGTGGGATTCGCCGATACGAATTCCACCATGAGCTTCCGGCCGGTCGGCGCGACATGGCCGTAGTCCTGGCCTTCGGCGCTGATGGCATGCAGCACTGCCTGATGTGCGGCCGGCGCGAGGCGGAAGTTGATGAAGCCGGGGCCGGCGATCTCGATGGCCATGATCAGTTCATTGACCGAGGGATTGGCCTGGAGGCGCTCCACGATCTGCTGCGCCAGTTCGCGGGGATTGCGCCGGGCGGCCTTGGCCAGCTGCATGGCAGCGTTGCAGGCGATGTCGCCGTGAGCGGCGACCTTGGGGCGCTCAAGGACGATGGCTTGCTGCGAATCTGGCAGTACTTCGCGCAGGGCGGCTTCGATATGGGAAATGAGCTGGAGTTGTTGCCCGGGGAGCATAAAGCGAGTTCGTTCTGAGGGTGGAAGCCAAAATGATACCGTGAAACGTCGGATGAACTCCGCGGCGCATTCGGCATGCGTGGTGTCGGACGGGCCTGCAAACAGTATCAGTCGCGGATTCCTGCCGCCTGGGGCGACCAGCCGAGCGTGTCTTCGAGCCAGCGGGAATAGCCGTTCATATCCACGGTGCCGACAATCTCGCCGGCTTGCGAACGCCAGTCCTCAATGCGCTGGATGAAAGACTCGACCTGCGCCCGTGTCTCGCGCCCCAGACGGGAATCGGAGTCTTGATAGGAAGTGCGCACCGCGCCGGAAGGCGCGAGCACCGCCCTATCGCCCTGTTGTATTGTGCGCAGCAAAGGACTACGCATGTCGCGCAGCGCCGGGCCTTGGACCCGGGTGTCGGACGCGGGCAACGCTACAAAGCCAACTGAGGCCGCCTGGGCCTGCCAGTGCATCCAGGCAAGAGCGATGCGGGCCAGATCGGAATCGGCCTGCCCGCGGCCGTCAACGGGATGCCGCTCAGCGTCCGGACCGGGCTCGTCATCAGAGGGCGGGTGGTGCAAGGCCAGCCCTCCGCCAATGTCGGCATGAGCACCCACAAAGGGCGCTTCGACGACGTTGCTCGCCGCACCGGCGTCCGCGCTGGTGAGCGGGAAGGTCCAGCGATGCTCATGCAGGGCAACGGCATGCGAGACCCAGGACCACATCTCGGAGACGGCGAAGTCATACATGTGGTCGTGCGAACCGGCCACGCCGAACTGCGCGACGGTATCGAACAGGCCCATGAAGCGCAGATCCACGCAGGCGGAGAGCCGCCCCCGCATGGGATCATCCACGCTGAACCGGCCGTCCTGCACATGGGCGACCAGCTGGTTGCCGAAATGACGGGCCAGGGCGGCACCCCGAGAGAAGCCGATGATGTTGATCGGCAAGGCCGTACCGGGCGGATGATGTTCGACCGCAGTGAGCAGGGCCTGCCACTGGTTTTCAAGGATTCGTCCGGCCCGCCATGCGACCACGGCATCCCAGTCCAGGAACTGACTGTTGCCTGGGCCTGAGTGATAGTGGGTGGCGCCCTCGCGGTAGGCTTGCGCCAGCTTCCAGACATTGCCCATGGTCTCCGCGCTGTAGCGAGTGCCGTCAAAGGCGAACAGAAGAAGGCCGTCCGGGTCGGCATAGCGCCAGGGCTGCTGGTTCGCATAGCCATACGTGTCCGTACCGGGCACGGGCCCCAGCGGGTCCGGCTCCAGGTAGTGGCCGGACTCCGGGTCATAGGTGCGCAGCAGATTGTCATGCCAGCCGGTTTCCTTGTCTTCGTACTGGCCAGGCAGCCGCAGGGAAAAGTCCAGATCACCCGCCACGCGCTCGGCCTTTCCCATGGGCGTATAACTCGCCAGCCAGCGCAGCTGACGATCAGCATCCGTGATCAGTCGCGGGGCCCCCGACAGATCGGCGTGCACGGCATAGAGCCGGGGCGGACCCGCGGTTGGATACTCGATCATGCCGACCGGCGTCAGCCCTGCATGCAGGTAGCGGCGCGTCACGGTAGGCGCCTGCGTGGCATCGGAGCTACGGGCTTCCGCCACCAGTCGGCCGTTAAGGTAAAGATAGTGGGTGCTCACGCCGGCCGCGTGCTTGACGATACGGTGGCCAAAGGCGTTGTGCCTGTATTGTCCCAGCGTGCCGGCCGTATCGGAATCGCTCACTTCCTGCAGGCGCCGCCCGGGTCCGTAACGCAGCCCATAGGCGCCTGCGCGCACCGGCAGTCCGGCGCCGTCGCGGTGAATAAGCGCCCGTCGGGTGTCTGCGCTGGTGCGGGAGGCCGCCTGCCGGCCGTCGTCGTACCAGGCATACCAGCTGGGGCGCCGGCCTTGCGGCAGCAAATGAAGGGCGCCTTGCAGACGTGAACGCGTGTCGTAGGTGTAGCGCTGGTCGTCGTAGTGTGCGAACGGCGGGTAAGCATGCTGATCGCGCAAGATACGACCGGCGGCGTCATGGCTGCGTTGCTGCAGCCACCAGAGATCGTCGCCATGCCTGAGGGCGAGCGTATCTGCGTGGGGCCCGGAGTTCGCGTGGCTCGCCAGCTCAAGGCCGTTGCCGTAGCGGTAGCCGGGCATGTCGCGCTCGGATGTGACGACGGGCCGGATGCGGCCTTCCGTGTCTTCCCAGTGCAGTGACGCCAGGCGCGTACGGCCCGATGGACCATCGTGCCAGGCGTAATGCAACACGCCGCCTTCCGGCAGCCCATGTTGCCGCAGGCGCCCTTGGGCATCATATTGAAAGGCCTCGCGGAAGCTGGCCGGAGGCGAGCCGAGCATCGCCGGCCGCCGTAGCGTTCGTTGCGTGACCCGGCCGGAGGCGTTGTGCCGGCGAAACTCGGTCTCGGCGGGATGTTCGATACGTATCAGCCGGGGGCCGCGCCATTGCAGGGTGGTCACGGTGTGGCCGGAGCGCCCGCCTGCCGCCTCCTCGACATGGACGGGCCGGCCTAGCGCATCGTGGCGCAGCTTCACGTGATCGCCGTTGGCATATTCCAGTTGCGAGGGCCGCCCCTGGGCATCGGCCTGAATGGTCGTGATGCCCGTACTTTGGCTCTGCCATGTATGGCGTCCTTCATGGCGACGATGCTGAAAAGCCAGGCCGGGCCAACCAGGCTCGTCAGGAGTGAGCCCGAGCAGTTCACCGGCAGGCCCCCGTTCGAGCTTCAGTCCGCCAAGCGCTGTCAGTCGACCGGCGGGGTCGTAGCGGCTGACAGCCTGGTAACGGTTCGCGGCGCTTTGCGCTGCGCCACGATACAGCAGCCGGTATTGCCCCGCGATGCGTTCGTAGCGGATGTCCTGCTTCAGCCCATTGCTCGCGTGCACTCGGGTCAGGCCGTTGCGGCCTTCGCGAGCCGTTTGCAAATATTCGATGTGCAGGATGGGCAGCGCCCGGCCGTGCTGCTGCAATTCGACGACCCGGCCATATCGTTCATACTTCCACGTGCTCAGTCGTTGAGGCGCCGAGTTTGCTGCGCGAAGCGAGATGCCGGTGAGCGCATAGGGGTTCCCTGACTGAAACACCGGTTCGTAATGGTAGAGCCGCTGCATGCCGTCGGGGCGCTCCACCGATTCCAGGCGTGGCGTACGGTGACCGCTTTCTGGCGACGGCGTTCCATAGCTGTAGTGGAAACGGCCCGCAGGGGTATCCACCGACTCCACGACGACGTGACTCGAGTGGTCGGCGTAATGAAAGCGCAGCGTGTGGCCTGCGCCCGCCTCAACCCGGTCGATCAGGCCGGCCAAGCGGTCGGGTCCGGGGTGCCGGTGTATCTGGATAAGGGTCGTCGCGCCAAGTCGGATGCGCGACAGCATTCCTTGCGCATCGAAATGCAATCCGCGCCCGCCCGGCCATTGCCAGAGGAATCCTGTTCCCTGTGGAATGGGCGGCGGAATCTTCGTGATGCTGCCGTCGCCATGGCGTACGTGCCAGCCATCGTGGTGGCGAAGCAGGCGGGCGTCATATGACAACGACCAATTACGCCCGAGGCTTGTGGAAAGCGTGGCCAGGCCGTTGTAGTGGCGCACGAGTTCCAGGCCCGGCGCCGACGGATTCGGAGGCAGGTCGATGTCCAGCTGGTACTTGTTGCCGTTGGCCAGATGGACCGGATTGCCCAGCTCGAAACCCGGCATTGGTTCCCGGGTGCCGGGTGTGGTGGTGGTGCCCACTGCGCATGGCGCGCCCAGGGTGGGCGGTGAGCAGAATCCGCCGGTAACGGGCGCATGGCTGCCCGCCTGCGCCGCGGCGGGCGCCGCCACCAGCGCCGCGGACGCCACGGCCCGGGCTACGCAGGCGGCGAAGATGGACAGGGCGCGCCGGCAGGCGCGGAACAGGCCGCGGGGCATGCCAGAGCGGATCGCGAAGGGTGGCATCGTGCTGTGGGGATGAAGGACGTCATGAAGCCTCCATCTTGCGTCTTGGCAGCCGCGGGGTGTTCGGTTAGTGTAGGGGTGTGTCCACCGTGGAAACTGCAATCATGCTCATCGTCTTTCATTCCAAATCCGCTGCCGAAGTCCTGATGTTTTCTCAACATGCGTTGCCGATCCTGAAGGCTGCCGGCAAGCCTTACGACACAGAGCTTCCGGAGCGCGGCGTCATCACGCGCGAAGACTTGGCCACCGCGATCGCCGGCATCGAAAGGGCCATGGCCATCACCAAGGAAACGGACGAGAATCCCGATACCGACGACGACAACGACGACAGGACTCACCCGGTCAGTGAGCCCGTCAGCTTTCGTCGGCGCGCATATCCGCTGCTGGCCATGCTCAGGCTGGCCAATGAAAAGCAGGAAGACGTGCAGTGGGGGCCGGCTCCGGTCTGGTGATTGAGGGCCATGCACGCTTTCGGCTCACCGACAATGTCGCGCGCCTGACATTCTGCCAAGCGCGCTTTGCTTACTCTTGTTCCTAATAAAAGCGCAAGAAAAATCAGGAGACCGCCCAGCATGCGCAGCATCGTCACCGTCATCTTCAACGAGCGCCAGCGACTCGAATACGTCGTCGATATCGACGAATCCCCCGAGGCGCAAACCATGGCGCAGGAGTGGCTGGAGGCCACCTGGACCCGCCTGGGGTGCGAGCCCCTTCGTCACAGCGGCAAGGTGCTCCTGCTCGACAAGGTGCTGGGGGTGGCAGACGGTCTGGGCTACGCCACCTTCGTCCAGCATGCCGACAAGGCGCAGGAATTCGCGGAACAGACCGCCATCGCGCTGGCGCGGCCGGTGATCACCATCGATCTGCCGGGTCTCACGGTGGGGTTCTGACGAAAAAACCCCGGTGCGCGATGGCGAACCGGGGTTGTGGTCACCGGCCGGTGAGGCCGATGCGATATGGGCTGCCGGAGAATCGTCAGGCCGTGGCGGCTTCCTGAGCGGCCGGCGCCATCGCATTGTTCTCGTGGCGGTTGACGGCACTCAGGATAGCCAGGAACGACGCCGTGACAATATCGCCGTGGATGCCGACGCCGAAGCCGGTGGGCGCGTCGCCGATGCGCAGCTCGATATAGCAGGCGGCGCGGGTGTCGGTGCCGGTGCCGATGGCATGCTCGTGGTAGTCCATGACCTTGATCGGCCCTTCCAGTGCATCCACAAATGCGGCAATCGCGCCGTCGCCGCGGCCGGTCAGTGTGCGCCGCTCGCCGTTGTATTCGAGTTCGACCTCGATCTCGAACTGCTTGCCGGTGCCGGGTTCGGCGTCACCCGTGATGCGGTGGCGCACCAGCTTCCAGGGTGCATGTTGGTCCAGGTACTCGCGAGAGAAGATGTCGTGGACATCACTTGCGGAGACTTCGCAGCCCGTCTGGTCGGTAACGCGCTGGATCGCGCGGCTGAATTCGATCTGCAGACGACGTGGCAGGGCCAGGCCGTGTTCCTGTTCGAGCAAGTACGATACACCACCCTTTCCGGACTGGCTGTTGACGCGGATGACTGCGTCGTAGCTGCGGCCGACATCCGCCGGATCGATGGGCAGGTAGGGGACTTCCCACAGCGCATCGGACTGCTGGACGGCGAAGCCTTTCTTGATGGCATCCTGGTGAGATCCGGAGAACGCCGTGAAAACCAGGTCGCCGGCATAGGGGTGGCGCGGGTGCACGGGCAGCTGGTTGCAGTACTCCACGCAGCGGCGCACTTCATCGATATCGGAAAAATCCAGGCCGGGATGTACGCCCTGGGTGTACAGGTTCAAGGCCAGCGTCACCAGGCAGACGTTGCCCGTGCGTTCGCCGTTGCCGAACAGGCAGCCTTCGATGCGATCGGCGCCGGCCATGACGGCCAGTTCCGCCGCCGCTACCGCGGTGCCGCGGTCGTTGTGCGGGTGCACGCTCAGGATGACGCTGTCACGGTTGCGCAGATTGTTGTGCATCCATTCGATCTGGTCGGCGTACATATTGGGCGTAGTGGCCTCGATGGTGGCCGGCAGATTGAACACGATCTTGTTTTCCGGGCTGGGCTGCCAGGCATCCATGACCGCGTGGCAGACGTCCAGCGCGAACTCCGGTTCGGTGGTGCTGAACACCTCCGGCGAATACTCGTAGCGCCATTGGGTCCCGGGGTGCTGCGAGGTGTATTTCTTCACCAGGCGGGTGCCTTCGACGGCGATCTGCGTGACCTCTTCCTTGCTCATGTTGAAGACGATCTTCCGGAAGGCGGGGGCGCAGGCGTTGTACAGGTGGACCATGGCGGTCCGGGCGCCCGCGCAGGATTCCACCGTGCGTTGGATGAGGTCTTCGCGCGATTGGGTCAGGACAATGATGGTGACGTCGGCGGGAATGCGGTTCTCGTCGACAAGCTTGCGAACGAAGTCGAAGTCGGTCTGCGATGCAGACGGGAATCCGACTTCGATTTCCTTGAAGCCGATCTTCACCAATTGTTCGAAGAGGCGCAGCTTGCGTTCCACGCTCATGGGCTCGATCAGCGACTGGTTGCCGTCGCGCAGGTCGGTCGACATCCAGACGGGCGGATGGGTGATGCGCTTGCTCGGCCAGGTTCGTTCGGAAAAATCGCGAGCGAAAGCCACGAAGGGACGGTATTTTTCAATGGGGTTCGTGATCATGGTGCACCTGAAATTCAAATCTGGGATTTTGACGCTGTCGCCGCCGCCCGGAAACGCGCATGCGGGCGGGGGAACAAAAGGTGGCCGGGATTAGGCTGCCGAACTGCCACGGGACGCTAGGCCCGGCAACCGATCGGTAGTAGAAGAAGCGAGAGGGGAAGGAGAGGCGTGCGGGCAGCCGTTGCGGCGCCCGCTGCACGCAACCCAGCCCCGGCCGGGAGGCCGGTGGTGGCGTGGGAAATGGCTGCGTGCTTGGAATTCATAACCGCTAGTCAACCATAATTTCAGGCGCTTGGCAATGGCGTATTGCGCCCCGGCTCGTCGCTCGCGGTCTCCAGCAGTGCGGCATGTCTTTCCGCCAGTTCGATCTTGGCGGCCCTTCCGCTTTGCAATTCGGCAAGGCTGCGTTGCAAAACACCCACGGTGATGGGCTCGCGCCGGTTCTGCCAGCTCCATTGCACGACTCGCACGGCGGGTGCGGAAAGCCGGCTTGCCAGGCCGGCCACGATATCGGCGCTGACCCGTCTCCCGCTGGCTTTGCGGTTCATGGCCTGAAAGAAGCCATAGAGGAAATACGCAATAATAAGCGTGCATAGCGCGACGACCGCCCACCAGAAAAAAGGGTTGTACTGTCTTACGATGGCGGCGACCCTCTCTCCCAGGGCATCCAGACCGCTATAGTCCAGGCCCTTGCCGAAATCGAGCACGCGGTGCAGCAGCATCCACCAGATGATTCCGACGGCGAGCGCCACGGCGACCGTGATCGCTCGTGTCGCCGCTGTCAGCTTCAGGACCGTATTGCGAACCAGGGCGGCGTCGGCCCGGGTGGGTTGGGACGTTTCAATCTTCATGAGTTGCTTTCCACAATATGCATTCGCGTCAGTCGTTGGAACTTCGTCAGCAGCAGCAGCTCGCGCTTACGCCGCAGCTGCAGCAGTCGATCCGTTTTCTGCAGCTTTCCGCTCAGGACCTGGAGCTCGAGGTCGCGCAGGCGTTGCAGGAAAACCCCCTGCTGGAGCGCGAGGACGAGTATGACATTGATGCCGGCGCTGCGGTAGCGCCGGATCATGAGCGCGGCCTGGATGATCGCTGGCTCGCGAGCGGCTTGACCGGCCGATCGCGCGCCGAAGGCGACGATGATGCGGAGCGTCCCGAGTCGGCGCTGTCCGTCAGTCTGCAAGACCACCTGTATGAGCAGCTGCGGCTGACCCGAGCCGGTGAGCGCGATGCTGCACTCGTCGGCCTGCTGATCGACGAACTCGACGATAACGGCTATCTGTCCACGCCTCTGGAAGAGATCCTCACGGTCTTGCCGCAGGAACTCGAGGTGGAAATCGATGAGCTGACCATGGCGCTGCGTTTGCTCCAGTCTTTCGACCCGCCCGGTGCGGGCGCGCGGACTTTGTCCGAGTGCCTGCTGCTGCAGCTTAAAGCGCGGCGCGCGCAAGACGACGGCTGCGATGCGGAGGCGTTCGAGTGTGCAGAAGCTGTAGCGACGCGGCATCTGCCGGTTCTGGCGACGGGCAACCTGATCAAGCTGCGAGAAATCATGGGCGTGCCCATGCCGGTGTTGCGCGCGGCGCACAGTCTGCTCCTGCGCCTGGAGCCGCGGCCTGCCCGCAATTGGTCCGGAGAGCCTGCCGACTATGTGACGCCGGATGTTGTGGTGAGGAAGTCAGCGGGACGCTGGACGGCCATTCTGAACCCCGCGGTGGTGCCCAGAATTCGAATCAATGCGGTGTACGAAAGCCTGCTTGCACAGACGCAGGTCCCGCCTGAACTGCAGGCACAGCTCCAGCAGGCGCAAGGTCTCGTGAAAAGCGTGAATCAGCGTTTTGTGACCGTACTCAAGGTGGCTCAGGCCATTGTGGACCAGCAAACCGGTTTTTTTGAGAAGGGGGCCGGCGCCATGCGGCCCATGGTGCTTCGGGACATTGCCGTGCAGCTCGGTCTGCATGAATCGACGATATCTCGCGCCACGAAACAGAAGTATGCGCAGACGCCCTGGGGAGTTATCGAACTGAAGCAGTTCTTTGGCGCAGCGTTGCAGACCGAGGACGGGGAAGCGACTTCCGCCACGGCTGTACGCAGCCTGATTGCCAAGCTGGTTAGCGAAGAACCGCCACACAAGCCCTTATCGGACAGCAGAATTGCCGAACGCTTGGCGGAACAGGGGGTGACCATCGCCCGCCGAACCGTCGCCAAGTACCGCGAGGCCGCCGGCATCGAACCCGCGATCATGCGCAAGGCTCGCGCCGCACTGGGGTGAAGCCGACTTTATAGCGAAGCTGCGGGGCGGCCGGGCTCCGCCATATCAGGCGAAGCGTTACAAAAAAAGCGATACGAGGGATTGTCAAAGGCTTTTTCGTAGATGATAATTATTCTCATGTTTATTTGCGTATGTAATGCCATTACGGAACGCCAGGTCCAGGAAGCCGTTGCAGGCGGGGCCGGTTCCTTATCCGACCTCCAGGCCGAATTGGGTGTGGGAAGTTGTTGCGGGTGTTGCCGTGAGACGGCAGTCGACTACCTGCCGGGCGGGCGCTACGCGGGCCACGTGACCGAGCAGCAGTCGGAAGGCGCTTTCGACAGCGTCGCCGCGAACGACGCCGATCTTCTTCCCCTTCAAGCCGTCGCCGTTAGCCGGGGCTGATCCATTTTCCGCGTGGGGCGAATACGTCGCCACCATACATTTGCGGCGCCGCAGGCAGCGGCTCCCGTGAATGAATGCTCTCTGCCGCACACGCCGCCGTCGTCTGCACGTGTTAGCCTATTGCTTGCTCTTATCACCCGCGGAGTAGGCTATGAAAGGCGATCCCACCGTTATCCAGCATCTCAACAGGCAGCTCAAGAATGAGCTCACTGCCATCAATCAGTACTTCCTGCATGCGCGCATGCTGCGCCATTGGGGCCTGGAGAAGCTGGGCAAGAAGGAATACGACGAGTCGATTGGCGAGATGAAGCACGCCGACCTCCTCATTGAACGAATCTTCATGCTGGACGGCTTGCCCAACCTGCAAGACCTTCACAAACTGCTGATCGGCGAGAACGTGCCTGAGATCCTTTCCTGCGACCTGCGTCTGGAAAGAGGGGCCCAGGAAACCGTTAAAGAGGGCATTGCGTACTGTGAGTCCGTCCGCGACTACGTATCTCGCGACCTCCTTCAGGAAATCCTGAACGATACCGAAGAGCATATCGACTATCTGGAAACGCAGCTCGAACTGATCGAACGCGTGGGCTTGCAGAACTACCAGCAGTCGCAGATGGAAGAATAGCCGTCCAGGCTCCGCCTCATGAAAAGGGGCCGGAGCTCGAGAGGGGGGCCGGACCACGATTTTCACCCGGCGAAAATCGCGGTCCGGCCCCTCTTTTTTTCAGAAGCTTTTGGCGGGGCAGTCGCGTGTGCGGCCCCAGGCGTTATTGGGTTCGCAATATTTGTTGCGTGCGGACCAGGAACAGCTGGGCCGGTCAAAGAAGCCGAGGCGGCTGCAGGCCTGTAGCTCTTTGTTCAGAGCGGCTTCCCAGTTGCCGCCGGCACCCGGACCGGCAGAAGCCGGGGGCGGGGGAGGCGGGGGCTGGCTGATATCCACGGGCTGGATGAACTGCGGCCCATGTGTCGGGGGCCCGCCTGCGGTGTTGCCGCCGCCCCCCACAAGGTCGCCGACATCGGCCAGCCCCTGAAGTCCATGTGGATTTGAATTGGCGATCTGGACGGCCTCGTCCATGCTGATGGTCGTGGTGGCCAGACTGATGGGCGTGTCGGCCTGAACCTCGGCAAGCGTGGGCGCCGCGACTTCCCACTGTGTGGGCTCGGGCGGCTCCGGCACCCCAAGTCGGCCGTCCACCAGCGGCTGGGGGGCCAATGCCATGAAGGGTTTGCCGTCGGCATCGAGCACGGGCACATCGGACAGCTCGGGTGGGGGTGCCTTGATTTCCGGCTTCACCGGGCCATGAGCCACCAGCCATTCACCCAGGCGTACGCCGCCCCAAGCCGAAGCGCCCAGGGCAATGATCAGAATGGCAAAGATGAAACGCCAGGACATCCGTATCCTCAGAGTACACGTGTGAGCACAGTATATAAGCTAGGACTGCTGACCAAATACCTGGCCACCGTGTTCCCGCATGGCGTGGAATGCCACACCAGGATAGAGCTCCTGAGCCACACGCAGCTGCGCCGGCGATGTTGCGAGGAATGCGGCGGCCTCGACGACATCGTGAGCGATATGCGCTGCATTGGCATCCATGAATTTTCGCAGCGCCTTCGGATCTTCAGCTGTAATCCATCGTGCCAGGTTGTAACGCGAAGGCATGAGCCGCGCTTCGACACCGTATTCCGTCTTAAGGCGATGGGCCACGACTTCGAACTGAAGCTGGCCGACCGCGCCCAGCAGCAAGGCCCCGCCCATGGCGGGACGGAACACCTGAATGGCGCCCTCTTCTCCAAGCTGGGTAAGGCCTGTACGCAGCTGCTTGGTGCGCAGGGGGTCCTTGACTTCGACAGCCTGGAACAGCTCGGGCGCGAAGAAAGGCAGGCCGGTGAAGTGCAGCGTTTCCCCTTCGGTAAGCACGTCACCCAGTTGGAGCACGCCATGATTCGGGATGCCGATGATGTCGCCGGCATAGGCTTCGTCCAGCAGTTCGCGACGCTGGGAAAGGAATGAAACCACGTTGTTTGGCCGAATGTCCTTGCCGGTGCGCGCGACTTTCAAACGCATGCCGCGCTCGAAGCGACCCGAACTCACTCGTACGAAAGCCACACGGTCGCGGTGCGCGGGGTCCATATTGGCCTGTACCTTGAAGACGACGCCGGTGAATTTCGGTTCTTCGGGCGAGACGCTGCGTTCCATCGCGTGGCGCGGCCCCGGGGGCGGCGCCAGTTCGACCAGGGCGTCAAGCACTTCCTGCACCCCGAAGTTGTTGATGGCCGAACCGAAGAACACGGGGGTCTGCTTGCCGGAAAGAAAAGCGTCGTGGTCAAAGGGCAGCGAGGCTTCGGAGATGAGTTCGATCTCCTCGCGTGCCTTGGCGTAGGCATCACCGAAGCGTTCGACGGCTTCAGGATTGTCCAGTCCCTCTATGAACTCATCGTCGTCCTGGCGCCGTTCCTGGCCCGGGCGGAACACGCGCATGCGGTCCTCGCGGATGTTGAATACTCCGCCGAAGCGTCGCGCCATGCCGACCGGCCAGGAAAAGGGGATGGCATCCATGCCCAGGTGGGACTCGATTTCGGAAATCAGGTCCAGCGGCTCGCGTACTTCGCGGTCCAGCTTGTTGATGAAGGTGATGATGGGCGTGTTGCGCGCCCGGCAGACCGCCAACAGGCGCTCGGTCTGGGGTTCGACGCCGTTGGCGGCATCGATCACCATCAGAGCGGCGTCGACGGCGGTCAGCACGCGATAGGTGTCTTCGGAAAAATCCTGGTGGCCCGGGGTGTCCAGCAGGTTGATGACACTGTCGCGATATTCCATCTGCATGACGGACGACGCCACCGAGATGCCGCGCTGCTTCTCGATCTCCATCCAGTCGGACGCCGCATGGCGGCTGGCCTTGCGCGCCTTGACGCTTCCAGCAATCTGGATGGCGCCCGCGAACAGCAGCAGCTTTTCCGTCAGCGTGGTCTTGCCGGCGTCGGGGTGGGAAATGATGGCGAAGGTGCGTCGCCGTTCGACTTCGTGTGGAATGCTCATATTCTGATTCTAGTCTCGGCGCTTGCGCCGGTTTTTTTTGGCAGATCGTTCATGCGCGCCGGCTGAAGGTCGCCAGCACTGTTCCGGCGAGGATGAATAGCGCGCCGAAGCTGCGGTTCACCCAGCGGATATGGCGGGGCGTGCGCAAGAGGCGCAGGACCCGGGCGGCAAGCGTGGTGTAGCAGCCCATGGCCACCAGGTCGGTGAAGCATAGCGTGGCTGCAATGATGGCGTATTGGGGGGCCAGCGGCGCGTCGAGGGTCAAAAACTGTGGAACGACAGCCATGAGGAAGACGGAGCCTTTCGGATTGGTGATGTTCACCAGGCAGCCCCGCAATACGAGACTGCGCACCCGGAAGTCAGCTGGTGGCGCAGCTTCTACTGCAACCGGGGCTGCGTCGGTGCGGAACTGCAGCCATCCGAGGTAGACGAGATAGGCTGCGCCCAGCCATTTCAGTGTGGTGAAGGCGAGCTCGGATGTGGCAAGCACCGCCCCAAGCCCCACGGCCACGATGCAAAACTGTATGAGAATACCCAGTATCAATCCGACCGTCGTCCAGTAGCCGCGCCGAAATCCATACTTCAGGCCGGAAGCCATCGCCGAGATGGCCCCCGGGCCGGGGGAAAAGGAGATGGCCCAAGAGGCGGCAAAGAAGGCGAGCCAGGTGGAAAGAGACATGGGCGTCCGACTGAACCTTTAAATCAACGGTCGATCGTCTTGCCCAGTAAAGCGGCTGCCGGGGCGCGGCGTTGCCGAGCCCGTGTGTCTGCCGACCCGGTCTCGCGACGGCGGCCGGCATCGGAAGCGCCGGAACCCGAACGAGAAGGCGCCGCGCCGCGGCCGGTGCCGGGGCGTGAGCGGCCACCGCTACCTTCGCGGCGCCCGCGTGGCGCCGACTCTCGGCGCTCTTCCGTTACCGGCGTACGCACGATGGTGGCCGGATCCCAGTCGGGGATCTGGATGCGGTCGATGGGCCGCTTGATGAGCTTTTCAATCGCGCTCAGCAGCTTGGACTCAGACTGATCGACCAGCGAAAGCGCCGAGCCGGGGCTGCCTGCGCGCCCGGTGCGGCCGATACGGTGCACATAGTCTTCCGGCACGTTGGGCAGTTCGAAGTTCACCACCTGCGGCAGCTGGTCGATATCCAGACCGCGTGCGGCGATGTCGGTCGCCACCAGCACCGCGATCTTGCCGTCCTTGAAGCCGGACAGTGCACGTGTACGGGCGGACTGGCTCTTGTTGCCGTGAATGGCTGCGGCCGTTAGGCCGTCCTTCACCAGCTTTTCTGCCAGGCGATTGGCGCCGTGCTTGGTACGGGTGAACACCAGTACCTGGTGCCACCCATGGCCGCGAATGATATGGCTCACCAAATCGCGCTTGTGGCTTTGTTCGGTCAGCACCACGCCTTGTTCGACGAGCTCCGATGCGGTGTTGCGGCGCGCCACCGAAATTTCGATGGGGTCTTTCAGCAGACCGGTGGCCAGCCCGCGGATTTCGTCAGAGAAGGTGGCCGAGAACAATAGGTTCTGGCGTTGCTTGGGCAATAGCGCCAGCACCTTGCGGATGTCGCGGATGAAGCCCATGTCGAGCATGCGGTCGGCTTCGTCCAGCACCAGTATTTCGACGCCGGAAAGGTCGACGGTCCTCTGGCCGGCGTGATCCAGCAGGCGGCCCGGGGTTGCCACCAGGATGTCCAGGGGCTTGCGCAAGGAAGAGATCTGCGGATTGATGTTGACGCCGCCAAACATGACCATGGAACGGACGTCGGTGTGCTGACCGTAGATACGAACAGACTCCTCTACCTGAGCCGCGAGTTCGCGGGTAGGTGTGAGCACCAATACCCGCGGCTGGCCGGGCTTGCGCTGCCCTGCGGACTTGTTCAACAGATGGTGAAGAATCGGCAGGGTGAAGCCGGCGGTCTTGCCGGTGCCGGTCTGTGCAGCGGCCAGCAGATCGCCGCCTTTCATGACCTGAGGGATGGCTTGCGCCTGGATGGGCGTGGGCTGCGTGTAGCCGGCGTCGGCAATGGCACGCAACAAGGGTTCTGCCAGACCGAGGTCGGCAAATGTAGTGATGGAATTCAAAGAGTGCTCCAGCGACGGCCTATCGCTCGGAGACGAGAGATACCAATCCAGGCTGACGATTCTTACGGATGTTGAAAAGAGAACAAGAAAAGCTTGTTGCCCTGGGCGTGCCGACTGGTTCGCACGCTAAGCGGCCTATTTTACAGGTAGACGCGGCTGCTGTAATCTCGTCCAACGCGGTTTCTCTGGAAAAAGGTCATGAAACGCCTGATATTGCTGTTTTTCCTTCCTTTTGTGACCCTTTTGTCGGGTTGCGGCTACAACGAAATCCAGCGGCTGGACGAACAGGTCAAGGCCGCATGGTCGCAGGCCCTGAATCAGTACGAGCGCCGGGCCGAACTCGTGCCCAAGCTTGTGAATTCCGTGAATGCCTACATGGTGAATGAGAGAGCCGTCCTGACCGAGGTGACCCAGGCCCGCGCTCAAGTCGGACAGATCAAGATTAGTGTCGACGATCTGGACAACCCCGAACTCATGGCGCGCTTTGAGCAAGCCCAAGGGCAGTTGGGTTCCGCCTTGTCACGGCTGTTGGCGGTGTCCGAGAATTATCCACAGCTGAAGGCCGACGCCTTGTTCCGCGATCTGATGACGCAGCTTGAGGGCACTGAGAACCGGATCGCGACTGAGCGCGGGCGCTACGTGAAGGCGGTACAGGAATACAACGTCTATATCCGTCAGTTCCCCACGCTGATTACCGCGAAAATATTCGGCTATGACGTCAAGCCCAACTACGGCGTCGACCGAGAAGCCGAGATCCGGCGTGATCCGGAAGTGAATTTCACTCTGCCTGCCACGGCGGGTCAGTAGGGCGGCGGCCGGCATGCACAACACACCGTCCGCCTTGCTGCGCGGCTTGCCGGCTGCGTTTGCCGCACGCCTGCTGGTCGCACTGATCGGGTTGTTCGGCCTGCTGTTGCCGGCCTGGGGTCAAGACGTTCCCGTGCCGGCTTTTGATCGGTGGGTGATCGACCAGACGAGCACCCTCGATTCCAACACGCGCAGCCACCTGGAAGACCGGCTTGCGGCGCTCGACGCGCGAAAAGGTGCGCAGCTGGCGGTACTGATCGTTCCAACGACCGGCGATGATACGGTCGAGTCCTACGCTCGTCGGGTGTTCGATGCCTGGAAGTTGGGGCGCGCAGGCGTGGACGACGGCATTCTGTTTCTGGTGGCCAAGGAAGACCGCCGGCTACGTATCGAAGTCGGCTACGGCCTGGAAGGGGCGGTGCCTGATCTGCTGGCGGGCCGCGTCATACGTGAACAGGTAACTCCGCGGTTCAAGCTCGACGACTACGCGGGAGGTGTGGTGGCGGGTGTAGACAGCCTGCTCGCGCTGATAGAAGGCGAAAGCTTACCGCCTCCCGCACAAGAGGCGGCCGGGGATGATGAATGGGCGGTGGAGACGGTTCTGCTTCCGCTCGGACTGATGGCCTTTTTCATGCCGCCTCTATTCGCCGCCTTTGCGGTGACTGTGTTCACGGCACTGGCCTTTCAAAGCCTGCTGCTCGGCCTCTTGTTCGGCGCGATAGCCGCAGCGTTGTCCAGCGTCGGCCGCCGTTTCGGCGCCGGCGGCAAGAGCGGTGCCATACGCGCATCACGTCGGGGCGGCGTTGTAGGTGGCTTCGGTGGCGGTTTCTATGGGGGCCGCGGCGGCGGGTCTTCCGGAGGGTTCGGAGGCGGTTTTGGCGGCGGCTTCGGTGGCGGCGGTGGTGGTGGAAGCGGGGGCGGCGGCGCCTCCGGCAGCTGGTAGGAGAAAACCATGAGCGCACCGGCGCTGCTGAAGGAAATGACAGGGTGGTCGAGCCTGGAAGGCCAGTGGCTGCGGCGGCGCCATTTCACGTCTGAAGTCCTTGGGCTGATCGCCCAGCGTATCCGCGAGTCCGAACGTGATCACAATGGGGAACTGGTGGTCGCGATCGAGGCCGTCAGTCCCATCCATGAGCGTGATTCCCGTATGCGGGCGCTCGAAGTATTCGGGCGGCTGCGGGTATGGGACACCCCGGCAAGCTCTGGCGTGCTCCTCTACCTTGCACTGGACCGGCACCGCATCGAGATCATTGCCGATCGCGGGATCTCGGCTCAGGATGGCCAGTGGGAGGCTGTCTGCGCGCGCCTGCAGGCTCGCCTGCTCGAGAAGGCCTACGCAGAAGGCATACTGACCGCCATCGACGACATCGAAGCCGTCCTCAAACAGTGCTGCGCCCGCGCGATCGACGCCGCCGATACCGCGGACGACAGCCTCTCGAACGAGCCCGTGTTGCTTTAAAGCGCCGGGCTCGCATTTCTCCGCTGGAGCCCCACTTTACTCGAGCTGCCTGGCCAGTTGCTTGACGGCCTGCGTGCGTCGCGCGGAGGGCGCGTAATCGTCCGCCAGCGTTGACCACTCGGGGCTGGCACGAGCCTCCAACAGTTCGTCGGGAAGTCTTTCCTTGCGGAGCCCCTCGGCCTTGTCTTCGATCAGGCTGTCGATCTCTATGGGCCCCTGTGCCGCATGGCCACGCCGTTCCAACGCCGCCACGAGCGCCAACCCGCGCATGGCGAGCAGGCGCAGGACGGCGTCGTCGACGGTGAGCTCCTGAAACCCTCTCAGCCGGCCCAACAGCCGCTTGCCCAACTTGTCCGCACCCTGCCACAGGCCGCCGGCCGCTGCACCCAACAACGTTGCCGCGCCCAGGCTGATGCCCGCGGTGAACATGTCCAGGGTGGCACCTGCCATGGCGCCGGCTGCCATCCCCTTGCCGACGTGAAGACCGACGTCCTTGAGGGCTTGCGGGTGAAACAAATCCATTTCCCAGCGTTCCCCATGCAAGGGTAAAGCGTGTGCGGGGAAGTCCGCCGTGCGAAAGTTGTAGCGCTTGAGCAGAGCGTTGATGCCGCGCTGTTCACGCTCCCGCGCCAGCCTGCGAAGTTGCTCCGACGCCTTCTCCAGGGCGTCCGATTCGGCTGCAGCGGTCACGCGAAGCGCGGCAATGTCGATCAGCATGTCGGCCACCAACGACATGGCATCCAGACGCCGCTGCCGGCGCTTCTCGGCGATGTCCTGCTTCAACGCGCGCAAGGTCATCGCGTGGGTGTCCAGCAACAAGGCCAACTTGTCGTAGAGCTGGGTTTCTCCCTCAAGCGGGGGCGCGATGGTGTCGAACTCGACGATGGCGTGCAGTCCCAGCCGCGCCATGGCGGCACGCCACTCATCGATGCGTTGCTCCGGGCTGTGTGTGAAGTTGAGCACGGGCAGCAGCGGGTGGCCGCAGGACGCCAGTACGGCGAGCTCATCGCGATGCTTGGCCAGCACCGGATCTCGGACATCCACTACGTAGATTCCTGCATCGCATTCCAGAAGCCTGCGCAACACCCGCGCTTCCTGCTCGAAGCGACGCAGGCTTTCGGGACTATCAAGAAAACGCTGGATACGCGCGGGTCCGTCCAGGCGTTCTCCAGGTGCCGTCAATTGCTCGAGATAATCGAGCAATGCCATTCCGTCTTCCATGCCGGGCGTGTCGTAGAGTTCGATGGCAGGCAAACCGTCGATCAGCAGCCGCAGCCCTTCGACATGGCGGGTTGTGCCGGGGCTGTCGCGGACTTCACCGAAATCGGGATCGCGGCTCAGCGTACGCAGCAAGGAAGTCTTGCCGGTGTTCGTATGGCCGACGACAGCCAGGCGCAACGGATTCAAGGATGCGCTCATGGGACTGCCTCATCGTGGCGGCCTGTGTCTGGGCTTCTCCGCTCAATGGGGGCGCTCGCGGCTCCGGACTCAGGCGGCTCGGCAGCCAGCCATTCCAATCCCTCGGATATGCCTCCCTGCACTTGCTCCGGCGTGAAGCCGGACTGGAGGAGCAGCTGCTGCCACTGTCCGCGCCGCGCGGCGAGATCGGATTCCGGCAGCAGTGCCACCCGCATGTCGCCAGATAGTGAGGACAGCTCACCGATCAAGGCGAGCGTGCCGCGATCCGGGGTCTGGCGCGCGTCGCAGCAGAGAAGCAGGCGTTCCGCGGATGTATGACGCAGTTTGTCGAGCACCCTGTGGCGCTGTTCGCGGGTGTCGACCACCCCCAGGTCGCTCACTGCGGATGGGAGCGCGGCTCGCGGTGGCCAGGGGAGGTCTCCGGGCAGCTCGAGTCCCATCAGCTGTCGCCGCCCCGGTTCTGCGCAATGGGCCGGCACGCTTGGCGGCCCCGCTTCGGCGCGTGGAGCGGGCGCATCGATGCCGGTGCTGACCACCGACGGCATCAGCCTGTCGTGCAATTCGGCGATGCCCGGCAGGGATGGATCAATGCTTAGCCGGGCCATGCGCCGGCGAACCATGAAGCTGCTCAGAAGGAGGGCCACGATACGCGGCAGCAGGCCATATACCAGCACGCAACCCAGCAGCCATGATGACCACAATGCCTGGGCGGATTCCGGCAATACCTGCAGACCACTGCTGGCGCGGACGATGTCGGCGGAAGGGAGAGGGAATCCCAGCATCGAAGGAAGCCGCCCAAGTCCTTGGACGAGCATGACGAAGGTCTCCGGCGATAGCAAGGTGGTTTCCCATTGGAAGGTATAACGCCGGGAGGCCAGCAGGGCGGCCAATGTCACCAGGACGCTCAGCAAGGCCAGGGTCCATAAGCCGTGGCTTAGAAGGCCGGCGCTCCAACGCGACATCCGCGCGCGCGCGAAGAGTTCGAGCAGGGCACGCGGCAGCAGCGCTGCATCGGGGCCCCGGGCCAGGCGCTGGGTGAGCCTCAGCCATGCGTCGGCCAGGAAGCTGCCCGTGCTGCGCGCCTGCATCGTGAAGCTCGCCGCCCATAGCAGGAAGGTCAGGATGTTGAGTCCGAGCAGGCCGGCGAGCGCCAGGGCCAGGTTGACTGGCCGGCCGCCATTGCCAAGCGCCCCGGCCGCCGCGGCGCCGCCGGTGATGATCGCAGCCAGTATGAAGAGCATAAGCACCAGACGCGCCACTTGGCGCCACCGGGCCAGCGTGGCGTCGAGGCGCTCGCGCCGCGCAAGCAAGCGATTGCGGGTCCGCAGGCGAGTGTCGAAATCGCCGCCTTGCGCGCGGGCCCGACCGCTTTCCGCGGCATCTTCCAGGGGGCCCCACATCGATTCGCGCAGGCGCAGCGTTTCCGTGATCCAGTGTTCTTCGAAGCTATGCGCCATGTTGTCCCGTTTCAGGCGTCGACCTCGGCTATTGTAAGTTGTCGGCGTACGCTGGCGGCCTGCTTGGCGCCGGGGAACGGCGCTGGGTTACGGCGCCACAACGAAAAAGGGCGCCGGTTGCCGGCGCCCCGCTGTATTGCCCGGTGGGCCTTCTTATCTTTTTCTGGCGATCATGCCATAGATGAAGAGCACGATGATCGCCCCGACAATGGAGCCTATCCAGCCGGCGCCTTCACCAGCCTCGTACAGCCCCAGCGCAGCGCCGAGATACCCAGCCACGACCGCGCCGACGACACCCAGAATGATGGTCATGATGATGCCCATTTTCTGGTCGCCCGGCATGATGGCCCGGGCAAGCAGGCCGACAATGAAGCCAACGATGATCATGCTGATAATGCCCATGTCTTCACCTTAGTGTAATGAGGGTCCGGTCATGATAAACGCCTGTTCAAGACAGAACGACTGTCCCAAGGCATGTAAAGGGTATCGGCTGGTAACGGTACGCGCTTTGCTCAAGGTTTGCGCTCGGTCAGAGCACAGAAGGCCAGGCCTAGCCCAAACGCCACATACACCGCTGTCAAAGGCGCGGGCGACAATCGGCGTTCGAAGCCCGGAGTCAATCGTTCAGGCGTACAACGCAGATCGATTACCGCGGCAAGCGCGGCCACCGTGGCGGCGTCGAACAACACTTCCTTGTTGCTGCGTGGCCGGGCGGTCGCTTCGGCCATGCCCTCGAACAGATTGGCCCAGAAAATGGAGGCGAGGTGATGGATCACATAGCCCGATGCGGTGTAGCGCAGCGAAGGGTCGTCTTTCCGCAACGCGCGGTCCTTCCAGAGCCAATGGCTGACGGCGTTGATGGGCGCGTAGGCGCTTTGGCAGTCCCGCACCCCCGAAGCCGCCAAGGCGCCGGTGGAGGCGATGCTGGCCCAGCTTCCCGATCGCAAAGCGCGGCGGGCGATGTCTACCCACATTTTCATTCTGGCTCTCCTGGGCGGAAACATTACCCGCGTAGAGTATCAGTCGCTCCTGTATCTTCCTGTAACCGTGTGTCTCCGCGGAGGCCTGCATGAGAGTCCTGCTCACGGGCGCCTCAGGCTTCATCGGCGGTCGGCTGCTTGAGGCCCTGCTGCGCGGCGGTCACCGTGTGGTGACGGTGTCCCGGCGCAGCACTGCGCCCGGCGTAGGCGCGGTCCAGCACCTTTCCAAGGATTTTTCCCACGCGCTGAGTCCCTCGGATTGGGGGGGAGCGGTGCAGGACATCGATGTGGTTATCAATGCCGTCGGTATTCTGCGCGAGCGCGGCGGCCAGCGCTTCGACACCCTGCATCACCGGGCGCCGGCTGCCCTTTTCCGCGCAGCCGCTGCGGCGGGCGTACCCCGGGTCGTGCAGATCTCCGCCCTCGGTGCTGACGAGGCAGCCGGCACACCCTACCATCGCAGCAAGAA
>JAEWFK010000101.1 GCA_023388835.1 Pseudomonadota bacterium | reverse complement strand
CGCAGGTTGGCCTCGGTCATTTCACGCTTGGCCTTGCGGGCCTTTGCTTCGCCGGTGGCCATGCGCTTGTTGACGTCCTTCAGGTCCTTGAGCGGAAGCACAACTGCACGCTGCAACTCGATCAGCTTCTTCTGGATTTCCTGGACATCGGGCACGTAGCGCTCGAGGGTTTCGGAATACGGATGGCCGGCGGCCACTTCGTTGAGCACCCAATCAAGATTGGTTTCGTTGCCCGGGAAATTCTTGATGAAATAAGTGCGGGGCATGCCGGCACGGTCGACGCAGGTATGCATGATCGCGCGCTCATTGCGACGGACCTCGTTCACCTGAACCCGCATGGTGTCGGCCAGGCGCTCGACCATCTTGGCAGTGAAGCGCACGCCCATCAGTTCGTTGAGAATGGCTTCCTGGGCTTCCTGGTAGGACGACGAGGAATAACCGTCGGCCTCGAAGGCCACGCGCATCTTGTCGAACCATTCCTGGACGATGTCGAACTTCTTCATGGCGGTCTTGCGCAGATACTCGATCTGCTTGCTGCTCATGCCGCCGGCGGGACCGTCATCGTCGTCATCACTGGTCACGCCGGAACCGGCGTAGTCCTCGCCTTCCTGATCGACCAGGCCATCGACGAACTCGTCGATCTGCCCCGTGCCTTCGCGCACGCGATTCGCGTGTTCCAGGATCTCGTTCACTGTGGTCGGGCAAGCGGCGATGGCCATGACCATGTGCTTGAGGCCGTCTTCAATGCGCTTGGCGATCTCGATTTCGCCTTCACGGGTCAGCAGTTCAACCGTGCCCATTTCACGCATATACATGCGCACGGGGTCGGTCGTGCGGCCGAAATCGGAGTCCACCGTCGTGAGCGCGGCCTCGGCTTCGTCTTCGACGTCGTCGTCGCTCGCCGACACGGGCGTGGCATCGCTCATCAGCAGGGTGTCAGCGTCCGGCGCCTGGTCGTAGACCGAGATGCCCATGTCGCTGAAGGTGCTGATGATGCCGTCGATAGCTTCCGCGTCGACCAGATCGTCGGGCAGATGGTCGTTGATCTCGCTGTAGGTCAGGTAGCCACGATCCTTGCCCAGCTTGATCAGTACCTTCAGACGGTTGCGACGGGCTTCCTGCTCTTCGGGCGTGAGCTGGCTGCGCGCCGGAACGTCTTTCTCGCCCTTGGCGCGCTTGCTGCCGCGCTTGGGCAGCGGCTTGAGCTCGGGAATGACCTCGCCCTCGCCTGCTTCGTCGTCGACGTAATCGTCGTTGTCCTGGTTGGCGTTCTTCGCGGGACGTCCCGGGCGGCGGCCCGTCGACTTCGTGGCGCGGGGCTTGGGCGTGGCGCTTGCGTCGGCCGCGGCTTTCTTCGCAGCCGTCTTCTTGGCCGCCGTTTTCTTGGCGGCCGTTTTCTTGGCGGCTGTCTTCTTGGCAGCGGTTTTCTTGGCAGCCGTCTTCGCAGGCGCTGCACGGCCCTCGACGTCTTCCCCGACCTTCACTGCGAGCGTATCGACATCGCGGGTCGCCGCCACAGTCTTGGTTTTCTTCGTGGCGTCGTCAGCCACTTGGGGGGAAACACGGGTAACTTTGGTCATAGTCGCTTTCCGTAGACGCAAAAACACTGGAAGGGCACGAGGCCACCACTCGTTGCTTCGAAAGGAGGGAAGTTCGCGCAGCGCATAGGCGTATGCGCCGAGAAACATTCCATTTTACAACAGTTTACGTGAGCCGCCCAGATTCAAGAAGAATACGGCGGCGATTCAAATCCTGGTATCGCTGCTGGTCGGCGGCTTGCTTCAGCCCTGATTGGGCCAATGCGGTCTGCTCGGCCTTGATCATATCGAGCTCGATGCGTCGCAGGGCGTCATTCCATTCGGCCTGCGGATCAGGCAGGTCTTCTTCGGCCAGCACTTGTGGCCCAAGCCCGGACAGCACGTGCTCCAGATCGGAACCCGGTTCGGCCGCCTGCAACAGCGCCCCGGCGTGGCGGGCGCCGCTGGCTGCGGCCACTGCGATCAGATCGCGGACAAGTTTCAGATGGGGGCCACGCTCGAGAATTTCAAGCTGTTGGTCCCCTACACCTGCCACCAGCCGCGGATGCGCAATCAATAAACGCAACAACTGCTTGGCCATGGGCGTCACACTGTGCCGCGTGCCGCCCCTTGCCGGAGAGTGCCCCCGTACGGGCCGGCCAGTCCCCGCCTGTCCGTAGCCCGGCAAAGCGCCCGGCTCGGAGCCGACGTCATCGGGAAACGACGACCAGGGCGGCTCGACTTCGTCGTCCCAAGGCCCACCCGGGGCCTCGGAGAAGCCCGACGCCATAGCCGGGCTGAAATCCGCTCCGCTGTTCGCTCCCCTGCCCGCCCGCTTGTGAGCACCGGGGTTCCGGGCACTGTTCCCGGCAGCACCCATGGCCCAGGCATCGCCACGCGTTCCCGGCGAAGCCGGGACTTGACGGACCTGAACGCGTGCCTGCTCGATCAGGCCACCGAGTTCTTCGGGCGTCAGCAGCATCAGACGCGCAAACTCGCGTTCGACCTGAATGCGATAGGCATTCTGCGGCAGCACGGCCAGCATGGGCACCGCTTCGTGCACGCAGGCCGCACGGCCCTCGGCTTCGTCAAGCCGGTGGCGCGACGCGAGCTCATCAAACATGAAGCGCGACAGCGACACGGCTTCGTCGAGGGTGGCCCGAAAGGCCTTGTCGCCATAGGCCCGGATGTAGGAATCGGGATCATGCTCCGCAGGCAAGAACAGGAAGCGCACCGATACGTCGTCGCGCATTTGCGGCAGGCAGGCCTGCAACGCCCGCCACGCCGCCCGGCGCCCGGCCTGGTCGCCGTCGTAGCTGAAGACGACCTTGTTGCTCGCCCGCAAAAGCTTCTGCACATGCTCGGGCGTCGTGGCCGTACCCAAGGTGGCGACCGCGTTCTCCAGGCCATGCAGGGCCAGGCCGACGACGTCCATATATCCTTCCACCACCAGAACACAGCCTTCACGCCGTATGCCCGCCCGCGATTCCCACAAGCCGTAGAGTTCGCGGCCCTTGGAAAACAGCGACGTTTCGGGCGAGTTCAGATACTTGGGTTCCCCCTTGCCAATGATGCGCCCGCCGAATCCGATCAACTTCCCACGACCGTTGCGGATCGGGAACATGATACGTTCGCGGAAGCGATCGTAGCGTCGGCCGTCCTCGGCTTCGATGACCAGGCCGCACTCCACCAGCATCGGATCCTCGTACTCGGGAAAGATCACCGCCAGGCCGCGCCGGTCGTCGCCAGACCATCCCAGCCCGAACCTCGCCGCGATCTCGCCGCTCACGCCCCGATTCTTGAGGTAATCGATGGCGGGCGCCGAGCGCTTCAATAGCGCCAGATAATGGCGCCTTGCGCTTTCGAGCACCTGTTCGTGCCGCGACACTTCCTGCTTGCGTTGCTGATCCTGTTGCCGTTGCCGAGGGGAGCGCGGCGCTTCGGGCACGGTCATCCCGACGGTTCCGGCCAGCGTGCGGACGGCCTCCGGAAAGCTCGCGCCGGTATGTTCGGTCAGGAAGGTGATGGCTGTTCCGTGCGCACCGCAGCCAAAGCAGTGATAAAACTGCTTGGTGGGGCTCACCGTGAACGAAGGAGACTTTTCTTTATGGAAGGGGCAGAGACCAAGCAGGTTGGCTCCACCCTTGCGCAGCTGCACGTACCGCCCGACGACGTCCACGACGTCGACACGAGCGAGAAGATCCTGTATGAAGGATTCTGGTATCAATCAATACAGGAATCAATACAAGCGGGGGGGCAGTTGCTGGCTGCGGATACGCTTGTAGTGGCGCTTGACGGCGGCGGCGTGCTTGCGCTTACGTTCAGCCGTGGGCTTTTCGTAGAATTCGCGCGAACGCAGCTCGGTCAAAAGGCCGATTTTCTCGATGGTACGCTTGAAGCGGCGAAGGGCGGCTTCGAAGGGCTCGTTTTCCTTCAGACGAACGATAGGCATGTATTCCTGGGCCTTGTAAATTAGATGAAAGACACAAATGAGATAACTGTAAATTCTAGCCCGAGCTACGGCTAGAAGTCAATGTCGGCACGCCCATGGCGACCGCCTCGTGGCCAGTTCACGAGAGTCTGCGCAGTTCACGGAGGCTTCCCCTAGCGGGTGCCCTTACGCAGCCAGGATTCCAGTTGATGCGGGCGAATGCTGTCGTAATCTTCGAAAGGCTGATGTATCCACGGGTTGGTGGGCAGCTTCTCAACGTAATAGTCGGGGGTGGCCTGCGAATGGCCCTTCCACCACAATACGGCCGTGCGCAATTCCGCAATGCCCGGGAATTGATGCACCAGGTGATCCCGCACGCGGCTGAAGGTCAGGCCGGTGTCGACCATGTCGTCTACCAGCAACACTTTGCCGTCCAGAGTGCCGCGGGTGATGGTGATGAACTGTGCAATGTCGAGCTGCCCCTGCACCGTGCCGGCCGCTTCGCGGTAGCTGCTGGTCGCCAGGATACCCAGCGGCACGTCGAAAATACGCGACATGATGTCGCCCACGCGCACCCCGCCCCGTGCCAGACACAGGATCTTGTCGAATTTCCAGTCTGACTCATGGACGGTCAGCGCCAGGCGTTCGATCAGTTCGTGATACTGATCCCATGACACCCAATGGTCGCGGTCGGTGTTGGCGGGCAGGCTCATCTGCGTTTCCTCGTTCAAGCCTTGAAAGATTGATTGAGCATGATGGTCTCCATACGGTCGGGGCCGGTGGAGATCATGTCGATGGCGACATCGCAGACTTCCGCGATGCGCTCCAGGTAGCGCCGTGCATTGACCGGCAGCTTGTCATATTCGGTGATGCCGGCAGTGGTTTCAGTCCAGCCAGGCAGCTCTTCAAAGACTGGCTCGGCATCTGTGACGGCGTCGGCGCCATAAGGCAGGACATCAAGGAACTCGCCGCGATAGCGATACCCCACGCCGATCCTCAGCGACTCCAGGCCATCGAGAACGTCGAGCTTGGTGACGCACAAGCCGTTGATGCCATTGATCATGACGGATCGCTTCATGGCGGCGCCATCGAACCAGCCGCAGCGGCGGGGCCGGCCGGTGACCGAACCAAACTCTTTGCCCACCGATGCCAGCCGGGCGCCAATGTCGTCGGTGAGTTCCGTCGGGAAAGGGCCCGAGCCGACCCGCGTGGTGTAAGCCTTGGCGATTCCCAGCACGTAGTCCAGCGCCTGCGGACCCACGCCGGCGCCGGCCGATGCAGCCCCCGCGACGCAATTGCTGCTGGTCACGAAGGGATAGGTGCCGTGATCGATGTCCAACAGCGCGCCCTGCGCGCCTTCGAACAGCAGTCGGCCGCCGGCCTTGCTCGCCCGGTGAAGTTCAAGCGAGACGTCGGCCACCATGGGTTTGAGATCGGGGGCGATCGCCACGGCCTGGTCCCGGACCTCGTTGAACGAGACAGCTTGGCCGCCCAGGTACTGCGTGAGCACGAAATTGTGGAAGTCGAGCAGTTCTTCGAGCTTGTTGTCGAAAGCGGTCTGATCGTAGAGGTCTTGCACGCGCAGAGCGCGCCGCCCGACCTTGTCTTCGTAGGTCGGCCCGATGCCACGGCCCGTGGTGCCGATCTTGCCGTCGCCCTTGCGGGTTTCGCGCGCGTGATCGAGGGCCACGTGATAAGGCAGAATCAGCGGGCACGCCGCCGAGATCCGCAGACGGGAGCGGACGTCAAGGCCGGCCAGTTCGAGCTCGCCAATTTCCTTCAGCAAGGCTTCCGGCGAGAGCACCACGCCGTTGCCGATATAGCAGGTGACGTGAGGATGCATGATGCCGGAAGGAATCAGGCGCAGAATCGTCTTCTTGCCGTTGATCCACAATGTATGGCCGGCATTGTGTCCACCCTGGAAGCGGACGACGCCCTGGGCGGACTCCGCCAGCCAGTCGACGATCTTGCCCTTGCCTTCGTCACCCCACTGGGTGCCGATCACCACGATGTTCTTGCTCATTTCATCTATTGATAACAATGTGCCGGCGTTCCGGAGTTCGGGCCGGCAAGCGTGAAAACCATACGATAAAGCAGCGGAAACCGGCGCGCTACTGTATCGCCCTCACCTTCCATTCATTACCCACCTGCACAAGCTCGCGATCAAATACGAACTCGTCCAGGCTCTGTTCCCGACCGGGAAGGATCTGCACCACGATGACACCTTCTGAACGCAGATCGCGCAAGGCGGCGGACAGCGAGGGGTCGCAGCCCCACGGCGCGCGGACAGCCTTGGCAGGCACTGCCGGCGGCAGCCCGCGCGACAGCGCCCGAAGATCGAGACTGAAGCCGGTCGCCGGACGTGCGCGCCCAAAGGCCGTACCGACACCGTCGTAACGGCCGCCGCGGACCAGGGTATCGTGCCAGCCGTCAGCGTAGATGGCGAACACAATTCCCGAGTGATAACCGTAGCCGGAACGCACGTCGGCCAGATCGAAGCTGACGTCGTAAGCCGACAGGAAGCCGGCCATCAGTTGCAAATCGTCTAATGCCTGCGCCACAGCGGGCAATGGGGGCAATACGTCGCGCGCGCGCTGCAGGATATCTGCCCCGCCATACAGGCCCGCCAGATCGATGAGCGCCTTCAGGCTGCCCGGACGCGGCCCCACAATAGATGCTCCCAGCGCATGCAGGCCGGGAATATCCTTGGTAGCCAGCAGATCGGCAATATCTTCCGAGATATCGGCCAGCGCGGGATCGGCCTCGATGATGGCCCGCAGCACACCGGGATGATTCAGATCCAGTCGCGGGGCGTTCACGCCTGACAGGCGGACGCTCTCGAGCGCGAGTTCGATCACCTGGATGTCGGCCTCGACCCCGGCATGCCCGAAGATCTCCGCCCCGATTTGAAGGAGTTCGCGGTCAGACAGCAACCCCATGGGACGCGTATGCAAGACAGAACCGCAATAGCACAGCCGCGTGACGCCTTCGCGATTCAGCAAGTGGGCGTCGATCCGCGCCACCTGGGGCGTCATATCGGCACGCAGCCCGAGCGTTCGCCCGGAAAGTTGGTCGACCAGTTTGTTGGTGCGCAGCGTGAGGTCGTGCCCATGGCCGGTGAGCAACGATTCAAGGTATTCCACCAGCGGCGGCATGACCAGTTCGAAGCCATAAACGCGGTAAAGGTCCAGCAGCTTGCGGCGCAACTCTTCGATACGGCGCGCTTCGGCAGGAAGGATGTCCGCCAGGCTTTCCGGCAGCAACCATTTGGTCATCATCGGTCCTGAATGTGATCTGTGTGAATAGCGGGTGCCAAACAAAAAAAGCGACTTGGGGCGTAAGCCCGCCAAGTCGCTCGCGGAATAAGAGTAATCGAAACTTACACGCTATTGTAAACCATGCTGCGTTTCGTGCAAAAGGCCATCAGGGCTGAACGGCGGGCGCCGGCATGCCGCCGGGCACGGCCGGGGCGGCGCCTTCAGCGGAACCCCAGAACTTGAAGAAGTCGGAGTTGGGGCTCAGGACCAGGGTGTCGCCCTGGCCGTTAAAGGCGGCACGGTAGGCTTCCAGGCTCTTGTAGAACTCGTAGAACTGCGGATTCTTGCCATAGGCGCCGGCATAGACACCCGCGGCCACACCCTCGCCTTCACCCATGATGGCTTGCGCCTTGGCGTAGGCTTCGGCCAGAAGTTCCTGGCGCTGACGATCGGCCTGAGCACGAATGCGCTCGCCATCGGCCGCGCCAGAGGCGCGCAGGCGATTGGCTTCCTGCTTGCGTTCGGCCTCCATCCGACGGTAAACAGATTCCGAAATTTCGGGGGCGAACTCGATGCGGCGCAGGCGGACATCGACCACCGACACGCCTAGAGGCGTCGCCCTGCCCTGAACGTTGTTCAGGATTTCGCGCATGATGGTGTCCCGTTCGGTCGAGACCACTTCCTTCACGGTCCGGATGTTGACGGATGCGTTCAGGGCGTCGCGAATCTGAGCCTGCAGACGCTCGACCGCGGCACGGTCGTTCGCGCCGAAGGTCACGTAAAACAAGCGGGGATCGTCGATGCGCCACTTCACGAACGAGTCGATCAGCAGGTTCTTCTTTTCAGCCGTCTGAATACGCTCGGGGTCGTTCGTCTCGATCGTCTGGAGCCGTTTGTCCAGGCGAGTAACCGTCTGGAACGGCGGAGGCAGTTTGAAGTAAAGGCCCGGTTCGGTCAAGGTCTTGCGTACTTCACCCAGCGCGAACACCAGCACGGCATCACGCTCGCGGACGACGAATACGCACGAAGATAGCACGGCGAGCACAATGACCAGGCCCACCAGTGCAGGGAATAAACGTTGCATCATGTTGCTCCTAGCGGGAATACGGGTTCATCAACTGCGCGCCACTGCGGGCCCCCGCATTGTTGGCAGCATTACCCGCGGCCGGCGCGGAATTGCGTGTCGTTGACGATGCCGCCGCGGCGGCGCCCGTCGTGACTTCCGCCGAACCGCTGGACGGCGCGCGGTAATCGCGTGCGGTCTGGCTCATGATCTTATCTAGCGGCAAGTACAGCATGTTGTTGCTTGAATCGGAATCCACCATGACCTTGGCGCTGGATTCGAGAATCTGCTGCATGGTCGCCAAATACATGCGTTGGCGGGTGACTTCGGGCGCCTTGGAGAATTCGCTCTCGATGCTGGTGAACCGTGCGGTATTACCTTCGGCGTCGCCCACGACCTTGGCGCGATAGCCTTCGGCGTCTTGCACCATGCGCGCCACCTGGCCTTGCGCCTCGGGCAGCACCTGGTTGGCATAGGCATTGCCTTCGTTGATCTGGCGCTCGCGGTCCTGTCCGGCCTTCACGGCGTCGTCGAACGCCGCCTGGACCTGCTCGGGCGGCTGCACGTTCTGGATGGCCACCGTGCTGATCTGGATACCGGTGCGGTAACGGTCGAGAATGCTCTGTGCCAGAGATTGCACCTCGGTCGCGACCTCGGTACGGCCTTCGTAAAGAACGAAGTCCATGCTCTTCTTGCCGACGATCTCGCGCATGGCGGTCTCCGCGGCTTGACGCACGGATTCGTCCGGCATGCTGGTGCGGAACAGGTAGTCTGGCGCGCCGTCCGGATTCAGCCGGTACTGCACCACGTACTGAACGTCGATGATGTTTTCATCGGTGGTCAGCATAAGGGACTCGGGCAACACCTTGTTGCGTGCCGTGCCGCGGAAGCCGACTTCGAAGGTACGCAGCTGCGCGATGTTGACCATCTGATGCTGCTCGATCGGGTAAGGCACTCGCCACTGCAGGCCAGGCGACAAGGTCTTGCTGTATTCGCCGAAGCGGGTCACGACTGCAACCTGCCCTTCCTGCACGATCATGAAACCGCTCAGCGCCCAGACGACGACACCCACCACCACCAGTACACCCAGCAGCTTCGGCGAGCCGGTGGGCAGCGATGGCATGCCACCGCTGCCGCCGCCGGAGCGCGGGCCACGCGGCCCCCCGCTCCCGCCACGTTTGTTGCCAAACAGCGAGCCTATGCGGTTATTGAAATCACGCCAGACCTCGTCAAGATCGGGAGGGCCGTCGTTGTTCCGGGGACGTTGCGATGACTCGTCATCGTTACGGCCGCCGTCGTTGCGACCGCCACGCCCCCAGCCTGGATCATTCAGGTTGAATATTCTCGATATTGAACGCATTGTTTCCCGCGATTTGAGCTGATTCGGCGACCGCCCCACGCAGACCCTCCAAACCAGAGCGCGCCAGGGCGCTTACAAAAACTCGTGCAATCGTACCATGTTCATTCCGCTCGACCCGGGGCTCGTAACCCGCCGCGTCTATTTTGTTATAGACGAGTATCCGCGGAATTTGGTCGGCTCCGATGTCCTCAAGAACCTTGTCGACTTCCATGACCTGTTCATCGCGCTGTGGACTGGAGGCATCGACCACATGCAGGAGCAGGTCGGCATGCACTGTTTCTTCGAGTGTCGCCCGGAAGGCTGCAATCAGTGTAGGAGGCAGATCGCGGATGAATCCCACGGTGTCGGAAATGACCACTTGGCCGGCACCTTCTATCCAGATACGGCGCGTGGTGGTGTCCAGCGTGGCGAAAAGCTGGTCAGCGGCGAACGCGTCAGCGCGAGTCAGCGCATTGAAAAGCGTGGACTTGCCCGCGTTGGTATAGCCCACCAGCGAGACCGAAAACGTGCTGCCGCGCGCCCGAGAGCGCCGCTGAGTCGCTCGTTGGCGCTGCACGCGCGCCAGACGCTCGCGCAGCATTTTCACCTTTCCACCGATGATGCGCCGGTCCATCTCGAGCTGCGCTTCGCCTGGCCCGCGCATTCCGATGCCGCCGCGTTGCCGTTCCAGGTGAGTCCACATCCGGGTCAGCCGTGTCGACAAATGCTGGAGCTGTGCAAGCTCAACCTGGAGCTTGCCCTCGTGGCTTTTAGCCCGCAGCGCGAAGATATCCAGAATCAGCGCGACGCGGTCCACTACCCGCAGATTTAGCACGCGTTCGATATTGCGTTGCTGCGCCGGCGAGAGTGGCTGGTCGAAGAGGATCACTTCCGGTTGAAGCGCATGAACCAGCTGGTTGGCTTCTTCCAGCTTGCCGGAACCGATGAAATGGGCGGCATCCGGCTTCCCGCGGCGCACGCGCAAAGTCGCCACGATCTCGGCGCCCGCCCCTTCAGCGAGCATGTGGAATTCTTCGGAATGGGCTTCGTAGTCAGGCTCGCCCATGTCGACGGTGATGATCAGCGACTTCATGAGCAGCACACAAATGAAATACCCGCCGCAGGCAGGCTGGCGGCGGGTGGCGGGCTGGA
>JAEWFK010000097.1 GCA_023388835.1 Pseudomonadota bacterium | reverse complement strand
AGGCGCTCAGAGGCGTCTTCCAACGGCTCGACAATGGTGTCCCAGGAAGCCGGGAGCGATGGATCAGCGGCATGGTCCACGGCCCGGCGCGCTTCCTCGATGAGCGCGGGTATGGCCGCTTCGATGTGCTCCGGGCGGATGGCCGCATAATCGAGAAGCGAGGAAATGGGAGCCAGCAGGGGATTCAGGGACATACGGCGTGGATTCTCTTTAAGTTCAGGCGAGTGGCGCAGGAGTGCCGGCGGCGCTGCGTTCGGCCGCTTCGAGTGTATTGACCAGCAGCATGGCAATGGTCATGGGACCGACGCCGCCGGGCACAGGCGTGATGGCGCCGGCCACTTGGAGGGTGGGTTCGAACTCGACGTCGCCCACCAGTCGGCCGTCGGGCAGGCGGTTGATGCCGACATCGATGACCACGGCGCCGGGCTTGACCATGTCGGCCGTGACCATGCCGGGCCTGCCGGTGGCGACCACCAGGATGTCGGCGCGGCGCGTCTGCGCGCCCAGATCGCGCGTCTTGGAATTGCAGAGGGTGACCGTGGCGCCCGCGGCAAGCAGCAGCATGGCCATGGGCTTGCCCACGATATTGCTCGCGCCCACTACCACCGCTTCGGCGCCTCGGAGCGTGACCTGCTCGGATTCGAGCATGCGCATCACGCCGTAGGGCGTACATGGGCGAAACAGCGGCTTGCCCGTCATGAGCAGGCCGGCGTTGCTGATGTGAAAGCCGTCGACGTCTTTTTCGGCCGAGATGGTCTCGATCACCTTGGCCGTATTCATGTGCCCTGGCAGCGGCAGCTGAACGAGGATTCCGTGAATGGAAGAATCCTCGTTCAGCTGGCGCACGATGTCCAGCAGCTCGGCTTCGGTGCTGTCTTCGCCCATGCGGATCACGCGTGAATGCAGGCCGGATTTTTCACACGCGGCCGCCTTGTTGCGGACATAGACCTGAGAAGCGGGGTCTTCGCCCACCAGTACGACCGCCAGCCCGGGCTGCACGCCTTGGGCGCGCAGCACTTTGACCCGCTCGGCGACTTCGGCGCGCACGGCTTCAGACAGTGCCTTGCCATCGATGATTCTTGCGGTCATGCGGCACCTTCGGGTTTGGTCAGCGCGATCTTCATGAGATCGGCAACAGTGGTCACTTCGAGTTTTTCCATGATGTTGGCGCGGTGGGCTTCCACCGTCTTGATGCTGATGTTCAAGTCGCCGGCAATCTGTTTGTTCAGACGGCCCGCGACGATGCGTTCCAGGACTTGTTGTTCGCGGGCGGTAAGCCGGCTGAGCACGGCCTGCTGATCACGCTTGGCGCGCGCCTGACTCACTCGGTCGGTGGCGTCTTCCAGCATGCGCGCGACGATGTCGCGAAGGTCGCTCTCGTTGAAGGGTTTTTCCAGGAAGTCGACCGCGCCCTTTTTCATGGTGGACACTGCCATGGGAACGTCGCCGTGGCCGGTGATGAAGACGATGGGCAGGGGAGCCTGACGGGCGATCAGGGCTTCCTGGAGCTCAAGGCCGCTCATGCCCGGCATGCGCACATCGACGATGAGCACGCCGACCTGTTCGGGGTCGTAGGCCTGAAGGAATTCTTCCGCGCGGCCGTAGCTTTTGACGCGATAGCCGTTTGCCTCGAGCAGCCAGCGCAGGGAGTCACGGACGGCCTCGTCGTCATCGACTATGAAAATCGTGCTCGTTGCTTGGGTGTTCGTCATGCATGCTCCTGGATGTCTTCTTGTGTTTCCGGGGTTCCCTGCGGTGCGCAGGGCAAGGTGAAGCGGAATATGGTGCCGCCTTCCGGGTTCTGCACAGCCCATAGGCGTCCGTGGTGGGACTCTATGATGGTGCGGCAGATGTTCAGCCCCATGCCGAGGCCTTCGGATTTGGTGCTGTAGAACGGTTCGAAGAGCCGTTCGGGATCCCGCAGACCGTGGCCGCGGTCGATCACGGCGATCTCCAACATGGAGCCTTGTTGCGACAAATTCACGTGCAGGACGTGATATTCGCTCTTTTCCATGGCTTCCACGCCGTTCTTCAGAAGATTCAATAATACCTGCTCGATGAGGATGGGGTCAGCCAGCACATCGGGCAAGGGGTCGGGCAGTTGTTGCTGAATCTCGATCTGCCGCTTCCGGGCGTCGATTTCAGCGAACGCCACGGCGTTGTCCAGGATGCCGCTGACCTTGACGCGTTGGCGACGCGGTTCGCTGCGCTTCACGAATTCACGGATGCGGCTGATGATCTTTCCGGCGCGCTCGGCCTGCGCGGCGGATTTTTCCAACGCTTCCAGCAAGCGCTCGGTGCTGTGGACGTTCCCCTTGAGCATGGCCACCGCTGCCATGTTGTAGTTCACGATGGCCGTCAGGGGCTGGTTCAATTCGTGCGCCAGCGACGAGGCCATTTCGCCCATCGTGGTGAGCCGGCTGGTGAGCTGGATTTTTTCCTGCTGTACTTGCGAGGCTTCTTCGTGCATACGCCGCTCGGTGATGTCGCGCGCCACCTGCAGGCGCACGCGTCGCCCGTCGGTCCAGGCCAGGATGCGGTGATGCACTTCGAACCAGCGTTGGGCGGACTCGGAATAGATCTCCACGGTTTCGTCGGTGAAGCGGCCCAGGCGGCCTCCCAGCAATTCAGCGTGGCCGCTGGACTGCGCGCCGAAGAAGCGGCGATAAGTGCGATTGGCGAACAGCAGCTCCAGGCCTTCGGTCGTGTCCGCCACCACGGAAATCGCGTCGTCCAGGCCTTCTAGCACGGTCATGAAGCGTTCATGGGCGGCTGTGAGCGCTTCCCGTATGCGCTTGGGTTCGGTGATGTCGGTCATGGAGGTCATCCAGCCGATCTGCTCCCCGTTCGGGTCGCGCAACGGCGACACGTACATGCGCGCAGTGAAGCGGGAGCCGTCACGCCGCTGAGCCTCGACTTCAAGACCGCTGCTGGGCGTGCGGCCGGACAACAGAAGATCGAGTGTTTCGCGGTGCTGTGCATGGCGACCCGGTATCCAGTAAGGAAAGGGCGCCGTCCGGCCAATGAGATCGGCTTCGTTCCAGCCTATCATCCGGCAAAAGGCGGGATTCACATAAGCAATACGGCCCTGCATATCGAACACGCGCATGCCGGTGGACATGGAGTTTTCCATGGCCCGCCGAAAGCCCGTCTCGGCGATCAGGGCCGCTTCCGCCTTGGTACGGAAGCGTGTGTAACGCCATAGCGCAAGCAGGTTCAGCACGATGACGAAGGACAGCGCGGCGATGATCATCATCAGTCGCTGCTGCCGCGTCTCCTGATCGATGGTCACAAACATGACGCTGTCATTGTGCAGGCGCTGCAGCCAGATGAAGGCGCCCATGACGCAGAGATACAGGATCAGCACGATGACCGGGGTCAGCCAATAAAAGCCTCGGCGCTGATGGTGGGCCTGGTCGTAAAACGTGGTGGGAATCAGGGATTTCTTCGAGTGGCTAGCCATGTGCAGTAAAGGCTGGGAGCGGGGCGCGTCACCAATTGTAGTCGTACGTACCTGGGCGGGCCAATTGCCCCGGATGCCACATCCAGGCTCAACCTCCACGGGACGATAAATTTCATAATATGAAAATCCATATCATAAAATGAAATTCTGCTTGCTCGGCTACCGCCTTCTTCCTAGAATGAGGCCAGTGCCCGCAAGGGCAAGTGAAACCCTGTCCGCAGGATCGCGGACACCGAATATCGAAAGAACAGGAGACCCACGCATGTCCTCTCTTGCACACGCACAGTCTTCGGCCACCGAGGTCGATGATGCAGTCCTCGAAGAACAGGAATGGCTCGAAGCGCTCGAGGCGGTGCTCGATCGTGAAGGTCCTGACCGCGCCCACCACTTGTTGGAACGGCTGATCGATCTGGCTCGCCGCTCGGGCGCACATATTCCGTTTTCGGCCAATACCGCCTACGTCAATACCATTCCTCCCGGTCTCGAGCCGCCGCACCCGGGCAACCTCGTGCTTGAAGAACGCATTCGTTCCTACGTGCGTTGGAATGCCATGGCCATGGTAGTGAAGGCCAACAGCCAGCACCCTGCCGATGGCGGGGACCTGGGCGGCCATATTGCGTCGTTCGCATCACTCGCCACCATGATTGGCTGCGGGCAGAACCACTTCTGGCATGGTGAATCCGAGGACCATGGCGGGGACTTGGTGTACTTCCAGGGTCATTCCTCGCCCGGAATCTACGGCCGGGCCTATCTGGAAGGGCGCATCAACGAAGAGCAACTGGACAACTTCCGCCAGGAAGTGGACGGCAAAGGCCTGCCTTCGTATCCGCACCCCAAGCTCATGCCGGAATTTTGGCAGTTTCCGACGGTGTCCATGGGGCTGGGCCCACTCATGGCCATTTATCAGGCGCGTTTTCTGAAGTATCTGCACGCCCGCGGCATTGCCGACACCAGCAAGCGCAAGGTCTGGGTGTTCTGTGGCGATGGCGAGATGGACGAGCCCGAATCCCTGGGCGCGATCAGCCTCGCGGCACGCGAAAAGCTCGACAATCTGATCTTCGTCATCAACTGCAACCTGCAGCGGCTCGACGGGCCGGTGCGCGGCAACGGCAAGATCATTCAGGAACTCGAGGGTGATTTCCGCGGCAGCGGCTGGAACGTGATCAAGCTGATCTGGGGCGGCTACTGGGATCCTCTCCTGCAGCGCGACAAGGAAGGCATTCTGCGCCGGATCATGGAAGAGTCGGTCGACGGCGAATACCAGGCCTACAAGGCACATGACGGCAAGTATGTGCGCGAGCATTTCTTCGGGAAGCACCCCAAGCTGCTCGAGATGGTCAGCCGCATGAGCGATGAAGACGTCTGGCGCCTCAACCGCGGCGGCCATGATCCTTACAAGGTGTATGCAGCCTTCAATGCGGCGGCGACCCATCAAGGTCAGCCCACCGTCATCCTGGCCAAGACCATCAAGGGCTACGGCATGGGTCATGTCGGCCAAGCCAAGAACCCGACCCACCAGCAGAAGAAGCTGGACATGGCGTCAGTGCGCGAATTCCGCGACCGTTTCAATATCCCTGTGCCCGACGACAAGCTCGAGCAGCTGCCTTACTTCAGGCCGGCGGAAGACTCGCCGGAAATGAAGTATCTGCACGAACGACGCAAGGCGCTGGGCGGCTATCTGCCCAAGCGCCGCGCCAAGGCGGATGAGCAACTGGCGGTTCCCGGCCTGGAGATCTTCAAGCCGGTACTCGAGCCCACCGCTGAGGGCCGCGAGATTTCGACCACGCAAGCCTTCGTGCGGATTCTCAATCAGATTCTGCGCGACAAGCAGCTGGGCCCGCGCGTCGTGCCGATTCTCGCCGACGAGTCCCGGACCTTCGGCATGGAAGGCCTGTTTCGTCAGATCGGCATTTATGCCCCCGAAGGGCAGAAGTACGTGCCGGTCGACAAGGACCAGGTCATGTACTACCGCGAAATCGAGAACGGACAACTTCTGCAGGAGGGGATCAACGAAGCCGGCGCTTTCAGCTCCTGGATTGCAGCGTCGACGTCGTACTCGACGAACAACCGGATCATGATCCCGTTCTTCATCTATTACTCCATGTTCGGCTTCCAGCGGGTCGGCGACCTGGCCTGGGCGGCAGGCGACATGCAGGCGCGCGGTTTCCTGCTTGGCGGCACAGCCGGGCGCACGACGCTCAACGGCGAAGGCCTGCAGCACCAGGACGGCCACAGCCACATCATGTCGGGCCTGATTCCGAACTGCGTGTCCTACGACCCGGCCTTTGCGCATGAGCTTGCGGTCATCGTGCATGACGGCCTGAAGCGCATGGTGCAGAACCAGGAAAACGTCTATTACTACATCACGGTAATGAACGAGAACTACGCGCATCCGGGCATGCGCGAGGGCGACGAAGAAGGCATCATCCGCGGGCTCTACCGATTGAAGGAGGGCGGCCAGAGCAAGCAGCGCGTCCAGCTCCTGGGTTCCGGCACGATTCTGCGCGAAGTGATTGCGGCCCAGGAACTGCTGGAGCAGGACTGGGGCGTGGCCGCCGATGTATGGAGCGCCACGAGCTTCACCGAGTTGCGCCGCGACGGGCTGGACTGCGAACGCTACAACCTGCTGCATCCGGAAGCTCAGACGCCTCATGTGCCATATGTCACACAGGTACTGGAAGGCTCCTCGGGCCCGATTGTCGCGTCCACCGATTATGTGAAGTCTTACGCCGACCAGATTCGTCCCTTCATTCCGAAGGGACGCAGCTACCGCGTCCTGGGCGCCGACGGCTTCGGCCGCTCGGATTTCCGCTACAAGCTGCGCGAGCACTTCGAGGTCGATCGCCATTTCGTGGTCCTGGCCGCCCTGCGCAGCTTGGCCGATGAAGGGACGATTCCGGTCTCCAAGGTGGCGGAAGCCATCAAGAAGTACGGCATCAATCCTGACAAAGCCAATCCGCAATACGCCTGAGGGGAGCCAGAACGATGAGCAACATCATTGAAGTCAAGGTGCCGGACATCGGAGACGTAGCGGAAGTCGACGTGATCGAAGTGCTGGTGGCCGAAGGCGATACCATCGCAAAAGAGCAGAGTCTGATCACGGTCGAGTCCGACAAAGCGTCCATGGAGATTCCTTCCACGGCGGCCGGCGTCATCAAGAGCCTGAAGGTCAAGCTGGGCGACAAGGTCTCCGAGGGCACGGTCATTCTGGAACTCGCGGCGGATGGCGACAAGCCCGCCGCCACTAAGGGTGAACGAGCTGGGGCGGAGGCCCGCAGCACGGCGGCCGCCGCGCCTGCCGCCGGCATGAAGGCGCCGGATGAAGACGCCGCGCCGCGCACGGAAAATTCCGAGCCGGCCGGGCGCACCGACGTGGCGGGGGCTGCAGAGGTGCAGCGCGCTACCGTGGTCGTGCCCGATATTGGCGACGCCAAGGATGTCGAAGTCATTGAAGTGATGGTCTCGGTAGGCGACCACGTTGAAGCCGAGCAAAGCCTGATCACTGTCGAATCCGACAAGGCCTCCATGGAAGTGCCGTCCTCGCACGCCGGCATCGTGAAGGAAGTCCGTATCAAGGTGGGCGACAAGGTCAATCAGGGCAACGATATCGTCGTCCTGGAAGTGGCGGCGCACAAAAGCGCAGCGCCCGCAGCCGTCTCTGCACAAGGCTCGAACAGCGAGGCAGCCGCGGCAGTCCCCGCGGCGGCGGGTTCGAATGGCGAGGCACCCGCGGCCGACGTCGCGCCCGCGCCGCTGGGCGGCATGAGCGAACCCGACGTCGCACCCGAAGCCGGCGAGACGGTGCAGACACAGGCCGTTCCCGTTGCGCCCTCCGCTATGGCAGGCTCGGCTTCCGTCAGCGGCGGCGGCCCCAGCCAGCTCGCCTCTGCGCCGCCGCAGCGTCATTCCCCCACCGAAGCCTTTGCCAGCGCCGATGTGCCATTGCGCACCTTGCCGCATGCGTCTCCATCGGTGCGCAAGTTCGCCCGGGAACTGGGCGTCGACCTGCGCAATGTCCAGGGTTCAGGCAAGAAGAACCGGATCACGGCCGACGACGTGCGTGGCTATGTGAAGCACGCCCTCGCGGGCGGTGGTGCCGCAGCGCCGGCCGCGGTCACAGCAGGCACGGGCGAGGGCGGTCTGAGCGTCCTGCCCTGGCCTAAGATCGACTTCACCAAGTTCGGCGAAATCGAGTCGCGTCCCCTGTCTCGCATCAAGAAGATTTCCGGTGCCAACCTGCACCGCAACTGGGTGATGATCCCGCATGTCACGAACAACGACGTGGCGGACATCACCGGGCTGGAAGATTTCCGTCAGCAGCTGAACAAGGAGCAGGAAAAGTCCAAGTCCGGCGTCAAGGTGACCATGCTGGCCTTCCTGATCAAGGCTGTGGTAGCGGCGCTCAAGAAGTACCCTGAATTCAACGCGTCGCTCGACGGCGAGACCCTGGTGCTGAAGAAGTATTTCCACATCGGCTTTGCGGCGGATACGCCCAATGGGTTGGTGGTGCCTGTCGTGCGCGACGCCGACCGCAAGGGGATTCTCGAGATCGCCGAGGAAACCTCCGAACTGGCCAAGCAGGCGCGCGACGGCAAGCTTGCGCCCGCACAGATGCAAGGGGGCTGCTTTTCGATTTCGTCGCTGGGGGGCATAGGCGGCACGGATTTCACACCCATCATCAATGCACCCGAAGTCGCGATTCTGGGTGTGTCGCGTTCGACGATGCAGCCGGTCTGGGATGGCAAGGCTTTCGAGCCGCGCCTGATGCTGCCCTTGTCGCTGTCCTACGATCATCGTGTGATCGACGGAGCGTCGGCTGCCCGATTCAACGTCTACCTGGCCTCGCTGCTGGCGGATTTCCGCCGCATCGTCCTGTAGGAGCCCCGCATGAGTGTTCAAATCACCGTACCCGACATCGGGGATTTTGCCGACGTCGAGGTCATCGAACTGCTGGTGTCCGAGGGTGACGTCATCGAAGTCGAGCAGGGTCTCGTGACCGTCGAATCGGACAAAGCCTCCATGGAACTTCCGGCCGATCAGGCGGGCAAGGTGCTGCGTGTGCTCGTCAAGGTGGGCGACAAGATCAACAAGGGTTCGCCGCTCGTCGAGATCGAACCGGCTCAAGCCTCCGAAAAGGGCGACAAGCCGCCCGCCGGCGCCGCAGCGTCCGGTTCGGATGATGAGGGGACGCGTGTGGCCGAGCCATCGAAGCAGGGCGATGCTGGGACGGGCACGGCCCGTACTGCCGCCCCGGCTTATTCGGGCCGGACCGATTCAGAATGCGATGTGCTTGTCCTGGGTGCGGGGCCGGGCGGTTACTCGGCCGCTTTCCGTGCGGCCGACCTGGGTCTGAAAGTGATCCTGGTCGAGCGTTATCCGACCTTGGGCGGTGTATGCCTGAACGTCGGCTGCATTCCTTCCAAGGCGCTGTTGCATAATGTGGCGGTACTCGATGAGGCCCGCAACTTGGCAGCACACGGCATTTCGTTTGGCGAGCCCAGCATCGATCTCGACAAGCTGCGAGCCTACAAGGACGGCGTCGTGGGCAAACTCACCGGCGGACTCGCCGGCATGGCCAAGGCGCGCAAGGTGGAAGTGGTGCAGGGCAAGGGCGGTTTCGTCGACCCGCATCATCTTCAGGTCGAATCGGATACCGGCAACCGCGTGATCAAGTTTGCCTCTGCCATCATCGCCGCGGGCAGCGAATCGGTGAAGCTTCCATTCCTGCCCAAAGACGATCGTATCGTGGACTCCACGGGCGCGCTGCAGCTCAAGTCCATCCCCGAACGTATGCTCATTATTGGCGGCGGCATCATCGGGCTGGAAATGGGTACGGTTTATTCCTCGCTGGGCGCTCGTCTGGACGTTGTCGAGATGCTGCCCGGGCTCATGCCCGGCGCAGATCGCGACCTGGTCAAAGTCTGGGAAAAATTCAATGCCAAGCGTTTCGACCATGTCATGCTCGAGACCCGTACGGTTTCGGCTGAAGCCCGCGACGATGGCATATGGGTGAGCTTCGAGGGCAAGAATGCTCCCGAAGGCGCGCAGCGCTATGATCTGGTGCTGCAGGCGGTGGGCCGCCGGCCCAACGGCGCGAATATCGGCGCCGATGCAGCAGGCATACAGGTCGACGAACGCGGCTTCATTCCCGTGGACACGCAGATGCGCAGCAACGTGCCGCATATTTATGCGATCGGCGACATCGTGGGCCAACCCATGCTGGCGCACAAGGCGGTACACGAAGCGCATGTCGCCGCTGAAGTCATTGCGGGCGAGAAGAGCTTCTTCGACGCGCGAGTGATTCCTTCCGTCGCGTACACCGATCCCGAGATCGCATGGGTCGGCCTCACTGAAGAAGAGGCCCGCAAGCAAGGCATCAAGATTGAAAAGGGCGTCTTCCCTTGGGCGGCTTCCGGCCGTGCCATCGCCAACGGCCGCGACGAAGGCTTCACCAAGATGCTCTTCGATGCCGATACCGGTCGCATCCTGGGCGGCGGCATTGTGGGCACGCATGCCGGCGATCTGATCAGCGAAGTGGTGTTGGCCATCGAGATGGGCGCAGATGCAGTAGATATCGGCAAGACCATCCACCCGCATCCCACGCTTGGCGAATCGGTGGGCATGGCGGCCGAAGTCGCCAAGGGCAGCTGCACCGATCTTCCGCCGCAGCGACGCAAGTAGGCCCGGATCGACGCAAGTAAGGCCGGAGCGGCGCCTTGCCGTCGCAAGGCCCGCGCGAGAACGCCCCGTCCTCCTTGATGGGCGGCGGGGCGTCTACAATAGCCGCTACAGTCGCAGAATTTCTTGAAGTCACATCATGTCTACCCCAGCACCGCTACCTTCCGCGCCACTTTCACAGTGGCTGTCCTACCTTGAAACGCTGCATCCCACCGCCATAGACATGGGCCTGGCGCGGGTCTCTGAAGTAGCCAGAAAGCTGGACTTGAAGCTGCCTTGCGTGCGTATCGCGGTGGGCGGCACCAACGGCAAGGGCTCGACTTGCGCCATGTTGGAAGCCATTTACCTGGCCGCGGGCTACCGGGTGGGCACTTATTCCTCGCCCCATCTGATCAAGTACAACGAGCGCATCCGTCTGGACGGCGAACAGGCCGAAGATGCTGCCATTGTCGAGCAGTTCGCCCGCATCGAAGCCGCGCGTGGCGAGATCACACTCAGCTATTTCGAATTCTCCACCCTCGCGGCCTTGCTGTTGTTCGAAGCCAGACGCGTCGATCTGGCGATTCTGGAAGTCGGACTGGGCGGCCGTCTTGATGCGGTCAACATGATCGATGCCGATTGCTCCATCATCACCAGCGTGGATCTCGATCACATGCAGTACCTGGGCAATGACCGGGAACAGATCGGCTGGGAAAAGGCGCATATTTTTCGGCCGGGTTGTCCAGCCATCTGCAGCGACCCCATGCCGCCTCAAAGGCTGATCGATCATGCAGCAAAGATCGGCGCCGATTTGTGGCTGTTCGGCCGGGATTTCAACTATTCCGGTGACCGACTGCAGTGGAGCTACGGGGGGCGGGAGCAGCGGCGCAACAGTCTGGCGTATCCGGCGCTGCGTGGCGCCAACCAGCTTCTGAACGCGTCCGCTGCGCTGGCCGCCATTGAAGCCTTGCGCAGCAGCCTGGCGGTTCCGCAACAGGCTGTGCGCATCGGGTTGTCGCAGGTGTCCCTTCCCGGGCGCATGCAAATCCTGCCGGGGCTGCCTTCCATCGTGCTGGATGTCGCCCACAACCCGCATGCCGCCGCCACCCTCGGCCAAAGCCTGGACGCCATGCAGTCCTTTCCCCACACGCATGCCGTGGTGGGAATGTATTCCGACAAGGACGTCGAGGGCGTCGTGCGCCGCATGGCGTCCCGGATTACGCACTGGCATTGTGCGACGCTCGAAGGCGAACGTGGCTTGTCGGCGGAGAAGCTGGCTGAAATCGTGCAAAAGGTCCTGGAAGAGCGCAAAGACCTTTCGTCCGCGCGTCCGACCGAAGCAATTCAAATGGCCGACCACGCACCCGGGGCACCCGGGGTCAAGCCTGCCATACGTCCTGCGCAGGCGTTGCGCGAGGCCTCCGTGTACCATTGGCCGGATCCCGTGACGGCCTTTCACGAAGCCCGTAAGGCCGCCGGCGACAATGATAGAATTGTCGTGTTCGGCTCGTTTTCCACGGTTGGTCCTGTACTGAATGACCTGGGAGTGGAAGCGGTCTAGCCCGGGCGCGTCCCGGTCGTTTCACACACACGCAGATAGGTCTTAGCGTCCATGGGATTGTTTTCGCGCAATGAACCCTCCTCGGAATCGGGGCGGCGCAGTTCTGCACGAACCAGCAGCGAGGCCCAGGCGGCGGAACTGCGCGTCCGTGCCCGTCGCCGCCTGATTGGCGCGCTGGTGCTCGTGCTCACCGCCGTTATCATCGTGCCCATGCTGTTCGATGCGCCGCCCGAAGAAGATATCGCTTCGCCGGTGGTGCTGCCCGAGGCCATTCCGCCCATGCCGGCCGAACCGCAAGTGGCGCTTGCGCCCGAACCCGTGGCGGTCCCCGGCAGCGCCGGTACCATCGAAGCGCCTGTGCCGGCCGGCGAACCCGCGCCAGATGACGCTCAGCCTGAAGCAAGCCCGGCCGCCGATGCGGGACAGGCTGCCCAGCGGCCTGAGCCTGAACCTACGCCGCCCAAGCCGGCTGAGCCGCCCGCCAAGCCCGAACCCGTCGCCGAAGCGCCGAAACCGACACCGGCCAAACCGCCTGCATCGCGTTCGAATGATCGCACTGACGATGGCTCGGTCGCCCTTGCCCTGCTTGAAGGGCGCGCACCGGCCAAGCCCGCCGCGACGGCGCAGCCTTCCTCCGGCAGTTTCGTGCTGCAGGTCGCGGCCTATACAACCAGCGGCGATGCGCAATCGCGCCGCGAGAAACTTGTCGCTGCGGGCGTCACCAACGCCTACGTGGAAAACGCCGTCGCCAACGGCAAGACGGCCTATCGGCTGCGCGTGGGGCCCTTCCCGACTCGCGACGCCGCAGAGGCCGCACAGGCGCGGTTGCGTCAGCTCGGCTACAACAACGGCCTCATATTCAACAAATAATCCGTGACCGGATTCGACTACATCGTGCTGGCCATCCTGGGCGTTTCAGCCCTGCTTGGCATGATACGAGGCCTCATCAAGGAAGTACTCTCGCTCGTTGCCTTTGCGGTGGCGGTGGGTGCCGCCCTCTGGTGGGGCGCGACAGCCTCGGCGGCGTTGTCCGGCTATATCGCCAATGGACTGGTACGTACTGCGCTGGGATATGGCGGGGTTTTCGTGATCGTGCTGCTATTGGTGGGACTGCTGAACATCACGCTTTCCGGGTTGGTCGAGCGTACCGGCCTCACACCCGCCGATCACGGCCTCGGGGCGGTCTTTGGACTGGCCCGCGGCGCGCTCATCATTTTCGTTCTGGTCGGCCTGGCCGGCCACACCGAACTGCCGGCCGAAGCCTGGTGGCGCGAAGCCCGGCTTTCCGGCGCTGTCGTCGGGGCGGTGCAGCAAGCCGGCGCGGTGCTGCCGCCGACGCTGTCATCATGGCTGCCGTGGAACATGGATTCATAACAGGAAAATCGAAATGTGTGGAATCGTAGGGGTTGCGTCGACGGGGCCCGTCAATCAGCTGATCTATGACAGCTTGCTGCTGCTTCAGCATCGCGGCCAGGATGCCTCCGGCATTTCGACCTCGCATGACCAATTCTTCAGCATGTACAAAGCGCATGGCCTGGTGCGGGACGTCTTTCGCACACGGAACATGCGTTCGCTGCCCGGGAACGCCGGCCTGGGTCAGGTGCGCTATCCAACCGCCGGTTCCAGCGACAACGTCGACGAAGCGCAGCCTTTTTATGTGAACGCTCCTTACGGCATCATGTTCGTTCACAACGGCAACCTGACGAACTGGCGTGAGCTGCGCGAAGAACTCTTCAGTGTCGATCGCCGCCACATCAATACGAATTCCGACTCTGAAGTCCTGCTCAACGTGTTTGCGCACGAACTTCAGCAGGCTGCTGAGGGTCGCTCGCTGGACGACGATGCGGTCTATCGCGCTGTGGCGGCGGTGCATGCGCGCTGCCGGGGCGCCTACGCCGTGATTGCGCAAATTGCCGACTTCGGCATGGTGGCATTTCGCGACCCGCACGGTATACGCCCGTTGTGCATGGGAACCCACGAGACGACAGAAGGCACGGAGTGGATGATCGCATCTGAGTCCGTGGCGCTCACGGGTTGCGGCTTCAGCCGGCTGCGTGATGTCAGCCCTGGGGAAGCCGTCATCATCGACCTGGACCGCAACATGCGTAGCCGCCAATGCGCACCCAACGCGGTACTGACGCCTTGCGTGTTCGAGTACGTGTATTTCGCAAGGCCGGACAGCTTCATGGATGGCGTGTCGGTCTATGACGCCCGTCTGCACATGGGTGAATATCTGGGCGACAACGTGGCACGTTCGCTGCGTCTGGGCGACATCGATGTCGTCATGCCTATTCCCGATTCCGCCCGGCCTGCCGCCATGCAGCTGGCATCCCGGCTGGATTTGAATTACCGGGAAGGGTTCATCAAGAATCGGTACGTGGGCCGGACATTCATCATGCCGGGCCAGGCCGTGCGCAAGAAGTCCGTGCGCCAGAAGCTCAGCGCCATCGACATGGAATTCCGCGGGAAGAACGTACTACTGGTGGACGATTCCATCGTACGGGGCACCACCAGTCGCGAAATCGTGGAGATGGCCCGGGCCGCTGGAGCCAACAAAGTGTATTTTGCATCCGCCGCGCCTGCAGTGCGCTACCCGAATGTCTACGGCATTGATATGCCCACGCAGGCGGAGCTGATCGCTCATGGCCGGGATACCGACCAGGTGGCCCGCGAAATCGGCGCCGACGGTCTGGTCTACCAGAACCTGCAGGACCTCGAACAGTCCATCCGCGATTTGAACCCGGCCATGACCCAGTTTGAATCGTCGTGCTTCAACGGTTGCTACATCACCGGCGACATCGACGAGGCCTACCTGGATACCCTGCAACGTACACGCGGCGAGCGTGCTCCCGCCGGCGCCATGTCGCCCAATCAGGACGACTGATATCGGACCGGGACGGCCCATCCTGTCGCATTATTCTCGCAGGAATCACCATGACCGAGTCCTTACGTTATCAAAAGCTGATCGAATCTGCGCGAAAAAAATCGCCGCCGCATTGCGCTGTTGCGCATCCCTGCGACGCCGGTTCCCTTGCTTCTGCTGTAGAAGCCGATAGTCTGGGGCTCTTCATTCCCATCCTGATCGGGCCGCGTCAACGCATCGGCAAGGTGGCCCAGGAGCAAGGCCTGGATATTTCAGGGCTCGAGATCGTGGACGCGCCGCATAGCCATGCCTCCGCCGATCTAGCGGTTGAATGCGTGCAGAACGGCCGCGCATCGCTGCTCATGAAAGGCAGCCTGCATACCGATGAGCTCATGCATTCGGTATTGAGCCACAAGGGCGGATTGCGAACGGAACGCCGCATCAGCCATGTATTCATCATGGACGTACCGAGCTACGGCGAACTGCTCTTCATCACCGACGCGGCCGTGAACATCTTCCCTGATCTGGAGACCAAGGGCGATATCGTGCAGAACGCCATCGACCTGCATCGGGGTCTGGGGCTCGGAGCGCCCCGTGTCGCGATTCTTTCGGCTGTGGAACAAGTGACAGCCAAGATCCCTTCAACCATCGAGGCGGCCGCATTGTGCAAAATGGCCCAGCGCGGGCAGATTCGGGGCGGAACACTTGACGGCCCGCTGGCGCTGGACAACGCCATCAGTCTGGAAGCGGCGCGCATCAAAGGGATCGAGTCCGACGTCGCCGGACGCGCTCAGATCCTGGTGGTACCGGATATGGAAGCGGGCAATATGCTGGCAAAGAACTTGAGCTTTCTGGCGGGAGCCTCGGCAGCCGGGGTGGTTCTGGGCGCCAGGGTCCCCATCGTACTCACCAGCCGCGCCGACAACCGCTACACCAGGCTTGCCTCCTGCGCGGTGGCATCGCTTTACGCTGACTACCTGTCCCGGAGCCTCCTGGTGCGCGCTGCCGAGGGCGAGTCCGATGAATGACGCGATTCTTGTAGTCAATGCGGGCAGTTCCAGCCTGAAGTTTCAGGTGCATGAATTGGACGACAATGGCGACCCCCTATTCCTGATGGGAGGACAGGTATCCGGCATCGGCAACGAACGGTCTACCTTCCGCGTAAAAAATGCCCGGGCCGAGGTGTTGCAGGACCAGGCATTCGAGGCGGGTCGAATACCGGACCTGGCCGCCGCCCAGGAAATCATGGCTTCCTGGCTGCAGGAACGCATGCCGGGTCCGCCGGTGGCGGTCGGCCACCGCATCGTGCATGGCGGACCAAAAATGGCCCGCAGCGTCTTGATTTCGCAGGAGGTTCTGGAATACCTGGACAGCCTGGCGCCGCTTGCGCCGCTGCATCAGCGGAACAACCTGGCACCGGTGCATGTCATTTTCGAACATTGGCCTGAGATCCTTCAGGTCGCATGCTTCGATACAGCTTTCCATCGTACGCAGGATCGTGTCGTTGAGCGCTTCGCCCTTCCTCAGGAATTCCATGACCGCGGCGTTCGCCGTTATGGCTTCCATGGCTTGTCGTATCAGTATATCGCCGGGCGCATGCGCGAGATTCTGCCCGATGCGATTTCCGGCCGGGTGATCGCGGCTCACATGGGTTCAGGCGTTTCTGCTTGCGCCCTGGTCGATGGTGTCAGCCGGGAGACCACCATGGGCTTCACCGCGCTGGACGGACTTCCCATGGGCACCCGCCCCGGACGCCTGGATGCCGGCGTGGTACTGTGGATGCTGGAGCAGGGCATGCAGCACGACGAAATTCAGGATCTGCTCTACAACCATTCCGGCATGAAGGGCCTGTCGGGCTTGAGCAGCGACATGCGCACGCTGCTTGCCAGCGAAGCGCCGTCTGCACGCCTGGCGATCGATTACTTCTGCTACCGCGCGGCTGAAAGCGTTGCAGGACTGTGTGTCGCAGCACGGGGGCTGGACGCGCTGGTGTTCACTGCCGGAGTCGGGGAGAACTCCCCGGAGATCCGCGCAGGGGTCTGCCGGCGCCTCGAATGGATGGGCATACGGCTTGATGACGCGGCCAATGAAGCTCATGCCTTGACCATCTCGCGGCCGGACAGCCGGATCGCCGTACATGTGGTGCCGACGAATGAAGAGCAGGTCATTGCGCGGCTGACTTGCGATGTGATCCACGGGCGCCTTTGATCCCGTTCCGGCGGGTACTTCGGTCGTCGGCCGTGCCGGGTGCGCCAACCTTCGTGGCCGCCCCGTCCATCAGGAGGAAACCCATGCCACACGCTCATCGTCCCGAATGCTCGCAGCTCAATTCATCGCCCGCCTATCGGCGCTGGGCACAAGGTCACGGTGTCGTGACGCATCAAGCAAGGACCCATGAACGGGTGCTGGCCCTGGCCGCCCGGCTTGTGGAAGAGGGCCGCGCACCCGACGCGAATTTCGTGTTCGATGTCCTCGCCGCGGCTGACCGCGTAGCGTGCGCCGCCATGTGGCTGGTGGTTCACATGACCTATGCGCGCAAGGTTCGTCTGGATGGCGCACCTTTGCAGGCGGAAGACTTCAAGCCGTCGCCCCAAGGGCACACCGGCGGTTCCCTGAACATGGTCCCGGCCTATGTGGGCTATCTCGCGGCCAACGCCTTGACTGGACAGACGCGCGGCTGGCTGATGGGCCAGGGGCACTGCGTGGCCGCAATCGAGGCGGTCAACGTACTGATCGGTAACGTGTCGCCCGGGCAAAAGGGGCGCTACACCGCCACGGACGAAGGCCTCACGCAGCTCGCTCAGGACTTTTATTCCTACTCCATTACACCAGAGGGGCTACCCGGCGTTCCCCTGGGCAGCCACGTGAACGTGCATACGGCCGGCGGCGTGCTGGAAGGCGGTTATCTCGGCTTTGCCGAACTCCAGTATGTGCACATGCCCTTGCCGGGCGAAAGCCTGGCGGTCTTCCTTAGCGACGGGGCTTTCGAGGAACAGCGCGGTGGAGACTGGGCGCCGCGGTGGTGGCGGCCTTCGGACAGCGGTTACGTCATGCCGGTCATGATCTTGAATGGCCGCCGTATTGACCAGCGGACCAGTATCCTCCAGGAGGGCGGGGCCAACTGGCTCATGCGGCACCTCGACCTCAATGGCTTCGATCCCTTCGAAATCGACGGGCACGATCCGGCCGCCCACGCCTGGGCGCTGCTCGAAATGGAGAGCGTTCTGGAAGGCTATGCCGCATTGGAGCGGGAGGGCCGGCTGGATTATCCCTTACGGCTGCCGCATGCCGTTGCAAGCTGCGTGAAGGGCTATGGCTTCCCGGGGGCGGGCACCAATCACGCTCACAATCTCCCGTTGGAACAGAATCCGGCTTTTGACGAGGCGGCGCGCGATGAGTTCAACCGGGGCGCCGCGAAGCTCTATGTCGATGTGCCATCATTGGATGCCGCCCGCGCGTGGTTCAAACTGCATCAGACGCAGTCCCGCCCACTAGAGAAAGATCACCCGCTCACTCGCCGCGAGATCGCAAGGCCGGCGTTTCCTCAGCAGCCAAGCTACGAAGGCGGCGCGCGCGTATCGCCCATGCGCGCCATCGACGACGCCTTCGTCGATTTGGTGCAAGCCAACCCTGAATTGCGCGTGCGTGTCGGAAACCCCGACGAGTTGCAGAGCAACCGCATGGTGCGCACGCTGGAGCGGCTCAAGCACCGGGTCGACCGTCCCGAGGTGGGCGGGCTGGAAGCGGTGGACGGGTCCGTCATCACCGCACTCAATGAAGAGGCCGTCATTGGGGCGGCGCTGGGCAACAAGGGCGGGCTGAACATTGCGGTGAGCTATGAAGCCTTTGCCGTAAAAATGCTTGGCGCTTTGCGCCAGGAAATTCTCTTCGCGCGGCACCAGCGCGAGGCGGGGCAAGCACCGGCCTGGCTGGGGATTGCGCTGGTCCTGACTTCCCATACCTGGGAAAATGGCAAGAATGAACAGTCGCACCAGGATCCCACCTTGTGCGAGGCCCTGCTGGGCGAGATGTCGGATACCGCCCGCGTCCTGTTCCCGGTGGACGCCGCCACTGCCGTCGCGGCCCTTCATGCGGTATACGAAGACCGCGGGGTGATCGGTACCCTGGTCGTGCCCAAGCAGGACATGCCGCAGCTCTTTGACACGGTCGCTGCGACGCAGGCCGTACGCAGCGGCTGCGCCGCCTTGCAGCCGCTTGAACCGGAGACGCGCATCCAGTTGGTGGCGGTGGGCGCCTACCACTTACAGGAAGCCCGCCGCGCTGCCGAAACACTGGCGCAAAAGGGCATCCACGCTCAGGTCGTGGCCGTGCTCGAGCCCGGCCGTTTACGGATCCCGCGTGACCGCATCGAGGCGGACTTTGTGACCGACGATGAATGGCTCAGCCGCGCCTTTCCTGTCGGCATGCCGCGTGTTCTCGTGACTCACAGCCGGCCGGAACCCATGTTGGGCGTCTTGCGCCGCATCGACGGGGGCCCCGGGAAAATGCTTGCGGCGGGCTATGTGAATCGTGGCGGTACGTTTGATGTTGAAGGCATGCTCTTCGCCAATCAATGCACGTGGGCGCATATCGTGCAGCGCGCCGCCACCCTGCTGGGCGAGGACACAAGCCTACTTCTATCCGAAGCAGCCCTTGCAGCCCTGGAGGGGCGAGGCGATCCGGCCGATCTCTATTGACTCATCGACCCGACCGGCGAAAGGCGGCGACCAGACCGAGTACGCCCACCACTACGAATAAGGCCATCGCCCAAAGCACGTATTCCACACCGAGCAGTTCCACGCGCGCGTCCATGCAACTGGCGAAGATGCCAAAGAGCCACGGCATGCCGGCGTCCAAGCCGGTGTCCACCATGAAGCGATCGGCAAAGGTCCGATCACAGGAGAACATTTCCGCGGCCACCGTATGCTGGTACCAGCCCGCGATGACACCGCCGACAGCGGTTGCCGTGACCAGTACGCCCGCCAGCCGGGAGGCCACGCTGCTGACTCGCCCGGCGAGGATGCCCAGCCAGCATATGAGCGCGATCGCCAGGAAAAGCAGGCGCTGGAAGACGCACCACGCACACGGCGGCATATCGAAGTAGTGCTGAGAAATCAGTGCGACGCCGACAGCTGCCAGGCAGAGCAAGGCGATGCGATGAAGAATGCGGTTGATTGCTGGGTTCACGATCGTTCGATTTCCTGTGCCAGACTCATGATGAGGTCGTGTATCCCGTCCCAGATGATCTGCACCCCGAGACACAACAATAAAAAGGCGGACAGCCGCATGACCACGGCGGTCCCGTTCGGGCCCAGCCGGCCGATCACCTGACTGGCGAAGCGTAAAACGAAGTAGACGGCGATCCCCGCGACCACCAGGCCCGCCAGTGAGCCGGCGAGTTTGGAAGCCGCTCGGATGGTGGCGTCGTCCTGGACGGTTGCACCCACAGTGATGGCGGCGGACAGCGAGCCGGGCCCGGCGATCATGGGAAAGGTGAGCGGATAAAAGGCCTTGGATCGGATCTGCTCGTAGGAATAAGAGTCCGCCATGTCCTGGGCATGTCGGGTGTCCGGGTCGGACGCATTGATGAGTTGCCAGGCGGTTGCCACCACGAGCAAGCCCCCGCCGACCCGGATCACCGGCAGCGATATGCCGAAGAAGGCGAGCACCATGTTGCCTGCGATGAGCGCGCCGGCCAGCATGAGCACGATGTTCGTGGACACCTTGCGCGCAAGCCTGGCTCGCGCGCGATGGCTGGCGCCGTTGGTCAATGTCAGGTAAATGGGGGCTGCCGCCGGCGGGTTAAGGATGGGCAGCAGAGTGGCCAGTGCAAACAGAAAACTGCGGCTGAAATCGAGAAAGAGCAGACTGATCATGGTGTGTCCAGAACGCATAGCATGTCGCGTTCAAATTGCAGCTGGGCGCGGGGCTGCTCGAGCTGTTCGCCGCCGATAATGAAAATGTCTTCGACACGGTCGCCCAGCGTCATGATCTTCGCCATTTTGAGGTCGACGCCGTGCCTCGCGAACACCTGCGCCATACTGTGCAACAGCCCCGGGCGGTCCGCTGCGGTGATGGAAAGCCGCCACGATGCGCTGCGTTCGTCTGGTTGAAGCTCGACGCTGGGAACGATGGGAAATACCCGAGAGCGGCGTGAGCGCCGGTGCCACATACCGGTTTCTGCAGCCGAGGTTTCGGCTGGGGCTGCCATGAGATCAGCGGCAAGTTCGTGCTCGACCAGCGTGGCATAGGAACGGTAGTCGGCGCCCGCTTCGGGCAAAAGCACGACGAAGCTGTCCAGGGCCCAACCGTGGTGGGTCGTGTGTACGCGGGCGTCCTGCACACTGAAACGGCGCTCATCGAAATAACGGCAGATCGAGACGAAGAGGTCTTCGCGGTCCGGCGTATAAACGAGCACCTGTAAGGCTTCGTTCTGGCCGAGCACGCGCGCCTTCACCACGGCCACGGAAGTGTCGACGCAGTGGTAGAGGTGACGGGTATGCCAGGCGATCTCGCCCGCTTCATGGCGCAGGAAGTAGGCGACATCCAGCTGCGACCAGAACGCTTCGCGGCTCTCATCGCGCAGACCCAGGCGGCGGATTTCGTCGATGGCGTCCTGCTTGCGGCGCGCGAGCACGGCGCCGGTGTCGGGCTGGCTGCTGCCCAGCGCGGCCAGGCCTGCTCGATAGAGGTCATCCAGCAGCTTTCCTTTCCAGGAATTCCAGACCTTGGGGCTGGTGCCGCGGATATCCGCCACGGTGAGGAGGTACAGGGCCGTCAGCCGCCGTTCGTCGCGCACCTGGGCGGTGAACTCCGCGATCACGGCCGGATCGCTGAGGTCGCGTTTCTGGGCCACCATGGACATCAGTAGGTGCCGGCGCACCAGGAATTCGCACAGTTCGGCATCCGATCCCGTAATACCGTGGTCGCGGCAGAAGCGGCGTACTTCCTGCGCTCCGAGTTCGGAATGATCGCCTCCGCGCCCCTTCGCGATGTCATGAAAGAGCGCTGCGACATAGATCAGCCAGTGATCTTCGAAATCAGCGACCAGTTGGCTGGCCAGGGGATATTCCTGCGCGTGCTCGGGCATGGTGAAGCGCCGCAGGTTGCGGATCACCATCAGGGTGTGCTGGTCGACCGTGTAGGCGTGAAAGAGGTCGTGCTGCATCTGGCCGACTATGCGGCGGAACACCGGCAGGTAGCGGGGCAGAATATTCAGCATGGTCATGCGCCGCAGGGCGTGCACGATGCCTCGGGGCTGCTGCAATATCTGCGTGAACTGGTGTCGGTTGACCGGGTTGCGCCGGAACTGGGCATCGATATGGCGCCGCGCATGCCAGAGTGCTCGCAAGGTATGCGCGGTCACGCCGGTGAGCTCGCTGCGCTCCTGCATGATGAGAAAGGCGCGAAAAATGAGCGCCGGATTGCGATCGAAGCCATCGTCGCGGCGTATGCAAAGCCGGCCCCGTATTGCGCCGAAATCGTCGTCGATGGCCTGGAACTGGTCTTGCGGAAGAGGAAAGAGGCGCTCTTCGACCGCCTGCATCAGAATGGCATTGAGCTGGCAGACCACCCGCGCGGCCCAGTAGTAGCGCTGCATCAGCAGTTCGCTGGGCCGCCGGGTCTTCGTGCCTTCGAATCCATAGACTTCTGCCAGCGCCGGCTGCAGGTCGAACAGCAGGCGGTCTTCTCGCCGGCCTGCCAGCAGATGCAGCTCGATGCGCAGGCGTTTGAAGGCCAGTTCCGCACGGCGCAGCGCGCGCAATTCGGCGGAGGTGAGCCCCTGATTGCGGGCGATCTGCCCCCAGTTCATGCCCATCCCGGCGGCCTGTGCCATCCACAGCACCACTTGCAGGTCACGCAACGCCCCCGGCGATTCCTTGCAGTTGGGTTCCAGAGCGTAAGCCGTGTCCTGATAACGCGCGTGCCGCTGCTGCATCTCCGCGCGCTTCGCGTGGAAGAAGCTGCGGGCATCGCGCTGCTGCGCCATCGCGGCATGCAGGTCAGGCATGAGCTGGCGATCACCCTCGAGCCAGCGGGCCTCAAGCAGGGAGGTCTCCACCGTGATGTCACCAGCCGCTTCCCGGCGGCAGTCGTCGATGGTGCGCACGCTGTGCCCCGGCTCGACACCCAGGTCCCACATGGCGGCGACAAACGCTTCGAGCATGGCGGCCGCTTCGGCGCCCGGCGGCTCACGCAGGAGAATCAGGACGTCGACATCGGAATAAGGGTAGAGTTCGCCGCGACCGTAGCCGCCGACTGCCACCAGCGCCGCGCCCTGCGGCAGCGGGTAAAAGGCCACCAGCCCTTTGAGCGCGCGATCGGCCGCGCGGCGCAGGTTATGCAGCAGTGCCTCGGGTCGACGGTTTTCGCGAAACAGCTGGATGGCATCGCGACGCCCATCGGACAGCTGCTGTCGCAGAAGGGCAATGTCGGAAGGCCGCGGGGCGTTCATCGCGAATACGCCGTCAGGCGACCTGGAATCCTGTGACGAAGGACGGGGGAGCGGGCATGCCGGGCGAAACTGTCAGGACTTCGTAGCCCGTGTCGGTCACCAGTACGGCGTGTTCCCATTGGGCAGACAGGCTGCGGTCGCGAGTGACGACGGTCCAACCATCGGCCAGGGTACGGATGTCGCGTCGGCCCGCGTTGATCATGGGTTCAATCGTGAAGATCATGCCCGGCTCCAGTCGCACGCCGCTGCCCGGCTTGCCATAGTGGAGCACCTGCGGGTCCTGGTGAAACTTGCGGCCGACACCATGCCCGCAATATTCACGCACCACGGAGAAGCCGCTGTTCTCCGCATGCTTCTGAATGGCATGGCCGACGTCGCCCAGGGTGGCGCCGGGGCGCACCTGTTCGATACCCAGCCACATGCATTCGTAGGTGACTTCGGTGAGGCGGCGCGCCAGGATGGACGGCTCGCCGATCATGAACATGCGGCTGGTGTCGCCGAACCAGCCATCCTTGATGATGGTGACGTCGATATTCATGATGTCGCCGTTCTTCAGGACCTTGTCGCCGGGAATGCCGTGGCAGATCACATGGTTCACGGACGTGCAGACTGACGCCGGAAACGGGGTATAGCCGGGCGGCGCGTAGCCGACCGTCGCCGATTCGGCCTGCAACACATGGGTGATGTAATCCATGCAGAGTCGATCGAGTTCGCCGGTCGTGATGCCGGCGCGTACGTGCTGCGCCAGATGGTCCAATGCGGAAGCGGCGCCCTGGCAGGCGGCGCGCATTTTATCGAGGTCGGCGGGATCGGTGACAAGACTACTCATGGTGTGTGTGCTGGCTTAACGAAAAAATAGTAGAATTATAGGCTTTCTGGAATTTTGGCCGGGTAAACCT
>JAEWFK010000065.1 GCA_023388835.1 Pseudomonadota bacterium | reverse complement strand
AAGTGAAGGATTCCCTGCTGGCGCAGGGCGCGATCGCCACTTACACGACGCCTGACCAGGCTTCGAAGGCGATCATCGACGAATACAATAAGTGGCGCACCCTGATCCAGGAGAGCAACATCACGGTTGACTGATCACGAGTGGAAGTCAATCTCTCCACCAGGGACCTGAGGGCCTTTCTGGCGCTGAGCCACACCTGCAATTTCGGCCAGGCGGCCGCGCAGCTGCATCTCACCCAGTCGGCCCTTTCCGCCTTGATCGCCCGCCTGGAAGCTCAGGTGGGCGCGCGGCTTTTTGAGCGCACGACCCGCTCGGTCACGCTGACCGCAGCGGGGCAGGCCTTTGCCGAGTACGCCGCTGAAATCCTCAATCAGACGCGCAAGGCCGTACAGACCATCCAGGACACGACCGCGCTACGCCAGGGCAAGGTGTCCGTGGCCGCCCTGCCCTCGCTTACTGCCGGGCTGGTGCCTGAGCTCTTCGCCCGCTTCCATGCCCGCTATCCTCAGGTACGCCTCTCCGTCACCGAAACGCTATCGTCGGACGCTTTTGAACAAGTCAGGGAAGGAAAAGTCGATTTCGCATTGACGGCAGCCCACCCCAGGCACGAGGACCTCGCATATGAGCCATTGACCCAGGACCACTTCGTTTTGCTGTGTTCGCCGGGCCACCCCCTGGCAAAGGAATCAGGCGCCATCGTATTGCGAGACAGTCTGGCTTGGCCGCATGCGTCCATGCCGCCCGCCGCCAGCGTGCGCCAATATATTGATCGGGCGCTGGACGCCCAAGGCATTCGCTTTACCCCTGCGTTCGAAGTCCATCACATTGCGACCATCGGCGCCCTCGTGGCGCAAGATCTGGGTGTCAGCGCCTTGCCTGAAACCGCTGCCGAGCTTATCGCTCACCGGCGGTTGCATACCCGGCCGCTTGCCGCGCCAGGCATCCAGCGCCCTTTAGGACTCGTACGGCGCAAGCATCCCGGCCTGGGCCCCGCCGCCGAGACCATGCGGCAAATGGTGCTGGCCTACTACGAATCGCCAGCCAGCGCGCGCAGCGTAGCCAGCTCGGCCACCGGCAGTTCGACGCCAAACGACTCGGAATCACGGCGCTGACGATAGCGTCGGTCTCCGGGCAGGCGCTCCTGACCCGCATCGTGCAGCGCCTGCACCAGGCCTTCGGCACGCGCAGCGAAGCCGGCGCCGGAACTTCTGGCTGGGTCGATGATGATCAGCAGTTGGCCGGTGCGCGGTGTCTGGGCGCCAGGGTGCCCGGCCCAGCTGAAGTCGAAAGAAAAATTGCCGCCTGTCAGGGCCGCCGCCAGCAGCTCCACCATCATGGACAGCGCCGAGCCTTTATGTCCGCCGAAGGGCAGCAAGGCCCCGCCATCGAGGACGGCTTTGGGGTCGCGAGTCGGCTCGCCATGACGATCAACGCCATAACCGTCAGGCAGTTCATGGCCTTCTCGAGCTGCTATTTGCACGTCGCCATGGGCGATCGCGCTCGTGGCCAGATCGAAGACCAGCGGGTCGCCTCCGCTGCGCGGGGCGGCGAATGCAATCGGGTTGGTGCCGAATAGCGGGCGTTTGGCGCCGTGAGGCACCACACAAGCCATGCTGTTGACGAACGTGAGGGCAACCAGACCCCGGCGGGCGTAGGGCTCGACGTCCGGCCACAGCGCAGCGAAGTGATGAGAATCGTGGATGGCCAGCAGTGCAATGCCGTTGGTGCGCACCTTTTCAAGCAAGAGCGCTTGGGCCGCCAGGTGTGCAGGCTGGGCGAAGCCATTCCGCGCGTCGACGGTGACGAAGGACGGGGCGGCGCCCGTCACGACGGGGACCGCGCGGCCGTCGACCCAGCCGCTTGCCAGTGTGGACAAATACCCGGGAACACGGAAGATGCCGTGACTGTCGGAGCCGTCGCGCTGGGCCTCGCCCACGTTGCGCGCCAGGATGCCGGCCACTTCGACCGACGTCCCGTTACGCTCGAAGACCCGGGCAAGCACGGCGATGAGGTCCTGTAACGGAAGGCGCTCGTACCCGGGTCGGGTCGTGGCAAATCCCTGATCAGAGCCTGAGGTCTGCATGCCGTGCGTCCTTTTGTAGGGAGAGAAGGTCTCTCGCTGGATTACACCAGATGATCGCCGTCGCGCCTGGCCTGCGAAATATCCTTCCAGACACCGTAAGAAAGCACAGCCAGGACAGCGGCCGCGAGCACCGGCCACACCAGAACGTACACCGTCAGAAACAAGTTTTCCATGAAAATCTCCTTATCGTTGCCATATCCGAAACTGCAGGCGGCCGCAAGACCGCCTTGCAGGGCCTTTAAGCAGCTTGATAGTTGGTCACCTGCTCGCCGATCACATCGAAGTCGAATTGCTTGCGGCTCTGCAGCGAGACCACCGTGCACACAATCGCGCTGACTCCGTAAGCCAGCAAGGAACTCATCAGAACCGGGTAGTCGCGCAGAGCGCCCAGCGCCATGGGCAATGTGACAAGAGCGGCAATCAGACCCAAGACCAGGCCGACACGCTTGCCCAACAACCCGAAGGCCATCAAACCAATCACCACGCCGGCGCCCACAGAGGCGACGAATTCAGCCGCCACTCCCGCTACCCCGTCCATGGGCACCAGCCCAAAGCGAGTGAGCATGAAGGCAGCGAACGCGGCCAGGACAGAACTCGTGAACGCCAGATTGTTCACGCGATCCCAGTACAGGCTGACGATCACGGGGAACACGATGGCACCCCACAACGCCCCGACGAACACCAGCATGGAAAGAATATCCAGGCGCAGATAAGCGAAACAGACGCCCAGCGCAGTGGCTACGATCATGGTCAGTCGGCCTATCCACAACATGGTCTTCGGGTTGGGGTTTCCACGCGCCAGGTTCTTGCCATAGACGTCCGCCATCACAATACTGGACAGGGCCGACAGGTCGGAATCCGCCGTGGAGGACAGCGAACCAATGATCAGAATGAAGAAGAGACAGATCAAGGCAGGCGGCAGATAGGTCGCGGCCATGCCGGGAACGAGGTTATTCAGGTCGCCGCCGACGGGCACGATTCCACCCAGCAACGCCAGGAAGCCCAGCATGCCAAGGCCGATCACGATGGAGCCGTAGCCGATCGTGGCCGTGATGAAGGTCGGTTTGATCAAGTCCTCACGCACCGCGAACAGGCGCTGCGCAATCGTCTGGTTGCCAATGGCATAGGCCAGTACCGCGACGAAATACGGCGCCCCCTGCTCCAGCAGCGCCTTCTTCGAGAAGAAGCTGGCTTGTTCCGCGTCGAGCCGGTGCCAGCCTTCCACGAAAAGGTCCGAGCCGCCCAAAGTGAAGAACAGAAAGGGAATGATCAACACCGCAGCAAAGATCATGGCGACCAACTGCGCAAAGTCGGTGAGCACCGATGCACGGAAACCCGACCACAAGGTGTAGGACAGCACACCGAACGCAACGATCAGAACGCCCTGCATGAAGCTGAGGGGCGACAGCATCGAGACCAGCGCCCCCGCCGCCGTGAAGTTCACCATCAGGCTGATGACGCTGCCCAACACATTGGACACCGCGAGAATCATCTGGCTGCAGCGGCCGTGGCGCGCATGCATGATTTCGGCGAGGGTGTGGGCTTGCGGCGCGACTTCCCGGAAGCGACGTCCGAAGGGATAGACGAACAAGATCATCAATGCCCCCCAGAAGCCATAGTGAATGGCGCCCGACAATCCGTACTTGTAGCCGGAGCTCGCTGCCGCGTAGATGGAGGCCGCCCACACCCAGGTGGCGGTCATGCTGGCTGCCGACATCCCGAAACCTATCGATCCGTTAGACGTCATGTAGCCGTCGGCACACTCTTCCTTCTTTCCTATTCGTAAAGTCATGAAAAAGGAAATACCGTAGAACCCAATGAGCAACAGAAGGACCGTGGTTAGGGAAAGCTGGTGCATGCGTACTCCAATCAGACTTTCGCTGCGGCGGATGGCTCTGTCGCGTGCTCGACGAAATGCGGGCGCACGGCCATGCTCGGGCCGCAGATCCATGTCTGCGGCATCGCTCTTTTTCCGCGTCGGGCGCGGGGCAACGAAAGCGAATAATGAAAACGCCCGGGTTGCGGCACGGGGACGCAACACTGCGGCCATCATGGCCGGGGACGGGTGACGCCACGCCTGAGCGTGGCTAGAGCGCCGAATGGCTTGGTATTCGTTTTGCGCACGGTGGCGAAACCACCTGAACATACCGCAGCTTAGTGCGGCCTACCCTGCGCGGGGAAACGGCATCCGTCGCTCTAAAGCGGTGAATGTTAGCAGTCGAATGATATCGACGTCAAACATTGGGACAGCACGCACCTTCAGAAAAGGTGCGCAACGCGCTCCGGCATGACGCCGCGCGCGCAGCAGCCGAACCCACGATCAAGCAGTGGCTGCGCAAAATGGCTTACTGCTTCTCTTGCTTCTGGTTCAGCGACTGGGCCATCTTCAGATGATCGCGCAGCTTGGGCAGCGCATCGGTAGCCAAGGCCTTTACATCGGCATCTCGAACTTCCTGGCTGGCTTTCTCGAACATCTCGACCGTGGACTCATGTGAAGCGACGCCAATTCGGTTGACGTACATGGCGTCAAAAGCGCCGCCGGTGAGCGCCTTCAAAGCAGTGATCTCGGTGGTTTGCAAAACAGACGGCCCGTCAGGCGGCGTGAGTCCCTTCTTCGTCGCCAGCGTGGAAGCGTCCTTGACCATCTTGCCATGGTCCTTGATCATCAGTTCAGCAAATTTTCGTACCTCGGCGTTTTCAGTTTTTTCTAGAGCGAGCTGGCTGCCTTCGATTTCGGCATAGCTTCCCTGTATAGCGTTCTCGAGGAATGCCTGATCTTCATCCGCCAAAGCCGACCCGCGTTCGCCGCCTTTCGCACCCGATGGCATGGCGGGGGCGACAGACTGTCCTGGTTGTTGCGACGGAACCGCAGATCGGGTCGGAGGCGGCGCCTGCCCACTGGATGGGTTCTGCGCAGTCTGCGCCTGTGTCGAAGGGCTCAACAACGCGGCGCTGAATGTCAGGACAAAAAGGGTATGTACGGGTTTCATGCGTGTTTCCTGAAGATGTGAATAGGCTTACGTGAGTTTTCACTCGGCAAAGCCTGTTCCTGGAATCCGGCATTCGCGTAGCGGCGGGCAAGACCGTAAACGACTGAACCTGGCCCCTGCCCAACGGCACGCCAGGATGCCGGCCGGCCAGACGCTCGAATTCCTTCACATCATGACTGCAAAACAGCTCTATGTTGCCGGCATTCTGGCTCAGCAACCCGCGTAAGCGATCCTGGTTATGCCGACGCTGCGCTCGGTCTTTGTCCATCATCCATTGATAAAAACGCAAGCCAGGGGTGCAGCAAGGCCGCGTGGCGTGCATCTCCTGATGGAAAAAGTAGGCATCGCCCGCCATGAAAAGCCACTTATCACCGCGGTCGATCGCAATACCCGCATGGCCCAATGTGTGGCCGATCAGCGGCACGAACAGAATTTCCGACGGCAGCCCCGTAAGCGGCCCTACCCGCTCGAACCCATGCCACGATTCCCCGGAGCGAGCGTCATAGACTTTCCAACGGTCCTTGCTGGACCACTGTTGCGGCCGATACCGCTGCCTATCCAGCCAGGTCTTCTGCTGCGATGCCGCGCGCCGCTCGTCGCCCAACATGTGTACGGTGGCTGCGGGGAAATCGTCCAGCCCTCCGGCATGGTCGAAATCCAGGTGCGTCAAGACGATATGCCGGACATCTTCCGCCCGGAATCCCAGCCGTTCGATCTGGCG
>JAEWFK010000044.1 GCA_023388835.1 Pseudomonadota bacterium | reverse complement strand
TCGAAAGCGACAAGCCCGCCATGACCGATCATGGCCGACGCTTCGGCATAGGCTTCGTAGGTCATGGGAATATCCCACTGCGGTTCTGCAAGATAGGCGCCTAGCGGCCCGCCCACCTGCACCGCGCGCAGTGGCCGCCCCGATGCGCTACCGCCGCCGAAGTCGTAGAGCAGCTCCCGCAGCGTGAGCCCGAAGGCCTTCTCGACCAGACCGCCCCGCTTCAGGTTGCCCGCCAGCTGGAAGGGCTGCGTGCCATGCGAGCGGCCGACGCCGTAATCGCGATACCAGGCAGCCCCTTTGGCCAGGATGATCGGCACCGTGGCGAGCGAAATCACGTTGTTGACAACCGTGGGCCGGCCGAATAACCCTTTTATAGCGGGCAGGGGCGGCTTGGCGCGCACCACGCCCCGCTTGCCCTCCAGGCTTTCCAGCAAGGAGGTTTCTTCGCCGCAGATATAGGCCCCCGCACCCTTGCGGACTTCCAGGTCGAAGGCGCGCCCGCTGCCGAGCATGTCTTCGCCCAGCCAACCACTTTCCCGCGCACGGCCGATGGCGGCATTCAGGGTGGCAATCGCATGGGGATATTCGGAGCGGACATAGATGTAGCCATAGGTGGCATCCACGGCCAAACCGGCGATGGCCATGCCTTCGATCAGCGAGTAGGGATCGCCCTCCATCAAGAGGCGGTCGGCGAAGGTGCCGGAATCGCCCTCGTCGGCATTGCAGACGACGTACTTTTGCGCGGCGGACGTATCCAGCACAGTCTTCCACTTGATACCAGTGGGAAAGGCGGCTCCCCCGCGTCCACGCAAGCCGGAGTGCGAGACTTCGTCGACGATGGCTTCTGGCGGCATGGACAAGGCGCGCCGCAAGCCTTGCCAGCCGCCCTGCGATGCGTAGTCTTCCAGCGACAAGGGATCATTGATGCCGACGCGGGCGAATGTCAGTCTTTCCTGACGCTTCAAATAGGGAATCTCATCGGTCAGCCCGTGCGACAGCGGGTGCAAGCCGCCCTGCAGCACTGCGGAGTCGAAGAGCCCGGGAACGTCTTCCGGCTGCACCGGGCCATAGGCCATGCGCCCCTGCGGCGTCACCACCTCGATCAGCGGCTCGAGCCATAACAAGCCACGCGAGCCATTGCGCACCAAGGTGATATCCAGGCCCCGCGCGGCAGCTTCTCGTGCAACGGCTTGCGCTACATCGTCGGCGCCGGCCGCCAGCGCGGCGGCATCCCGAGGCACATATACGGTCACCGATGTCGGAGACGCCGCGTTCATTGGAGGCTGGCCAGTCGATCCCGCTGAGTGGAGTACGGTATCCAACAGGCGATCGAGGCCTTCCGGCGTGACGCGAGCATGCGGCTCGCCGTCAAGCATGATGGCGGGCGACTGCGCGCACAGTCCCAGGCAATAGACCGGTTCCAGCGTGACGGTGCCGCCTGCGGTCGTGGCGTGGAAATCGCAGCCGAGGCGGGTACGGGCGTGGTCGGCCAGAGCATCGGCGCCGAGCGCCTGGCAGGATTCTGCGCGACAGATCTGCAAGGTATGTCGGCCGGCGGGCTGGCCACGGAAATGGGGGTAGAACGTCATGACCCCATGCACCTCGGCGCGCGAAATGTTGAAACCTTGAGCGATCTCTTGCACACATTCCGCCGGCACATAGCCCAGGAGATCCTGCACCTCATGCAGCGCAGGCAAGAGTCCGCCGGCTCGCGCCGCATGGCGCGCCACGATTTCCCGTATGGGCTCGGGTTGAAGGGAGGCCGATGCTCCCGGGCGATCAGCCGAAGCGCCCATGACGGCCGGCTCGTTGCCCGCCAATGTCGACGGTGTTTTCATGAATTCGGAACTCATCTGAATAATCCCTGCTGCCGACAGGCCGATGCGCCGGCCACTGTCCAAGACACGGAAAGCATACTCAAAATGACGGCGCTTTTGGCATGCGTCGCTACGCGTGTGCGATCAGGGGAACCGGGTTCCCGGGTACCACTCTACACACTGGTGCCCGCAGCGTCACGTGCAGGCGGCTCAAACAGGGCGACAGACGTTCGGCTGCATGGGCATGCGGATTGCACAACAAGGTCTCTTCCTCATTTGAACCCGGAGACCGAAATGAACCCAGCCAACACTGTTGCGCGAGAGCATTTTCTGGATTGGCTGCGCGACGCACACGCCATGGAGGAACAAGCTGAAACAATGCTTACGACCATGGAGAGCCGCATCGAGAATTACCCGGAACTGCGCGCGCGTATCACCCAGCACATTCAGGAAACTCGGCATCAAGCAGAGCGTCTACGCCACTGCATCCAGCAAATGGGCGGCGATACGTCCGCGCTCAAAGACGTCGCCGGGAAGTTCATGGCCACCATGCAAGGTTTCAGCGGTGCCATGGCCACCGACGAGGTCGTGAAGGGCGGGATGTTCAGCTATGCCTTCGAGCACATGGAGATTGCCGCCTACCGCAATCTGATCACAGCAGCGAACCTGCTTGGCGAAGCGGGAATTGCCCAGGTATGTGAGCAGATCCTGGCCGAAGAGATCGCCATGGCCGCTTGGCTCGAGGACAACATGGGCGCGGTGGCGACGCAATTCCTCCAGCGGTCCGAAACATCCCCCTCGCAGGCAAAACGCTAAGCCGGTGCGTACGCCGGGCGGCCCTGCGGGCCCGTCCCTGCCCCGCCGGCATGGAAGCTATTCCCATAGCTTCCCACTCATTGGGAGCCCACTGTGAAAGCATTGACTTGGCATGGCAAGCACGACATCCGCTGCGAGCGGGTGCCTGACCCCGGCATAGAGCACCCTCGAGACGCGATAGTGAAGGTCTCAGCCTGCGCAATCTGCGGTTCCGACCTTCACCTTTTCGACGGCTTCATGCCTGGGATGAAGTCCGGCGACATCATGGGCCATGAGTTCATGGGCGAAGTCGTCGAAGTCGGCAAGGAAAATTCCGCGCTGCGCAAGGGTGACCGGGTCGTCATACCCTTTACGATTTTCTGTGGCCAATGCGACCAGTGTCGCCGCGGGAATTTCTCTGTTTGCGAGCGCAGCAACCGCAACGCCGAGCAGGCGAGCAAGATGTTCGGCCATACGACGGCCGGCCTGTTTGGCTACAGCCATATCACGGGTGGCTATCCCGGCGGACAAGCCGAATACGTGCGCGTACCTTTTGCGGACACCACCCACATACGCGTACCGGACGGCCTGAGCGATGATCAGGTGCTGTTCCTGGGAGACATCCTGCCGACGGGCTGGCAGGCTGCGGCGCAATGCGAAATCGAGCCGACGGACACAGTGGTCGTATGGGGCGCCGGCCCCGTAGGGCAGATGGCCGTGATTTCCGCGTTGCTGATGGGCGCCAAACAAGTGGCGGTCATAGACCGTGTTCCGGAGCGGCTCGCCATGGCGCAGAGGAACGGTGCCATTCCAATTAATTTCGACGAAGAAGAGGTGTTGGAACGCCTCGGCGACCTGACGCAAGGGAAAGGCCCCGAAAAATGCATCGATGCCGTGGGGATGGAAGCCCACGTAACGCGCTCGCTGGACTCGGTATACGACCGGGTCAAACAGGCCATGATGCTGGAAACCGACCGTGCCCACGTGTTGCGCGAGATGATATACGTGTGCCGGCCGGGAGGCATACTATCCATTCCGGGCGTCTATGGCGGCATTGTGGACAAGCTGCCGATCGGCGCATCGATGAACAAGGGGCTGACCTGGCGCATGGGTCAGACCCATGTGAACCGCTGGACCGACGATCTCGTTCAGCGAATCGCCGACGGGCAGATCGATCCCTCCTTCGTCATCACCCACACCGTGAGCCTCGAGGAAGGTCCCGAGATGTACAAGACCTTCCGGGAGAAAGAGGACGGCTGCATCAAGGTAGTGATGAAGCCCGGCGCCTGAAAGGTCCGCCGCCTGAAAGGTCCGCCGCCGCACGCCTGCGCGACGGCCCGGTAAAGCGGCGCTCGACGGCCGCCGCGCCGCCGGCCGGACGGAGGTTCTGCCGCCCTACAGCAGCTTGCCGGGGTTCATGATGGAGTTGGGGTCGAAGATCTGCTTGATCTGCAGCATCAAGCGGATCTGCATGGGATCCTTGTGATGGTGAAAGGCATGACGTTTGAGCTGCCCAATGCCATGCTCGGCGCTGATGCTGCCACCATACTCGGCCACTTCGGCGAACACGGCGTCGGCGATCCGCGCTTCCCATTCCTTGGCCCAGCTCGTGTTGGCGCCTTCCGGGCGCGAGACGTTGTAGTGCAGGTTGCCGTCGCCGAAGTGGCCGAATATGAAGAGCCGGCAATCAGGGGAAACCGCCCGCAGCCGGCGCTCGGCTGTCTCGATGAACTCCGGAATGCGTTCAATCGGGAGCGAGATATCATGCTTGAGATGCGGTCCGTCGGCGCGCTGGGCCTCCGAGATTTCCTCGCGCAGCCGCCATAGTGTCTGAAGCTGGGCGAGCGACGCCGACACGGCGGCATCCTGGCACAGGCCGTCTTCCAGCGCCTGGCCGATCACCTCTTCGAGCAATGCCTGCAAAGCGGCTTCGTCAGCCGTATCGGCCAGCTCGATCAGCACGTAGCCGCCATGGCGCTCCTGGAAGGGTTGCTGCATGCCGTCCACATGAGTCAGAACAAGATCGAGGCAGGCATCCGTGAAGAATTCGAAAGCCTGCAGGCGTGCGCCGCAAGCTCCATAGACGCTGCGCAGCAGTTGGAGCGCCTGCCGCGGCGAATCCACAGCGGCGAGCACAACGGAACGCACTTGAGCGAGCGGATGCAGTTTGAGCGCAACGCCGGTGATCACCCCCAGAGTGCCTTCCGAGCCGATGAACAGCTGCTTGAGGTCATAGCCGGTATTATCTTTGCGCAGGGTCTGCAAGCCATTGAAAATCTCACCATCGGGCAACACGGCTTCAATGCCCAGCACCAGTTCACGCGCCATGCCATAGCGCAGGACGTTTACACCGCCGGCATTGGTGGCGACGTTCCCGCCGATCTGCGAAGAATCCTCGGCGGCCAGGCTGAGCGGCAACAGGCGGCCTTCTTCTTGAGCGGCGCGGCGCAGGTTGCCCAGGATGCAGCCGGCATCGGCCACCAGGGTGTTGGCAATGGTGTCGATGGAACGAATGCGGTTCATGCGGTCCAGCGACAGCACCACATTGGCGGCGGAGGGATCCGGCGTGGCGCCCCCGCACAGCCCTGTGTTGCCACCGCGAGGCACGACGGGTACGCGGTACTCGTTGCACAGCCGCAGACAGTCCGCGACCTGATGCGTGTTGGCGGGGCGGACGACTGCCTGAGCGCCGCCTTGGTAAACGCCACGCCAGTCGGACAGCCAGGGCTCCAATTCGCCGGGCTCCACGATAACCGTATCCTTGCCTAGCGTGCCGATCAGCCGGTCCAGGAATTCCTGATTCATTTGGGGTGTTCCATGGGAAGAGTGGGTGTGATGGAAGATGTTATCTGATGGCTGGTGGCTGAGTATGCATCGACACGCACAGAGCGGGCGAGGTCAATGAAGGCCTTGAGATATTCAGGCTCCTTCTCTGAACTGCGCATGCCCAGGTGGATCTTCTTGTGTATGCCTTTCACACCCAGGCGGACCGGCACGACAGCCATACGGCCGGCGTACTCCATGACCAGCCAGCGGGGCAGGGCCGCCACGCCGCGCCGGGCCGCCACCATTTCCAACATGATGTCGGTACTTTCCATGGTCTTGTGGCGGCGGGGCGCCACCCCGGCCGGCGACAAGAACTGGCTGTAAATATCCAGCCTGGAAGGCTCGACCGGATAAGTGATGAGCGTCTCGGCCGACAGATCAGCCGGTTCGACATGGCTTCGTCCGGCGAAGGGATGAGCGGCGCCCACGACCAGCACCTGCTCGTAGTCAAACACCGGCAGATAACTTACGCCAGGCATATGCAGAGGATCGGGCGTGACGACAAGATCGATCTCGTAGTTGAACAG
>JAEWFK010000171.1 GCA_023388835.1 Pseudomonadota bacterium | reverse complement strand
TCTCATCGGACGCGACAGTGGTCCGTGAGCCGGCTCGACGGCCATGGCTTCCCCCTGAAATCAAACCATCGGAATGTTAACCTTCCTTTTCCCTGAGGAGCCTGCGAACCGGCGCTCGCCGTCGGATATGCCCCATCGCTCCCAAGACTGTAACCGGAACTGCATGTCCAAGTGAAATACCGTGACCTCAGAGACTTCATTCGGCAACTCGAGAAAGCCGGCGACCTGAAGCGCATTACGCAGCCGGTTTCGACGCGGTTGGAAATGACCGAAATCAGTGACCGGGTATTGCGTAAGGCCGGTCCCGCCCTGCTGTTCGAACAGCCCGTGCATGACGGAAAGCCGGCGTCCATGCCCGTGCTCGCGAACCTGTTCGGGACCCCTCAACGGGTCGCGTGGGGCATGGGCGCCTCTGATGTCTCGGCGCTGCGCGACATCGGCGAACTGCTCGCCAGCTTGCGCGAGCCAGAAGCCCCCCGTAGTCTGCGCGAGGCGATCGGAACAGTCGGAACGCTCAAATCAGCGCTGTGGGACATGAGCCCCAAGCGTATCCGCAGCGCGCCCTGCCAGGAAATCGTGCTGGAAGGCGACGATGTGGATCTTTCCCGCATCCCCCTGCAGCATTGCTGGCCGGACGATGCAGCTCCCCTGCTCACCTGGGGCCTGGTCATCACTCGCGGGCCGCGGGCAAAGCGCCAGAACCTGGGCATATACCGGCAGCAGCAGATCGGACCCAACAAGCTCATCATGCGCTGGCTGTCCCACCGGGGCGGCGCGCTGGACTTTCGCGACCACTGCCTCGCCCACCCCGGCAAGCCGTTTCCCATCGCCGTGGCCTTGGGCACGGACCCGGCCACCATACTGGCGGCGGTGACCCCCGTTCCCGACAGCCTCTCCGAATATCAATTCGCCGGCCTGCTCCGCGGTTCACGCACCGAGCTGGCCGACGCCTTGGGCGGCGAGCTTTCGGTGCCTGCCTATGCCGAGATCGTTCTTGAAGGGCATATTCTGCCGGCGGGCGACCCGCGTGCCATAGCGCCCCGTGCGCCCGAAGGCGCGCCTGCACCGCCGCACAGCGACTACGAAATGGCGCTGGAAGGCCCCTACGGCGACCATACCGGCTACTACAACGAACAGGATTGGTTCCCCGTCTTTACGGTCGACCGCATCACCATGCGGCGTGATCCCATCTACCACAGTACATATACTGGTAAACCGCCGGACGAACCCGCCGTGCTCGGAGTAGCGCTTAACGAAGTCTTCGTGCCATTGCTCCGCCGCCAGCTGCCGGAGATCACGGATTTCTACCTGCCGCCCGAAGGCTGCAGCTATCGTTTGGCCGTTGTATCCATGCGCAAACAGTATCCCGGCCATGCCAAGCGCGTGCTGTTCGGCATCTGGAGCATCCTGCGGCAATTCATGTATACGAAGTTCATCATCGTCGTTGACGACGACATCGACATCCGGGATTGGAAGGAAGTGGTGTGGGCCATGACGACCCGCATGGACCCGGTCCGGGATACGGTGCTCGTGGAAAATACACCGATCGATTATCTGGACTTCGCATCTCCGGTCTCCGGCCTGGGCGGCAAGATGGGCATGGACGCCACCAATAAATGGCCGGGTGAAACGGATCGGGAGTGGGGTCGCCCCATTCGCATGGACGCGGAAGTGAGCGCCCGGGTGGACGCCATGTGGGATACCCTGGGCCTGTAGACCAGGTGGAAAAAAGGTCTGGAAACGGGCAGCCTCCAGACCTTGGGTTTTACCTTCGCGACTTGCCCGACTTGCGGGACATCTGCCAAGCTACAAGGGCGCCCGCCGCCAGCTTCCACCAGCGCACGCGTTGGCGCTTGGCGGTGGAAAACAGTGCCGAGCCCAATGACAGCATCATGGGGTAGCGCTTTGATAAAGTGAGCGCCCGAAAAAGCAAGTCTGAGGGGGATTTGCCCCGGCTTCGCGGAAAGAACGATTCGAGCAGGCCGCGGGGCGTCAATGAACTGCCAAGCTCATGCACCCCGTGCGCCACGCTCTGCCGCTCGATGGCCGCACGTGCCCTGAGCAATTCGATGCGCAGCGCTCGGTCCCGCGTCGAAGATGGCTTGCTCATGGGCGATCTCCCGGAGGCGGCATCCACTCTGGAGGCACCGGATAAGCCGAGGGCTCCTTCAGCCGCTCCACCAACTGGATATCCCGGCGCAGTTCTTCAAGCGTCGCGCCGAAGGGCGTGGGCCCCTTGACGATGCGGCTGCGCAGAGCGATCAGCAAGCCGATGCCGAGAGCGAAATAGATGAAGGCCAGCACGGCCAGCGCAACGTAACGATCTTCGGTTGGCCAGAAATAGAGCGCCACCGTCACCGTGAAGACCAGCACCGCGAGCACCAAAAACACCAGTGCACCGAAGGCCATGCCCGCCATGACGAGGACATTGGTTCTCTGCTCGGCCGCTTCGAGCATGAAGAGCTCGAAGCGGGTGCGCAGAATCGAGAGAAGAGTCGCGGAAAGCCCGCCGACGGCTTGGCGCAGCGCCATGGGCGTCCGCCTCAGCGACGGCAGATGAGAGCGCCGACCAATACGCCGATGAGCCCCGCTGTGCCGATCGCCCTCCAGGGATTGTCGTGTACGTAGTCGTCCGTCAGGCGCATGGCGCGGCGACCGCGAACCATGAGTTCATCCTGAGTCGAATAAAGATGCTCACGTGTGCGCCGCAACGAACGCATGGCGCTGTCGCGCAGTTCTTCTGCCTTCTCGCCGGTGGCTTCCGCAGCCTGCTGCAACATGCGCTCCGCTTCGTCGAGGCTGCTCTTGATCTGCTCGACAAATTGTTCTTCGCTGGCCCGGATATCTTTCTCGTTCATATTTCGACTCCTGTGAATGAAGGGTGTTGCAAGAGGACACCGTGGAACGCAGCATGCAAGCCGTGTACCTAGGCGTCTTTCTGCCGGGTCCCGAAGATGCGGTCGCCCGCGTCGCCGAGTCCCGGAATGATGTAGCCGTTTTCGTCCAGATGGCTGTCGATCGAAGCAGTGTAAATATGCACGTCAGGGTGATGCTTTTCGACGGCGGCAATGCCTTCGGGTGCCGCCACGAGCACCAGGGCGCGCACGTTGCGGCACCCGGCCTTCTTCAGGAGGTCAATGGTGGCCACCATGGACCCGCCCGTCGCCAACATGGGGTCGACAATGAGCGCCAGACGCTGCTCCAGCTGCCCCACGAGCCGCTCGAGGTAGGGCTGGGCCTCGAAGGTTTCTTCGTTGCGGGCGATGCCTACCGCACTGACCTTGGCACCCGGAATGAGCATGAGCACGCCGTCCAGCATGCCGATGCCCGCGCGCAGAATGGGTACGACAGTGACTTTCTTGCCCGCGATCTTCTCGACGTCGACGGGCCCGCACCAGCCTTGTATGGTGTCTTGCTCGAGCGGAAGGTCCTTGGACGCCTCGTAGGTGAGCAGCGCGGCGATCTCCTGGGACATTTCGCGGAAATTCTTGGTGCTCAGCTCGGCCTTGCGCATGAGGCCAAGCTTGTGCCGGATGAGGGGGTGACGGATTTCATGTATGGGCATTGAAAAGGCTTCCTGCTACGACAATGACGACTTCGCGGAGCCTCTGTACCACTGCGTACGTGCCGCCGGATTCGTGCAGAGCCTCCCTGGCGAATTATGCACGAGTCGCTGCGCCGCGGCTAACGCTTTGCCAGCCATTCCACGAGCTCATCAAGAAACTTTCCGGTTGTCGCCGCGCGGTCTTCGTTGATCATGACAACCAGCGCATAGCGGCGTCCGCTCGATCCAAGCACATACCCCGCCAACGCGCGCGAATCGCGCAAGGTCCCCGTCTTGAGATGAGCCATGCCGCGGGTCTCGTCGCTGCGCAAGCGGCGGCGCATGGTGCCGTCCACACCGGATATGGCCAGCGACGACATGAATTCCGGCATCAGCGGCGAGCGCCAGGCGACGTCCAACATGCCGGTGAGCCCCTCCGCGGTCAGCCTTTCCGTACGCGACAGCCCCGAGCCATTCTCAAGCACCCAGCCGCGCGTATCCACCCCCTGCTCCTGCAGCACATTGAGCGCGGCCTGAGCGCCGGCACGAGGCGTGGCGCCGGAAGACCGCTGCTCAGCGCCCAGGGTGAGCAGCAGGGTGCGAGCCATGACATTATTGCTTTGCTTGTTGATCAGGCGGATGGTGTCCGCCAAGGATTCGGAGTCATGCCAGGCCAGCATGCGGGCATTGGCGGGAACGCTGCCCTCGCGCAGGCCGCGGGCCAGCGTACCGCCCAACTCTTTCCACAGCATGCGGAACATGGCCTCGAAATGCTGGGCCTGCGGCAATGCCAGCCGGTAGAGGGAAAACTCTCCGCAGGAGCCGGCCACCGTACCGGATACCTCCACCACAGTCTCCTTGCCTGTGCGGCGAAGCTGTGTGATGACATGCGGAGACCCAGGGCATCGCGCATTGCTCCATTCGACTTTGCCCTGCACACGTATGCCCTGCATGGGCGGGTCGATGATAGGCACCCATTTGCGCGCCGCGGGGTCCGGCATGAACACCAGCCGGATCGTGCCCAGGCCCACCATCATGGCATCGGGACTGGCGTTATAGGGACGATCGCCCGCGCCATCGAAAGCGCCGGGGTCCAGCGCCACGTCGCCGAACCGGCTGCGGTCCACGACGACCTCAGACAGGTTCTTGATGCCGCGCAGCCGCAGTTCCCTGAGCAAAGACCAGAGCTCATGCATGGTCAGCAAGGGGTCGCCGCCCGCCTTCAAATACAGGGGGCCGGCCAGCGAGCCTTCCGCATCCACCTCGGCATCCGGACGGGCGTAGAAGGCCGTGCGCCAGCTGTAATCGGGCCCCAGCCCGGACAAGGCCGTCCAGGTGGTCACCATCTTCATGACCGACGCCGGATTGCGGGGCGCCGAAGCATTGACTGAAGCGAGCCGCGGACCGCCCAGCTCATGCACCACCAAAGACAAAGAGGAATCCGGCAAGCGGGTAGCGCGCCAAGCTTGCTGGACTTCCGGAGGCAGCGACTGCAGCGATGTGGGCGGGTAGATCGGCTGGGCGGAGGCAGGCTGCGGCATACCGGCCAGGCCGGCCGTGACGGCGAGGGCGCTCGCCCACCGTCTTGCGCGCTGCCTGAGCGCCTTCGCCCGCGGAGGAAGCTGGATTGGCATGGAACGGAATTCGACTATGGAACGGTTTGACTATGGAACGGTTTGACTATGGAAGGGATTCGTCCGGCGGAAACCCCCAGCATACCCAAAGCTGGGCCGCCCTGGCCATGGCCCCGTGCCCTTTCCTGAACACCGCTTAAAATACCCGGTTCCTTCTTCTCTTCCGTGCCCGCCGCGCGGCGGCCCAGCAACATTGCCCGTGAATCCCGATCTCCTGCTGTCCCAGTTCGACTATGAGCTGCCTGCCGAACTCATCGCCCAGACACCTGCAGAGCAGCGTAGCGGCAGCCGGCTCCTCCACGTAGACGGCGGTGGCGGGCTGCACGACCGGTTCTTCAAGCAGCTGCCGTCCCTTCTGAAAGCCGGCGATCTCCTGGTGTTCAACGACACGCGCGTGATCAAGGCGCGGCTGCGCGGCAGCAAGGAAAGCGGAGGCCGGGTGGAAGTATTGATTGAACGAATTACCACTCCCCGTCGCGCCCTGGCCCATATCAAGGCCAGCAAGTCGCCGCGCGCTGGAACCCGTCTACGGCTCGCAGAGGCCTTCGATGCCATTGTTTCCGGCCGTGAGGGCGAACTCTTTGAGGTCGAGTTTCCGGATAACGTGCTGACTTTACTTGAGGCGCATGGCAGTACGCCGCTGCCGCCCTACATCACCCATACCGCCAGTGAAGAAGACGACAGCCGCTACCAGACCGTCTATGCCCGCGAGCCGGGCGCCGTGGCCGCGCCCACGGCGGGCCTGCATTTCGATGAAGCCATGCTTTCCACGCTCGGCGGCATGGGCGTCGATACTGCCTTTGTCACTTTGCACGTGGGCGCGGGCACCTTTCAGCCCGTGCGGGTGGAAAGGCTGAGCGAACATGTGATGCACGCTGAACGATTCCATGTGGGCGCGGACGCCCTCGCCCGGATCCGTGAAACCCGCGCACGCGGGGGCCGCGTGGTCGCCGTGGGCACCACCAGCGTGCGGGCGCTCGAATCCGCCGCGGCGCAGATGGAGCAGAATAAAGACTGCAGGGAAATCGAAGGCGACACCCGCCTCTTCATCACGCCCGGCTACCGGTATCGACTGGTGGATGCGCTCATTACCAATTTTCACCTGCCGCAGTCCACTCTGTTGATGCTCGTGGCCGCCCTGGCCGGCATGGAACCCATGCGTCGCGCCTACGCGCACGCTGTGCAATCCCGGTATCGCTTCTTCAGTTACGGCGACGCCATGTTCATTGAATCCCCCTATTCCTCATGACCCGTCTTCAATTCCAATTGCTGGCCACTGACGGCGCCGCGCGTCGCGGGCAGATACAGCTCAACCACGGCGTGGTGCAGACCCCCATCTTCATGCCGGTGGGCACCTATGGAAGCGTCAAGGCCATGCTTCCGCATGAGCTCGATGAAATCGGCGCGCAGATCGTGCTGGGCAACACCTTTCACTTGTGGCTGCGCCCCGGCACCGACGTCATGCGCAAGCACGGCGGTCTGCATGGCTTCATGCAGTGGAATCGTCCGATCCTGACCGATTCCGGAGGCTTTCAGGTCTTCAGCCTGAATGGTCTGCGCAAGATCACGGAAGAAGGCGTCCGCTTCGCCTCGCCCATCGACGGTTCTCGTCTGTTTCTCACTCCAGAGGAATCCATGCGGATTCAGCATGCGCTGAATTCGGACATCTCCATGGTGTTCGACGAATGTACGCCCTACGCCATCGAAGGGCGACCCGCCTCGGTCGAAGAGGCGGCGACGTCGATGCGCATGTCCCTGCGCTGGGCCCGACGTTCGCGCGACGAATTCCTGCGCCTGGACAATCCCAACGCACTCTTCGGTATCGTGCAGGGTGGCATGTACGAGCACCTGCGCGACGAGTCGCTGGCGGGACTCACTGACATCGGCTTCGAAGGCTATGCCATAGGCGGCCTTTCGGTGGGCGAGCCCAAGGAAGACATGATGCGCATTCTGGCGCATACGACGCCGAAGCTGCCGGTGCACGCGCCCCGCTATCTGATGGGGGTGGGGACGCCTGAAGACCTGGTGGAAGGCGTGAGCCGCGGCGTGGACATGTTCGACTGCGTCATGCCGACGCGTAACGCACGCAACGGTTGGCTCTTCACGCGCTATGGCGACATCAAGATCCGGAACGCCCGCTACCGCGACGACACCCGCCCCCTGGACTCAAGCTGCGACTGCCATACCTGCCGGCACTTCTCCAGGGCCTACCTGCACCACCTGCAGCGCTCCAACGAGATCACCGGCTCCCGGCTGAACACCCTGCACAACCTGCATTTCTATCTGAAGATCATGGCGGAAATGCGTGAAGCCATCGCCGAAGGACGCTTCCAGAACTGGCGCGCCGACTTCGAGCGCGATCGCGCCCGCGGCATCGATTAGAAAAATCGGCCCGAAATTGGGGCCACAATAGGGGTCAGACCACGATTTTTCAGTTGACCTCTATTTTTTTAAAAGCTGTCGCTACAATAAAGAGTTAATCTCAAAAAACCACAGGAGCACCTGATGTTCACCGATACCCTGCCACTCATCATGGCCCAGGCCGCCCCCGGCGGAGAGAATGCGCTGATGGGCATGCTGCCCATCATCCTGATGTTCGTCATTCTCTACTTCCTGATGATCCGGCCGCAGATGAAGCGACAGAAGGAACACCGCAAGCTGGTGGAAGGCCTGGCCAAGGGAGACGAAATCATCACCGGGGGTGGACTGCTGGGCCGAATCACCAAGGTCAGCGACAACTACATCACCATGGAAGTCGCCACATTGGCCGACAAGCCGGTCGAGACCATCGTCCAGCGCAGCGCCGTCACCTCCGTGCTGCCGAAGGGCACCATGAAGTCGCTTTGATTCACGCTGCCGGCCCTGGAGCATGCGCTCCGGGGCGTCCTTCCCGTCCTTCCGCCTGCTGATCGAGAATGAATCGTTATCCCCTCTGGAAGTACCTTACTGTAGCGGTGGCGCTGATCATCGGGCTGCTCTACACCTTACCCAATCTCTTCGGCGAATCACCCGCTGTCCAGATCGCCCCGGCGAAATCCACAGTCAAGGTGGATGTCGGCGTGCTCAACCAGGTGGAAGAGCTCCTGCGCGATCAGGGCATCCAGCACACCGGGTCCTTCTTTGAGCAGACTGGTCCTTCCGGCACAGTGCGCGTGCGTTTCGACTCGACCGATGTCCAGCTTCGCGCGAAAGACCTTATCGAGCGCAAGCTGAATTCCAACCCGGACGACCCGTCCTACACGGTCGCGCTGAATCTGCTTTCCGCTTCACCGGGATGGCTGACGGCCATCGGCGCTCATCCCATGTATCTGGGCCTGGACTTGCGCGGCGGCGTGCACTTCCTGCTGCAGGTGGACATGCGCGGCGCACTGACCGGCCGCTACGACACACTGGCCAACGACGTACGCGCCAGCTTGCGCGACGCACGCATCCCGCTGGCCGGTGTCGAACGCAGCGACCTGTCGGTGATCGCCTCGTTTGCCACCGAAGCTGAGCGCGAAGCGGCCATTTCGGAACTGCGGCGCGGCCTGCCCGACCTGGCCTTCACCGCAAGCGGCCAATCCGGCGGAAACTTCACGGCGCGCGGCGAGCTGAGCGAACCGGCCATCACCGCCGTACAGACCAACGCCCTTCGTCAGAACATCACCACCCTGCACAACCGAATCAACGAGCTCGGCGTGGCCGAACCGGTGATCCAGCAGCAAGGTACGGACCGCATCATCGTTCAGCTTCCCGGCGTCCAAGACGTCGCCAAGGCGAAGGAAATCCTGGGGCGCACCGCCACCTTGGAAATCCGCATGGTGGACGATTCCCCGACGGCCACTGCGGCGCTCAACGGCGGCACCGTGCCGTTCGGTCTGGAACGTTTCAACGACACAGACGGCCGCCCCCTCTTGCTGCGCCGCCAGGTCATCCTGACCGGCGAGAACCTGCAAGACGCCCAGCCTGGGCGTGACTCCCAGACGCAGCAGGCCACGGTCAACCTCACGCTGGACGCCAAGGGGTCGCGCATCTTTCGCGACATCACGCGCGACAACATCGGTCGCCGCATGGCCATCGTCCTGTTTGAACAGGGGAAGGGCCAGGTCGTCACCGCTCCCGTCATCCGCAGTGAGATTCCCGGTGGTCAGGTGCAGATTTCCGGCAGCATGACGGCCCAGGAAGCTGCCGACATCTCACTGCTGCTGCGCGCCGGCTCACTGGCGGCGCCCATGGAGATCATCGAAGAACGCACCATCGGCCCGAGCCTCGGCGCGGACAACATCAGGATGGGCTTCGATTCGACGCTGTACGGCTTCATTGCCATCGCAGTGTTCATGGTCATCTATTACCGCCTGTTCGGGGTGTTCTCCACGCTGGGCCTGAGCTTCAACGTCTTGCTGCTGCTGGCCGCGCTGTCAATGCTGCAAGCCACGCTGACGTTGCCGGGCATTGCCGCCATCGCGCTGACACTGGGCATGGCCATTGATGCCAACGTGCTGATCAACGAGCGTATCCGCGAAGAGCTCCGCGCGGGCCATTCGGCTCAACAGGCCATCAACCTCGGTTTCGAGCGCGCCTGGGGCACCATTCTCGACTCCAACCTCACCACTCTCATCGTGGGCGTGGCGTTGCTGGCTTTCGGAACGGGTCCCATACGGGGCTTCGCCGTCGTTCACGTCATCGGCATCCTGACGTCCATGTTCTCTTCGATCGTGGGCGTAAGAGCGCTGGTCAACCTGTGGTATGGCTCGCGGCGCAAGCTGCAGAGCATTTCCATCGGCCAAGTCTGGAAACCCAAGGATTGACCACGGCGGCGCCGGTGGCGCCGCCCATTCAAAGGTAAGAACGCAACATGGAATTCTTCCGTATCCGCCGTACCATCCCGTTCATGCGCCATGCCCTGGTGCTGAACCTGATCAGTCTGATCACCTTCCTGGCGGCCGTCTTTTTCATCGCTACGCGCGGCTTCCACCTGTCGATCGAGTTCACAGGCGGCACGGTCATGGAAGTGCACTACCAGCAGGCCGCACAGCTCGAAGAAGTCCGCAACGCTGTCACCAGCCTGGGCTACACCGACTTCCAGGTGCAGAATTTCGGTACTTCGCAAGACGTGATGATTCGCCTGCCGGTGCGCGAGGGTGAAACATCCGCCATGCAAAGCGAGTCCGTCTTGGGCGCACTGCAAGCCGCAGCGCCCGAGGTCGAGCTGCGCCGCGTCGAGTTCGTTGGCCCGCAGGTCGGGCGAGAGCTGGTCGAAAACGGGCTCATGGCCCTGCTCGTCGTCGTCCTGGGCATCATGATCTACCTCGGCCTGCGCTTCGAATGGAAATTCGCGGTCGCCGGCGTGGTGGCCAATCTGCACGACGTGGTCATCATCCTGGGCTTCTTCGCTTTCTTCCAATGGGAGTTCTCGCTGGCCGTGCTGGCCGGGGTGCTCGCGGTCCTGGGCTATTCAGTGAACGAATCCGTGGTCATCATGGACCGCATCCGGGAAACCTTCCGCAAGCAGCGCAAGACCAGCGTGCGCGAAGTGATCGATAGCGCCATCACACAGACCATTTCGCGTACCGTGATCACCCACGGCTCCACGCAGATGATGGTGCTGTCGATGTTCTTCTTCGGGGGGCCCACGCTGCATAACTTCTCGCTGGCGCTCACCATCGGGATCTGGTTCGGGATCTATTCCTCTGTCTTCGTTGCCGCCTCGATCGCCATGTGGCTGGGCGTCAAACGCGAAGATCTCGTGAAGGCGCCCAAGAAGGACGACCCCACCGCCGAAGTCGCCTGATCCGCTTGCCTGCTCCAGGCCGCAACCGCCACCTGAAGCTCCACCGCAAGACGCCGGCCTCATTGGCCGGCGTCTGCGTTCATAGCCGCCATACCACGCGGCGGTACAATCGGAACTTCCTGAATCCACTGCCCGCGGGATGAACACCCGTCACGGCCACGACCATGCAAGAAATTTCCATCAAGCGCCCTGCGCGCGGCACTCCCGCACCGGCCCAGCCCGTCCCGCCGTCCGGCCTCATTCTCCCCGAAGAACCGGAAACATCACCGTCCATCCTCATTCTTCCCGAAGAACCGGAAACGCCATCGTCCGGCCTCATTGTGCCGGAAGAGCCTGAAGTCCCTGCATCCACGCTGATTCTTCCTGAAGAACCCGACGTGCCGAATGTACCTTCAACTGAACGAAAAGACGCCGCAGGCACCGCCGGCCAGAACGGCAAGAAGGTCTTCGTGCGCACTTTCGGCTGTCAGATGAACGAGTATGACTCGGACAAAATGATTGACGTCCTGCGCCAGGCACACGGCGCGGAACGAGTCGGCACGCCTGAGGAAGCCGACATCATTCTGTTCAATACCTGTTCGGTGCGCGAAAAGGCCCAGGAAAAGGTCTTCTCGGATCTCGGCCGGGTGCGCCATCTCAAAGAACTCAATCCCGGTTTGGTGATCGGCGTGGGCGGCTGTGTGGCCAGCCAGGAAGGCGAAGCCATCGTCACGCGCGCGCCGTTTGTCGACGTGGTGTTTGGCCCGCAGACTCTGCATCGCCTGCCTGAGCTGATCTCGCGAAAAACGCAATCCGGCCATTCCCAGGTCGACATCAGCTTCCCGGAAATCGAGAAGTTCGATGCCCTGCCCCCCGCCCGGATGGACGGCCCCAGCGCTTTCGTTTCGATCATGGAAGGCTGCAGCAAATACTGCAGCTTCTGTGTGGTGCCCTACACGCGCGGCCCGGAAGTCTCACGACCCTTCGAAGATGTGCTGGTCGAGGTCGCCGACCTTGCCGACCAAGGCGTGAAGGAAGTGACCTTGCTTGGACAGAACGTGAACGCTTATCGGGGCCCTCTGAGCGACGACGGCAGCATTGCCGACTTCGCGATGCTGCTTGAATACGTACACGAGATCCCGGGTATCGAGCGCATACGCTACACGACCTCGCACCCCAAGGAAATGACGACCCGCCTCATCGAGGCCCACGGCAAGCTGCCCAAGCTCGTTCCGTTTCTGCATCTTCCCGTCCAGGCAGGGAGCGACCGTGTGCTGGCCGCCATGAAACGCGGCTATACCTCGCTGGAATTCAAGTCCATCGCCCGTCGCCTGAAACAGGCCCGCCCCGACATGACGCTGTCTTCGGACTTCATCGTGGGCTTTCCCGGTGAAACAGAAGCCGACTTCCAGAAGACGCTGGACCTCATCCGCGAGGTCGGCTTCGACCAGTCCTTCTCCTTCGTCTATTCGCGCCGCCCCGGCACGCCGGCTGCGGACCTGCAGGATGACACCGCGCAGGAAGAAAAACTGGACCGGCTGTATCGGCTGCAGGCGCTCGTCAATGAACAGGCCGCCGCCATCAGCGAGTCGATGGTCGGGTCGGTGCAGCGTATTCTCGTCGAACGGCCTTCCCGCCGGGACCCCAATGAGTTCGCGGGACGAACCGAGAACAACCGCACCGTGAATTTCGTCGGCCATCCCCGGCTGGTCGGTCAGATGGTCGATGTCATGATCACGCAGACCATGACCAATACCTTGCGTGGCCGTATTCTCACCACCGATCCCGCATCCGCTCCCCAGACTCAGAAGGAAACCGCATGAGCAGCCGGGCCCCCAGTTCCTCCACCGCCTCCCTCCGTCTTGACGGCAGCAATGCCCAGCTCGCAAATCTGTGCGGACCGCTGGATGAAAACCTTCGCCAAATCGCCGACGGCTGGAATGTCGCGCTGACACGTCGTGGCAGCCAGATCACCCTTGCGGGCGAAAACGCCGCAACCGCCGCCAAGGCGGTGGAATGGTTTCATCTGCGTGCCGCCAAAGGTCCGCTCTCGATTGACGACATCCAGCTTGGCCTGGTAGAGCTCGGGGCGGGACGCCCGGCCGAGACGCGCGGCCCCGACCCGATGGCCGCCTCCGCCGCACTGCCGGATCTGCCGCCGGTCGACGACATGAGCCTGAGCCTGCGCACCCGCCGCAGCGACCTGCGCCCCCGCACGCCCCGCCAGCGCGACTACCTGAACCAGATTCTGAAGCACGACATCACCTTCGGCGTCGGCCCGGCCGGAACCGGCAAGACCTGGCTGGCGGTGGCCTGCGCGATCGACGCACTCGAGCGCGAAAGCGTGCAGCGCCT
>JAEWFK010000128.1 GCA_023388835.1 Pseudomonadota bacterium | reverse complement strand
ATGTCGCGGCCCCGCTTACCTCGGGCGCGGAAGACCGGCCGGTTCGGGACCGTTTCGATCTGGGGGCGACATGGTTCTGGCCGGCGATGCACCCGGATCTGCAGCAGCTCGTGGCGAGCCTGGGCCTGGAGACCTTTCCACAGGATGAAGCCGGGGACATGTTGATTGAACGCTCTCGGGCGCACCCGCCCAGCCGAATCGATGGATTTCTTTCCGCGCCACCGGCCGTGCGCGTGAGGGGCGGCATGTTGGCGCTGACCGAGGCTCTACGGGTCCGGCTGCCTGCCGATAATCTCGTTTCGGGTTGTGAGGTGAAGCGCTTGGTCCCGTATAACGGGTACGTCGAGGTGAACGCCGTGGATATGCAAGGACACGCTGTGTCTTATGACGTGGCCCATGTACTCGTAGCCATCCCGCCTCGGCTCGCAGCCAATAGCATCGTGTTCGCCCCGGCACTGCCCAGCGCGGTGACCCGGCAGTGGCATGCTCGCGGTACTTGGATGGCGCCACATGCCAAATACCTGGCCATCTATGATCGACCGTTCTGGCGTGAGCGGGGTTTGTCGGGCAATGCACGCAGTGCTGTCGGCCCTATGGTTGAAATCCACGATGCCTCAGCGCCGGATGGTTGTGGCGCGCTTTTCGGTTTTCTAGGCGTTCCGGCGCAAGTTCGTCGGCAGATCCCGGAAGCTGCTTTGTATGCCCATTGCCGTGCCCAGTTCGTGCGGCTTTTTGGCGACGGCGCGGCCATGCCGGTAGCGGAATTTCTAAAAGACTGGGCCACCGACCCTTACACCGCTATTGCGGCGGACCGGGACCCCGATGCTCAGCACGGAGCTTGGCTGCCCGCGACCGTGTCCGAAGGGCCCTGGAGGCATCGAATTACGGGCATCGCCAGCGAGTGGTCGCCCAGCTTTCCCGGCTATGTGGCGGGAGCCGTCGACGCCGCACGCCGCGGGGTAGAAGCCATGTTGAGGAAGGAGGACGTACGGTGAAAGAGACCTATCGCGCGATGCAAATAACCAATTCCGGCATGTTGGACCTGGTTGAGCGCCCCACGCCCACCCCCGGTTCGGGCGAAGTGCTGATCCAGATCGAAGCTTGCGGCATCTGCGGTGCCGATGCCTCTGACATCGCAAACGTCGACCCGGCTTTGCAGCCGCGGCGGGTGCCCGGACACGAGGTCGTGGGACGCATCTATGCCCGGGGCGACGCAGTCCCGGCTGCATGGTCCATCGGGCGACGCGTAGGAATCGGCCGTCTGGGCGGGCACTGCAATGAGTGCGAACAGTGCCGGCAAGGAAAATTCAATTTGTGCCGAAGCCAGCCCATAGTCGGCGCTTCGTGCGATGGCGGCTACGCCGAAATGATGCTCGCGCGCAGCACCGGTCTGGTCGCCATCCCGGATGAGCTGGATGCCGAAGAAGCCGCTCCCCTTTTATGCGCCGGCATTGCGACGTTCAATGCACTGAAGAAATGCGGCGCGCAAGCAGGCGACCTGGTGGCAGTGCTCGGTATCGGGGGGCTCGGCCACATGGCGCTGCAGTACGCCCGAAAGATGGGCTTCAAGGTAGCGGCCGTCGGGCGGGGTCAGGATATTGCGTCTGACTCGCTGCGATTGGGCGCGCATGTCTACGTCGATACCGCCAGAGACGACCCCGCGGAAGCGCTCAAGCGCCTAGGCGGCGCCATGGCAATCATTACGACCATCAGCGACCGGGCGGCCATATCGGCGATCTTGCCGGGACTTGCTCTGCAGGGACGCCTGGTGGTGCTGGGGGCCGGGAAGGATCCCCTATCGGTGCAATCGGGCTTTCTGGTGGGCGGGGAGCGTTCGCTTCTGGGTTCGATCACCGGCACGCCTTACGAGAATGAAAAGGCCCTGCAATTCAGCGTGCTGACCGACGCGCGGCCACAGATCGAAATCATGCCGCTGGAACGGGCCAATGAGGCCTACCAGCGTATGAAATCCGGAGAGGCGAAGTTTCGGATGGTGTTGACCATGGGTGCAAGATCGTAGCGCCGGAATCCAACAAGCGAATATCAGTCCAGATCGGTGCGCGCTCGTCCTTGCGCGACTTACAGTAAGGTGGCATCGCGTCTGGCGGACCCCATTTCAACGAGGTGCATTTTGTCCCATATCAGATCCGAGGCTTCTCAGGAAGACGCCATCGTACTGTCCGAGCGTGAACAGCGCGGCAACATCATGCGGCTGACGGTCGCACAGGCGCTTGCCGGTGCAAACTCGGTGGTCGTTTACGCTACAGGCGCGATCATCGGCCACATGCTGGCCCCGGACAAGGCTCTGGCGACACTCCCCATATCGATTTTCGTCGTGGGGATGGCAGCCTGTATTCTGCCGGCCGGCGCCATCGCACGGCGATATGGCCGCCGCACGGCGTTTTTGGCGGGCACCGCTTGCGGTGTTCTGGTGGGCTTGCTGGCCGCGCTCGCCGTGATGATCGGTTCCTTCTGGCTTCTGTGTCTGGGGACCTTCTTCGGCGGGGCATACGCTGCTGTCGTGCTTTCATTCCGCTTCGCCGCTGCCGACGGCGTCAGTGCCGCCATGCGGCCAAGAGCGCTATCTTTTGTGATGGGGGGTGGCGTGGCCGCAGGGGTGGTCGGACCGCAATTGGTCACTTACACCATGTATCTCTGGCCGGCGCATATGTTTGCCGCCACGTTTATCGCGCAGGCCGCGGTCGCTGCGCTTTCGGCGGTGGTGCTGCTCGGCGTCAAGCTGCCCATGCCCACCGCAGCGGAGCGCGCAGGCGGCAGACCGATAGGGACGATCATGCGCCAGCCGCTCTTTATCACGGCCGTGATTTGCGGCGCCGTATCGTACATGATCATGAATTTTCTGATGACGGCCGCGCCGCTTGCGATGCAAATGTGCGGGCACTCCCAAGAAAGCTCCAATCTCGGGCTGCAGTGGCATGTCATCTCCATGTATGCCCCCAGCTTTTTCACGGGCCGGCTCATTACGCGCTTTGGCGCCGGGCGCGTCGTGATGGCCGGGTTGCTGCTCACGGGCGTTTCGGCCGCGGTGGGGCTGACGGGCATCGATGTCGCCCATTTTTGGCTTACGCTCGTTCTGCTTGGCGTCGGCTGGAATTTCGGCTTTATCGGTGCATCCGCCCTGGTTTTGGAATGCCATCGCCCTGAAGAGAAAACGCGGGTCCAGTCGCTCAACGACTTCATCGTTTTCGGAACCATGGCCTTCGGCTCATTCGCTTCGGGCAGCTTGCTGGCGGCTTATGACTGGGATATGGTGCTTTGGGTATCGTTCATTCCACTCGTGTTGGCAGTGGTGGCGCTGGCGATAACGGCGAAGGCCGCCAGGCGGCCTTCGACGGCGATCTGAGAGCAGCTCGCCCTCAACGGGCGGGCTTCGCGATCAGATGATTTTTTCCACTTTGGCGGGCAGGGCTTGGCGTACGGCCGAGCCCGACACCCAGTCCACCCAAATATTGTCTTTCTCCGGGCGCGTCGGGTCCGGGAAACCGAGGGTGTTCAGGTTGACCCCGTTTCCATGTTGGGGGTTATGCGCGGCGGGTTGACCGTCTATCCATTGTGGCGCTGCGCCGAGCTGTTTATGCCCGTATCCATGTTCGATAGCGACAGCGCCCTGCTGGATGCCGCTGCGCACGAGAGCCACACCTTCGACTGAACCACCCGGCGTGCTGATGCGAATGCGATCGCCGTTGGCAATGCCGAGCGCCTCGGCATCCTTCTTGTTCAGTGAAACGGGATTATGAGGATGCACTTGGCGTAGCCGGCTTGCCGCAATGGACATGGAGCTCATCAGATTTGACTTATATGAGCTCATGGCAAGCGGCCAGTCCTTCTCCGGAAAATGTTCGCGCATGGCGCTTCCGTCGGCAAAACGGGTGGGATGCCAGGTGGGACAGCCCATGAGCCGCTCGCCGGTCATGGAATGACGCATGGCCGCGATGTTCTCATTCCAGATATTGATCGGCGCCTTGGGCGTGGTCTTGAGCCGCTCACCGTCCCAGGCGTTCTCGATTCGGTCAAACCGCCCCCCGCGGCTCATCACCATGGCGACCCGGCGCACTTCCTCGGGCTTCAGTCGCTTGGTGACTTCGGGCATCCAGCGCGAGAGGCCGGTGATGGCGATATCGTCGTCGGACGCCTCGCCTACGGGTTTGCCGGCCTGATAGGCGATATTGCAAATGGCGCGTATGTAGAAGTCTTCCTCGCTATCGAGGTCCAGCGGCTCGCCGTCGCGGGCCGACATGGCGTTCTTGCCGAAGCCGGGCAGTCCAATATTTTTGGCGATGCCGAACAGCAAGGTCTCAAGACTGATGGGGCGTTGCTCGGCGGTGCGCGCGGTGGCCGGTTCGACCGTGGGCCAGCGCACCGTCGAGCTTTTGGCGATGACGTCCGCCCAGGGCGCGCCGATGCCCCAGCTTTCATAGGTCACCGTATCAGGGACGATGTAGTCGGCCAACGCCGAGGTTTCATTGATGAACGGGTCTACAGAGATGAAGAGCGGAAGCTTGGCCGGGTCTTTCAATGTCTCTGCCAGCGTGTTCTCAAAACCGCACATGGCGTAGACAGGATTGCTCATGTGGTTGATCCAGGCCTTGAGCCGATACGGGTAGCCCAGGAGCCCCGCAGCCAGCATTTCGCTGCTTAGGCCACCCGTCGCCGGATACCAGGGCGCACGCGCAGGGTAGGGGTTCTGGCCTGCCTGCAGCTTGCGCTTGAATTCGCTGCTGCGTTCATAGGGATAGCGGTTGCGCGACAACGTCACGCCATGGGCCTTCACCGCGCCCTTGAACTGCGCGAAGTTATAGCGAGGCCCCGGTCCGAAAGGGCCGAAGGGTCCCGCGTCCATCAACCAGCCGCCCTTGACGTTCAGGTTGCCGATCAGGTTATTGAGTGTGGCGATCGCGAACGTTGTGTAGAAGCCGGCGCCGCTCATGGTGCCGCCGTGTGAATTGGCGACCGCCTGCTTGCCATGACTGGTGAACTCTTGGGCGAGAGCTTCGATCTCGCTTATCGGTACACCGCACTGTGCGGAATAGTCCTCCAGCGTCATGCGTTGTGCTTCTTCGCGCAGTCTTGACAACGCCGATCTCACTTTGAGCGTGGGACCTGTGCCGCCTTTGTCGTCCACAGTGCCGATATTGCGGGAGACGAAGAGTTCGGCGGCCTGCGGCGTGGTGTGCGGAGCCAGGCTGCCGTCGCTCAACTGCACCACATAGACATCCTGCGCCGAAGTTTTATCGACATTGGAGGCGGGTAGCGGCCAGCCGAGGTCCGCCCCGCGTAGGAAGGATCCGTGGCGTGGATGATCGGGCTCTTCGATGATCAGGTGCGTGGCATTGCTCCACCAGGCCTCGCCCGCCGCCTCCATGGCGGCCGGACCCGGCTGGGACAGGAAGAGGGCATCGTAGCGTTCATTCTCGATGATCCAACGGATCATGCCCATGACCAAAGCGAGATCCGTGCCGGGCTTGATCGGAAGCCAACGGTTGTTCGTGCCCGCGGCGTGGCTGGAGGACATAGGAAGGATGGGCGATACCACGACATATCGGTAAACGTGCTGTTCGCGAGAACGCGCTTCCGCCAGTTCGCGGCCCATGCGCTGAAAAGGATTGCCCGACTGGGCGGGCGCGGTGCCGATGAACAGACCAAAGCGCGAGTTTTCCCAATCGGGTTTACCATGAGGCATGGAGGCAAGATCGCCCAGGGCTGCGCCCGTACCCACGCGGTAGGATTGCCCGCAGTATGAACCGTGGTTGCTGACATTGACGGTGCCGAAAGCCTGGCGGGCAAAGCGGTTGATGAGCGGCGTGCGGCCTTCGTTGGCCGAGTCGGTCACGAGCAATTGATTGGACCGAGGGCCATACTCGGGGTTGTCGGGGTCAATCAAGGTATCGACGTCGCGGATAGCGCGCAGGCCATCGACATGTCCTTCGCCGAATAGATCGCCGCCTTCGCAGATTTCATCAATGAGCTGCTCGAAAGAAATGGTCTGCCATTGGCCCGACCCGCGCGGGCCGACTCGTTTCAGCGGTTGCAACACACGATGGGCGGCAGTCTGATGTTCCAGCATGGCGGAGCCTCGCGCACAGGATGTGGCGCGCCCTTCCAGGCCGTTATCTCCGCCGAGCATCGCGTACACCTCGCGCACCGGCGTCTCCATCGCGGCGGGACGGGTCGTGGCCAAGGGATGATAGGGGTTCCCCGCAATACGGATAATGCGATTGGACGCCGTATCGACACGCACCCTTACGCCGCATTGCGTCCAGCAGCCCAGGCAGCTCGAGGGGCTGACCACTTGGCCGGGATGGGTGTCGAGCAAGCCCGTGGCGGAGTCGATGCGAAACTCCGGCTGCAAGGAATTCCCGCGCACTGCGTCAGCAGTCGGCGAGCCCGCCGTTCCCGACATCAGGCCTCGGGCGCCACGGACCAAAGTCTCGCCATAGCCTGCGGCGAAGGCGGCGGAGCCACCGGCGATCAAGCTGCTGCGCAGTAAATTCCGGCGCAGTGTGTTGGGTGCGGAAGGTTTTTTTTGTTCGGTCATGACAATACTCGCTCTTTATGTTCGAGGGCCCATAGCACCAACGTCAGCACTGCGACGCAAAGGCCGAAGACGCCGATGATGCCCAACAGGCCGTCGCCGCCCAGTGGAATGGAATAGACGTATAGACCGGCTCCGTATTTGGGCACGCCCTGAACCCCCATGAACAAGGCCCAACGAAAGCCCCACGCCGCTGCACAGGCCGCTACACCCAGCATCGCCAGCATGGCATGCGAGTTCAGCCACCAGCCCGGGCGCAGCCAGAGCGCCAGCACCAACACGCCAAGCGCGATCGAGAACCATAGGCTGATTCGCCAGATGGGGTAGCGGGCATGAAGCTCCAGCGCTTCCAGGAAAGATGGAGTCTGCATGACATGGCCGCTTACTACCCACACAGAGGCCACCGCCAGCAAGGCCAGGCTCAGAAACAGCCCGAGTCTGCCCAGCCAGGCGCGCACCGCCACATCACGACCCGCCGGCACCCAGAGGGTCAGCAGCAGAGCGGCGCCTACGGCGGCCAACCAGGCCGTCAATGCCAGGTTGACCGGCACCCAGGGGTTGTTCCAGAGCAGCCGAGCCCGCACTACGGAGATCTCCGCACCGGTGTAGACCACAATGCTTGTCGCTGAGATCACCAAGGGCAGGGCCAGAATACGCATCCACCGCCCTGAACCGAGCCACCAGGCCAGGGACAGGGCAAGCGACAGCATGATGAACACGGGCAGCAGAACCGCTCCCATCGACATCCAGGACCATGGGGTGAAGTTGGCGTAGAAATGCCAGAAGCGTGCTGGCTGGTGCAGGTCGGCCAGTAGTGAAACAGGCGCAGTGAGCGCCGTCACCAGCAACAGCACAATAACAAGCGGCAAGGCTTTCGCACCGGCGCTGCCGGGGGGAGACCATATGCTCCAGGCAGCCATGAGGGCCGCCCCGGTGGATATGCCTACCAAGAAAAAGTACTGCACCGCCCAGGGCAACCAGGCGGCTTCATACTTCGGGGTCAGCAATTCAATGATCTGCATCTCCGCGTCTCCTTCAGTGGTCACTTACCAGTCGCACGCTGGCCTGGCCGTCGACGCCATCGACGAACTCATCGGGCAGGCCGATGTAAAACACGCGCGGCGACGTGTTCATGCCGGGTTTGAGCACTTTGATGTCCTCTTTGTGCGCCGCCATTTGACGGTTGATCTCGCTGGTGGCGTCGAGCAGGTCACCAATAACCCGGGCGCCGCCGACACAGCTTTCCACGCATGCGGGCAGCAGGCCGGCTTCCAGCCGGTGTTCGCAGAACGTGCATTTGTCCGCGGTCTGGGTTTCGTGGTTGATGAAGCGCGCATCGTAGGGGCAGGCTTGCACGCAGTAGCCGCAGGCGACGCATCGCTCATTGTCCACCAGTACGATGCCGTCCTCCCGCTGAAAGGTGGCCTGAACGGGACACACAGGGACACAAGGCGGGTTATCGCAATGGTTGCACAGGCGTGGCAAGCTCACCATGGCCGGGGCGCTGCCGTCCTCCTTGTCGATCTCGTACTGCAGGACGGTGGTGCGAAATTGCCCGATCGGCGGCTGATTCTCCACGGAACAACTTACGGTACAGGCTTGGCAACCAATACATTTGCGCAGATCGATCAGCATGCCGAAGCGTTTGCCTGCCATGCCTGGGCGGCGCGGCGGCTGGTCGCCCATGGCGGCCTGAACGGGCATGATGGGAATGACTGCGGCCGACGCGCCGACACCCAGCAGCTCCTTTAGAAAGCCGCGTTTGCTTTCGCAGGGAGACGGGGCGCCAGTGTCAGTGGGCGAAGAAAAGGTGGGTTTCACAGGGTTGGCCTATTGCAAACGGTCACATTTGCAGGATAGGGTTTTCCCGGCCCGGTGCCCATTGGCGTATTCGGAAGCGGCATAGATGAAACTACCTATGCGGCTAGGGACCGCTCGTATAAGCACATCATGGCGACACCCACATGGGGACAGGTCGCAGGTCGAAGTTCAGTCGAGCATGTCGCGGTCAGCGGTAAGCATCAGCCGGGTGAGTTCCGCCGCGTTGCTGACGAGGGTTTTTGCCATGATGTGTTGACGATGGACATGTACCGTTTTTTCACTGATGCCGAGCTTATGCGCCACGACCTTGTTCGGGTCACCCAGCGCGAGGAGGCGGGCAACCTCCCGTTCGCGTGGCGAGAGCTGACCAAGCAGCGCCTGCGCCTGGGATTGCTGGCGGCTCTTGCGCCGCCGTTCGCGCGTACGACGGACTGCGCAATCAACGGCATCGAGCAAGGCCTGATCCTTGAAGGGCTTTTCCAGAAAGTCGCAGGCGCCTGACCGCATCGCCTGAACGGCCATTTCCACATCTCCGTGCCCAGTCATGAACACGATGGAGCTCCGCCAGCCTCTGGCAAGCAGATGCTGTTGCAGCGCCAGGCCGCTCATGGCCGGCATGCGGATGTCGAGCAACAGGCAGCCCATGTCGGAGGGCACGGTGGAGTGGTCGGCAAGGAACGCCTCCGCGCTCGCGTATTCGACCACCGTCCACCCAACCGAATCCAGAAGGAAAACTACTGATCGGCGGAAGGCAGCGTCGTCATCGAGGAGGTAGATTGCGAGACTTTGCATCATGTTCATGTAGAGGCAGGCTCAACGAAAAAATCATTCCAGGCCCGTGGTCCGGTGACCGGGCCAGCAACTGGCCGCCGTGAGCTTCGGCGATGCCCTTGCAAATGGAAAGCCCCAGACCCAGACCATCTTCTTTGGTCGTATGGAAGGGTTCGAATAGATGTTTGAGCGCCAGGTCGTCCATGCCGGAGCCGAAATCGCGCACATGCAACCACGCCCAACCCTCGTCCTCTTCGAGCGTGATGCGGATGCGCTGCTGCGCCATGGGCAGCGTTCGCATGGCATCCTGGGAGTTTTTGAAGAAATTCAGAAGGATCTGCTGGATCTGCAAGGCATCGATATTGACACGACTCCCGGCAGGCAAGCGGTCTTCCACTTCGATTTCAGGGGCATGGACCTGCATGCCCATGAACAATGTCGCAGTTTCTTCTACCAGGCGGCGAAGAACGTGCGGGGCGCGTATGCCAGGACGCTTGCGCGCGAAGCCTTTGATACGCTTGAGGATATCGGCTGCGGAGTCCGACAGCGTGATGATGCTCCCCGAGGCCTCGCGTACCGCCGCATCGGTCAGGCGACCGTTCTCCAGTCTCCGCAACAGGCTTTGGGCATAATTATTGACGCCGGCCAGGGGTTGGCTGAGCTCGTGCGCCAGATTGCTGGATAGCTCTCCCAACACCGACAAGCGGGCCAGGTGATCCGCCTGCTCCTGGTTCGCACGCATCCGCTGCTCAAACGCCTCGCGATCACGCAGGGCCTGTTCCAGCGCGGCGGTGCGGGTTCGCACCAAGTATTCGCTGCGCGCCGTGTAAAGTCCCCAAAAGAACAGACCCAGCACCATCAGCATGCCGAACGGCCAGTAGTCCCGAACGAGCGTTCCCAGCGCGGTACCGCGCAAATCGGCATACGGGCCGATTCCCAGTTCCCGGAACACCTCGTGCACGACTTGGTAATCGGCGGGAACCGACCAGCTCATGCCATGGTCATGGCTATCCATCTGTAATAAGGCGATCGCCATGGCGCGGGCCATGGACGGAGAGGTGCCGCGCAGGCTCGCCATGGGCCAGTTGGGATAAAGGGGAG
>JAEWFK010000141.1 GCA_023388835.1 Pseudomonadota bacterium | reverse complement strand
TCGGTATTCTGTGGCTCCCCGAACAGGGCTCGAACCTGTGACCTGCGGATTAACAGTCCGTCGCTCTACCGACTGAGCTATCGGGGAACTGAAGAAGAAAGAATATAGCACATTTTTTACTACATGTGCAAGGCACTCTTCCTGAGTCGTCTCTCGCTTTTCCTTCCGTGAAAGAGTCGCTGAAAAACGAAAGACGATTTATAACCTTTACCGTTCATGCATGTCAAGCAAGGGGGAGCGGTGCCGACGAGGAGCGCGTGACGAAAAGCGAACACGAGTGGCGGTATGATTCCTAGAAAGGCGCCAGCGTATCCCCAGTCGGCCTGATTCGAGACGGCGCCCGTTGGCCGTAGTCAGACGTTTTCTCCGTGTTCATGGTTGTGCTTATGTGTTCTCTCGATTTTTGCCGCTCCTGCTTGGGACCGGACATTTTCAGCAATTGTCCGATGCGGCAACGCATAAGGTTCGAGGGCGCCCATGAGCGCTGACACAGCACCCGCCAAAGCATCAGTCAACAGCCGCTACTGGACCGGTTTTGCGCTGGCCGTCCTGGGGGCCATACTCTTTTCCGCGAAGGCCATTGTGGCCAAGCTGACCTACCGATACGGTGTGGACGCTCTGACGGTCATGGGTTTTCGCATGATGTTTTCCCTGCCGTTCTTTGCGTTCATCGCGCTGCTTCAGGCTCGCCAGGCGCGCCAAGGCAAGCGGCTGCGTCTGAACCGCCGGGATGCCGTTCGTATCGTGCTGCTGGGTTTCATCGGGTATTACCTGTCGAGCTATCTGGATTTCCTTGGCCTGCAGTACATCAGCGCGGGGTTGGAGCGGCTGATTCTTTTTCTGTCGCCGACCTTTGTCCTGCTGATCTCGGCGTTGTACTTGAAGCGCCGTATCTCAGCAGGACAGTGGCTGGCCATGGGGCTGTCCTATCTAGGGGTGCTATTCGCTTTCATTCAGGATCTGTCGATGGCCGGCAGCAATGTGCTGCTGGGTGCCGGCTTTGTCCTGGCGTCGGCGTTCACGTATGCGATTTACCTGATCAGTTCGGGCGAAGTCCTTGCGCGGGTGGGCTCCACCCGGCTGGTGGCCTATGCCATGAGTGTGTCAGCGGTCTACACCATCATTCACTTCCTGACGATCAAGGGATGGCAGGGTCTGGTGCAGCCGCTGGCCGTGTATCAGCTGTCCATCGTCCATGCCGTGTTTCACACCGTCATCCCGACCTTCATGATCATGTGGTCGGTGGCCCGCGTGGGCGCGCCTATGACATCCCAGCTGGGCATGAGCGGCCCTGTCTCGGTGCTTTTTTTGGCTGCGTGGCTGCTGGATGAACCCCTTACCGCACTGCAGCTCACGGGGACGGGTCTCGTTCTGGCGGGGATGATCGTTCTAAGCCGCGTAAGACCGGCAAACTGATCACTCGTGTGGGGTGGGGCGCGGGACGACGCTGCCCTCGGATTGTCTCCTAGCGGCTCATGCGTTCTTCGAGTTCTTCGCGATGGACGTCGTGGGTGACAAAACCGATGTCCGGATGCGGCATGGCGAGGCGGGCGGGGTCGGCGAGCGTTTTGCGGATGTCAGCCAAGCCATGCTGCCAGTGTTCCCGCATGGCGGCCAGACCGAACTGGTGATCTTTGTAGTGCAGGTCGTAGGGCTGGTTCCTGAAGATCAGGTGCACGATGTTGTAGCACTTGGCGCTGCTGACCTCTTCGGCCAGCTTCACGTATTCTGAACGCGCGCGTACGTCTTCGGGAATGTCTTGCAGCATGCGCCAGAGCAGATGGCGCATTTCCTGCGACTGGCGGAAGTGCTCCGTCACGAAACGGGTGCGGCTGGAATAGCGGATATCCTGCATGCGATCGGAGACTTCGCTCATGTTGGTGGGCGCGGCGCCGCGGGCGCTCCATAAGTCAACCTGAAAGACAAGCGTGTCGCGCATGGGACGCGCTTGCAGGACATGGCCCAGCGGGGTGTTCGAGACCAGGCCGCCGTCCCAGTAATACTCGCCGTCGATTTCCACTGCAGGGAAGGCAGGGGGCAGTGCGCCCGAGGCCATGAAATGCTCGGGACGCAGGCGGGTCTCGCGATTATCGAAGTAAACGAAGTTGCCGTTGCGCACGTTGACAGCGCCCACCGATACGTGCAGTTCGCTGGCGTTGATGCGATCGAAGTCGCACAGCCGTTCAAGCGTGGCTTTCAGCTCGCTGATGTCGTAATAGCTGGCTGCGCCCGGTTCCGAATGCATGAACGGCATGACTGGTGCGGGCGTGCGCGGGCGGAAGAAGCCGTTCTGCCCGTCGAGCACGGCGCGGGTGGCGTTCATGTGCCCCAGCCACTGTCGGGTAGCGTCGCTCATATTGAAGATCGACTGTTCCACGAAAGGCGGCAGGGCGGCCAGCGGCGTATTGGGTTGGCAGATGGTTTCCCAGAACTCGCGCAGGCGTTCCAGACGGTGGCCGGGCGGGTTGCCGGCGATGATGGCAGTATTGAGCGCGCCGATCGATATGCCGGCGAGCCGGTTCAGAGGTACCGCGGCTTCTTGCAGACCCTCGAAGACGCCCGCCTGATAGGCGCCCAGTGCGCCGCCGCCTTGCAGCACCAGGGCGACGGTTTCATAGGAAGGCAGTTCGAGCTTGGCCGGCATGGATGTCCGGTACTCAGAAGAACCAGGAGGCGGGATGATGCTTGATCGCCACACCGACGATATAGGCGAAGATGGCCACGGCGATCACGGCAGCGATAGCGCGGCTGCGCGGCGTCCGTCCGCGCTTGATCGCGATGGTGCCCACGCCGATGTAGGCAATGAGCAATACGATCTTGGTCAATACCCAGGGTTGCGCGGCGGCGGGGCCGAGCATGATGGACAGCAGAATGGCTGCAGCCAGCAGCACGGTGTCGATCACATGCGGCAGTATCTTCACCACTTTCTTCTGCAATATGGGGTTCTCCTTGACCGACCAGTAGGCGCGGATGATGAAGAACAGGATGCTGAGGCCGGCGGCCGTGACGTGCAAGTGCTTGATGAGCAGATAATTCATTGAGTCCAGGTCGTTTCGGGGAAAGGGAAGCGGTCGCCCGCTGCTTGCGCCGGCGCGCTGCGAGGGTAGTATAGAGCCTCTGAAAACCCCAGGAGACTTCCGTGCCTTACGTAACGATCACGACCACCCACGGCCTGCCGGCGGAAAAGAAGACTGAACTCATGCAACGTTGCTCCGACGCCGTCGTGGAAAGCATAGGGGCGCCTCTGTCGTCGGTGCGGGTACTGCTGCAGGAGCTCGCGGAAGATGCCTTCCTGTGCGCGGGGCAATTCGGCACGGCGGCCGTCCTGATCGTGGTCGATCTGATCGAGGGCCGCACACAGCCACAGAAAGACGCGCTCGTTGCCATGCTCAGTCGGGCGGCGGCGGAGTCCACCGGCTTGAGCGAAGAGCATCATGTCCGCGTACGGCTGGTGGACTTCCCGAAGGGCGACATGGGCATGGCCAATGGCCTGACGGCGCTTGCCTCCCGGTGAGCGGTGCCTACGTTCAGTCGCCTGCGGATTCCGCCTTGATACCCAATTTTTTGGCTCGTTTGTGAAGATTGCTTGAATCGATTTCGAGCAATCTGGCGGCACGCGCCCAGTTGTCATCAGACGCTTGCAGCGCATGCTGAATAAGAGCGCGCTCGTAGTGTTCCAACGCCGCGCGCAGCGGAGCGGGGGGCGGCGGCATACCGCTGAATTCCTGTTCCTTGCCGCTGATCGCATCCGGGCGACCAGCGCTGAACGGGCCCGTCGTTTCCGCCATGGCGCCCTGGGGCAGATCCAGGTCCAGCAGTTCGGCCGGCAAGGTCAATATCTGGTCGCGCGAGGCGCCGCGGCTCAGCATCTTGAGTGCCGCGCGGCTGATGACGTGTTCGAGTTCCCGCACATTGCCAGGCCAGGGGTAGCTCAGCAGGGCTTCTTCGGCCCCATAGGACAGTCTCAGACCGCGTACGCCCAGGCGAGCGCGGTTGAACTCCAGAAAATGGCCCGCCAATATCAGCACATCACGGCCGCGGTCCCGCAAGGGCGGGATGTGGACGGGGTATACCGAGAGCCGGTGATAGAGGTCCGCCCGGAAGCTGCCTTCAAGGGTGTTTTCCTTCAACTGCCGGTTCGTCGCCGCAATGATGCGTACGTCGGTCTTGATGACGGCGTCTGTTCCCAGGCGCTGGATTTCACCGTTCTGCAGCGCGCGAAGCAGCTTGGCCTGGACCGATAGCGGAAGTTCGCCCACTTCGTCGAGAAACAGCGTGCCGCCCTGAGCAGCCTCGAAGCGGCCCGCGCGGTCTTGCGTAGCGCCGGAGAACGCCCCTTTGACGTGACCGAACAGTTCGCTTTCCGCCAGCGATTCGGGGAGTGCGGCGCAATTCACATGCACCATCGGTTTCTTGCGCCGCCTGGAGTGCCGGTGCAGCCGCCTGGCGAAGAGTTCCTTCCCTACGCCGGTCTCGCCCAGCAACAGCACCGGCAGGTCGGAGTCGGCGACCACATCGAGTTCATGCAGCAGCTGCGAAATGGCTTCGCTCTGGCCGATGATTTCCTTGTCGTCGATGATCTGCAGATCGTCGACCGCGCTGTTGCTCAACTGACGAAGGTTGCGGTTTTCTTTCTCCAGCTTGGTGACCCGGATTGCGGCCTCTAGCAGTAAGGCGTAGCGCTGCAAGTCCATCTGCGCTTCTTCATCGAAGGTGCCGGTCTGCAAGGCGTCGAGCGTGAGGGCGCCCCATGGCTTGCCCTCGATATGCAGACTCATGCCCAGGCAGTCGTGGACCGGCAGGGGCGCGCCGCGCCGGTCGTCGAGCAACCCATCGTAGGGGTCGGGCAGCACGCTACCGGGCTCGAACCAAGTCGGCTCACGCCGTGAAAGTATGGTGGCAAAGCGCGGATGCTCGGCCACGGCGAAGCGCCTCCCCAGTGCTTCATCGGCCAGGCCGGCCGCCGCCACCAGCCGCAGGCTGCCCTCGTCGAGCTTGAGCAGACCCACGGCGTCGGAGCGAAAACGCTGTCGCAGGGTCTGCACGATGCGCTGCAAGCGGACAGCATCAGGTAGGTGTGTGACGAGGTCGGCCAATATGAGTGGATCCATGGGGTAAATATTACCATGATGGTAAAAAATACCCGTGGTGACAGGGTGTTTTATACCTACATTCACAGTAAGGGCCTGGGTAAACCCTGTAAAAAAGTTGGCATGAAGGTTGCGTGGTAGGGGTTACGACTCACTACGAAGGACGATTTCATGAATGCCCCCGTCCCCATGGAGCTTGGCAAGCTCGCTACAGAAGAACTCATCGATTTTATTGTCGGCCGCTTCCATACCGGCCATCGCGTCCAGCTGCCCGAGCTGATTCGGCTCTCCAGGAGAGTTGAACATGTCCATGCCGGCCACGCGCAATGCCCGGAAGGCTTGGCTGACGAATTGGAAGCGCACCTGCAGGAGCTCGAGAGCCACATGCTCAAGGAAGAACAGGTGTTGTTCCCCATGCTCGCGCGCGGCCTGAACGGTCCGGCCGGCGGCCCGATCTCGGTGATGATGTTCGAGCACCAGCAGCATTTTGATGCGATGGAGCGCATCCATCGCATCACCAACGATCTCATCCTGCCCGAGGGCGCCTGTAACACCTGGCGCAGCCTTTACGAGGGACTGGGCGCCTACGCGCGGGAATTGTCGCAGCACATTCATCTGGAAAACGACGTGCTGTTCGCAAAAGCTTCGCAAGCAGTCAAAGGAGCGCAAAATGCGTGAATATAAGAAGTTGTGGTGGCTACTGGCAGCCGTGCTGGTGGTGACCTTTGGAGTCCTCGGATGGAGCGGGGGGGAACTCTACAAGCATGTGCCGCCCATTCCGTCGCAGGTCGTGACTGACTCCGGTCGTCAAATCATGACCAAAGAACAGATTCTCGACGGTCAGACCGCCTGGCAAAGCACCGGCGGCATGCAGGTCGGTTCGATTTGGGGCCACGGTGCCTACCAGGCGCCGGACTGGACGGCCGACTGGCTGCATCGTGAGTTGCTGGCCTGGCTGGATCTCGGTGCGCACGAAGCCGCCGGCGTTCCATTCGACCAGCTGACTCCGCGCGACCAGGCTTGGCTGAAGGATGAACTGCAGCGCGAGTACCGCAAGAACACGGTCGACCCCGTTACCGAGGTCGTGACGATTTCCGAGCGTCGTGCCCAAGCGATCGAGCAGGTGTCGGTGTACTACGACAAGCTCTACGGTTCCCACCCGGAACTGCAAGGTTCCCGCGAAAGCTTTGCCATGAAAGAGGACACTCTTCCCAGTGCGGAGCGCCGTGCTGATCTGGCGAAGTTCTATTTCTGGACCGCCTGGGCCGCGGCCACCGAGCGACCCAATACCGAAGTGAGCTACACCAACAATTGGCCGCATGAGCCGCTGATTGGCAATGGTCCTTCCACGAGCAACGTCGTGTGGTCGGTGGTCAGCGTGGTATTGCTGCTTGCCGGTATTGCCTTCCTGGTCTGGGGCTGGGCCTTCATGCATCGCGAAGAACCCGAGCCCGCCGCACCGAAACAGGACCCGCTCACTCTCGTTGCGCTCACGCCTTCACAGCGCGCGCTGGGCAAGTACTTGTTGATGGTTGTCGGTCTGTTCATCTTCCAGATTTTGCTGGGCGGCTTCACCGCGCACTACACAGTGGAAGGTCAGACCTTCTACGGCATCGATGTATCGCAGTGGTTCCCGTATTCGCTCACCCGCACCTGGCATTTGCAGACGGCGCTGTTCTGGATTGCGGCCGGCTTCCTGGCCGGGGGCCTGTTCCTGGTGCCATTGATCAATGGCGGCAAGGATCCCAAGTACCAGAAGCTTGGCGTGGACATCCTGTTCTGGGCCTTGATCGTATTGGTAGTCGGTTCCTATATCGGCAATTTCCTGGCGATCAATCACATTCTTCCCGCGCATCTCAACTTCTGGTTGGGCCACCAAGGCTATGAGTACCTGGAATTGGGACGCTTCTGGCAGATCGTGAAGTTCCTGGGCTTGGCCTTCTGGCTTCTGCTCATGTTGCGCGGCATTCTGCCCGCGTTCCGCCAGGAAGGCGACAAGAACCTGCTGGCGCTTCTGACCTTCTCGATCGTGGCGGTGGGCCTGTTCTACGGCACCGGTCTGTTCTACGGCGAACGTACCCACATCACCATCATGGAATACTGGCGCTGGTGGGTGGTGCATCTGTGGGTCGAAGGCTTCTTCGAAGTGTTCGCCACCACGGCTTTGGCATTCATCTTCTCGACCATGGGCCTGGTTTCCAAGCGCGGCGCGACCATCGCCAGCCTGGCATCGGCTTCGCTCTTCATGCTGGGCGGCGTTCCCGGCACGCTGCATCACCTGTACTTTGCCGGCACCACCACGCCCGTGATGGCCATCGGCGCCTCCTTCAGCGCACTGGAAGTCGTGCCCCTGATCGTGCTGGGTTACGAAGCGTTCGAAAACTGGCGCCTGAAGGAACGCGCCCCCTGGATGCACGCGATTAAATGGCCGCTCATGTGCTTCGTGGCCGTGGCCTTCTGGAACATGCTGGGTGCGGGCGTCTTCGGTTTCATGGTGAATCCGCCGATCTCCCTGTACTACATCCAGGGCCTGAACACCACGCCGGTGCACGCCCATGCCGCGCTCTTCGGAGTCTATGGCTTCCTGGCGCTAGGCTTCACCTTGCTGGTGCTGCGCTACATCGTTCCGGGCTT
>JAEWFK010000098.1 GCA_023388835.1 Pseudomonadota bacterium | reverse complement strand
CGATCCAGGCGGTAGGCGAGTTCGGCGTGTTCGGGAAGGGTTTCCGAGTGGTTGAACCAGATGGCGTCGAAGCGCTGCGCGCCCCGTTGCAGGAACAGCTTCATGTGCTTGCCCTTGAGCAGCCGCTGGTGGAGCACGCGGAAGGTATCTCGAAAGACAGGAGCGGGAAAGCCGGATCCCCACACCTGTTCCTGGAGCAGGCCGGCAACCTCGATCGTGGCGAAATCCGGTTCCAGCGAACCGTCTGTTTCTATGATGGGATCGAAGCGGTCGGCGCCCGATAATTCCCGCACGGCCGCGTCGAAGCCTTCCACAAAAATGGGGTAGGCGCCTTCGGACAATGTGAGGCCGGCCGCCATGGCATGACCGCCAAACTTCAGAATAATGCCTGGGTGCCGTTTCGATACCAGGTCGAGCACGTCGCGCAGGTGAACGTCCGGCACCGAGCGGCCGGAACCGCGCAGAGTGCCATCGTCGCAGCGGGCAAAGGCCAGGGCGGGCCGCCAGTAGGTTTCCTTCAGGCGTGAAGCCACCAGGCCGACCACGCCCTGGTGCCATTCCGGGTGATATACGCAGACGCTGGCCGCACGGGCCGGCGCCTCATGCGTGAGTACGTTCATGGCCTCCTCGCGCATGGCCAGCTCAATGCCGCGGCGTTCCTCGTTGATGGCATCCAGCTGCTGGGCGAGCGCGTGCGCTCGCTTGGGATCGTCGGTCAGCAGGCAATGTATGCCCAGGCTCATGTCGGCCAGGCGGCCGGCGGCGTTGATTCTAGGCCCCAGCGCAAAACCGAGGTCAAAGGCGGTCGCGTTGCGGGGATCGCGTGAAGCTGCGGTAAACAGGGCTCGGACTCCCGCCTGCATGCGCCCTTTGCGCATGCGCTGCAGACCCTGAGTGACGAGTAGACGGTTGTTGGCGTCGAGCCGCACCACATCGGCGACGGTACCCAGGGCAACCAGATCGGAGAGGTCGTCCAGGCGCGGACCTTCATCCGTAAAGGCGCCACGCCGCCTCAATTCTGCCCTCAGGGCGAGCATGAGGTAGAAGATCACGCCCACGCCGGCCAAGTGCTTGGAAGGAAAACCGCAATCAGGCTGGTTTGGATTGACAATGGCCAACGCTTGCGGAAGGGTGTCGCCGGGCAGATGATGGTCGGTAATGATGACTTCCATGCCCGCCTGTCTGGCCGCTTCCACGCCGTCGACGCTGGCGATCCCGTTATCTACCGTGATCAGCAGATCGGGTCTGCCCGCAGGGTGTCGCAAAGCCAGTTCAACCACGGCGGGCGACAAGCCGTAGCCCGTTTCAAAACGGTCCGGAACCAGGAACTCCACGATGGCGCCCATGCGCCGCAAGGCTCGCAGCGCGACCGCGCACGCCGTCGCGCCGTCGCAATCGTAGTCCGCTACCACCAGCATGTGCTGGCGCGCCGCGATGGCGTCGGCCAGCAGGGCGGCCGCGCGTTCCGCATGGGTGAGCTGGGGCGGCGGAATCATCGCGGCCCAGGTGGGCTGCGCGTGGGCGGGGTCGTCGATACCGCGAGCGGCCCATAGGCGGGCCAGCAAAGGGTGTATGCCCGCCGACTCCAGCCGCTCGCAATGTCCGGCGTCGCCGCCGCGGGTAATCAGTTGCGGCCGGACCACCATTGCTTCCATTCCTGCTTTCCACCTAAGAACCTGGCAAGGAGCCCCTTGCGACCAGGCGAAGTTTCCACGATACGATCATTGCCCATCAGCACCAGTTCCGGCATGTCCGCGAACTCGCTGAACGTCTCACGATCCAGCCGCTCCAGCTCTTGAAGCCAGCTTCCCCAATCCTGCACCAGGGCGGGGCCCTGCAGGCCTCGCAGTACGCGCGGCGCGGCTTGCCCGGCCGGTTGCGCTTGAGCGAAACGCGACAGCGGGGCGCCGCCATACAGCCACAGACTGTTCACCGCCCGCAGTCCGCGCGCCTCGCGTTGCTGACTCACGGGATGATCAAACCAGAGCATCTGAAGCTCGTTGATCAGCCGCCGCCAGGGGCGGCCCCCGACATCCTGGGTCCACCAATCGTTGACCGACGTGATACTGACCAGAGCGGGACTCGCACAGGCCGGCCTGTACCCGTCGGGAAGAACGATGCGCCAGTGCGTCGTGTCGAAGGGCGTGGCGCAGAAGCCGGTGCCTTCGAAGGTTTCCCTGGCCGATTCGAACAGGGCCGCGCTCTCATCCGCCTGGATTTCCAGCTCGCTGGCAGGTATCAGCGCGGCGCCGTCGCGGGCGGGGGCGACATGCACCAATTGGGCCAGCCACAGGCTCTCGTCTGCTGCGGCCGGTGTATCGGTTTCCAGGGCGAAGAGTGCCGCCAGCCCGGCAGCCGCGCGTTCATCCGGCAAGGCCTGGAAGCCGCGATGCTGCAGCATCCAGTATTCATAAGGCGTGCAGAATGTGTCAGCCGGCTTGGCAGACGTGGTGCTCACCCGGGCGCGCTCCAGCCATCCCGTGAAACGGGGCGCCATTTTTTCCATGTGGGAGGCGAGCTCTTGCGCGATCGCTGCGTCGGGCAGCGCGCCAGGTAGTACGATCTGCATTCGACGCATTGTAGTGTTTATCGATCAAGGTGGCTCCAAAGCATGTCTTATGAATTATGGATAGGCGCGCGCTACGCTGGGTTGGCCCGCTCGCGCCGCCGAGGCCGTTCGGGCGACCGTTTTGTGTCCTTCATTGCAGCCAGCTCCATGGCCGGCATTGCGCTGGGCGTGGCGGCGCTCATCATCGTGTTGTCGGTCATGAACGGTTTTCAGGTGCAGGTCCGTGATCGCATGCTTTCAGTGCTGCCGCATATCGAGCTCTACGCTCCGGGCGTGCCCCACGAAGATATGCTGGCCGCCTGGAAGGATCTTGCCGATCAGGCGAGCGCCGATCCGGCGGTGCAGGGCGCAGCGCCTTTCGTGGCGGCGCAGGGCATGGTCGCGCGCGGCCAGGCCCTGCAAGGCGTGCAGTTGCGCGGAATCGACCCTGCGCTTGAAGATCAGGTGTCCGAGCTTTCCGGCCAGTTTCTTTCGGGCAATATCCGAGCGCTTGCGCCGGGCAGCTTCGGCATCGCGCTGGGTTCACAACTGGCACGGTCGCTGGGCGTGAGCCCGGGCGACACCATCATGGTGCTGGCGCCGCAGGGTTCGATTTCGCCCGCCGGCTTCACGCCGCGCATGCGGCAGTTCACGGTGGTGGGCGAGTTCTCCACGGGGCACTACGAATACGATGCCGCGTTGGCTTTTCTGAACGTGGAAGACGCTGCGCGCGTGTTCCGCGATAGCGGCAACAGCGGCGTGCGCCTTCGTATCGCGGAGATGCAGGAAGCGCCCGCTGTTGCGCGGCGGCTGGAGGCGGCGCTGCCCCAGGGTTTGCGGGCGCAGGACTGGACCCAGAACAATCGCACCTGGTTTGCCGCCGTACAGACCGAGAAGCGCATGATGTTCATCATCCTGACCTTGATCGTTGCGGTGGCGGCCTTCAATCTGCTCTCGTCTCTGGTCATGGCGGTCAAGGACAAGCGTTCGGACATTGCCATTCTGCGCAGCATCGGCGCAACGCCGCGCGAGATCGGCCGGATTTTTCTGGTGCAGGGCAGCCTGATCGGCGTGGTAGGTACGGTGCTGGGCGTGGGACTGGGTATGCTGGTGGCGTTCAATATCGATGTCATCGTGCCGTTCATCGAACGATCGCTGAATATTGAATTCCTTCCGCAGCAGATCTATTTCATCAGCGAGCTGCCTTCCGAGCCCCAGGCCAGCGATATCACCGTGGTTGCCGTGACCTCGCTCGCGCTTTCCCTGCTGGCGACCCTTTATCCGAGCTGGCGGGCATCGGGCCTGCAGCCGGCACAGGTACTGCGCCATGATTGAACGTCAAATTGCCCCCCATGTGTTGAAAGCCGTCAATCTGGTCAAGCGCTATACCGAGGGCGGCGCCACGGTGGAAGTCCTGCGCGATGTGAGCCTGCATATTGGCGCAGGCGAGATGGTCGCGATCGTGGGGGCGTCGGGTTCAGGCAAAAGCACGCTGCTGCACCTGCTGGGTCTGCTGGATACGCCTACCTCCGGCCATGTTGAAGTCGATGGCCAGCCTAGCGACGGCCTGGGCGAAACCGCCCGCAGTCGTCTGCGCAATCAGCGTCTGGGCTTCGTGTACCAGTTCCACCATCTACTGCCGGAGTTTTCAGCGGTGGACAACGTTGCCATGCCGCTCATCGTTCGCCGCGAGAAGCGGGGCGCGGCCCGTGAACAGGCGCGGGAAATACTCACCCAGGTCGGCCTGGAGCACCGCATGGAGCATTACCCGGGACAGCTCTCCGGCGGTGAACGCCAGCGCGTGGCCCTGGCGCGCGCCTTGGTGACCCGGCCAGGCTGCGTACTGGCTGACGAGCCCACGGGTAACCTGGACCGCTATACTGCAGAAAGCATGTTCGAGCTGTTGATGAAGGTGAATCGCGAATTCGGCACGGCCCTGGCCATCGTCACACACGACCCGGCGCTGGCTGCTTTGGCGCACCGGCAGCTGTACATCGAGAAGGGGCGACTCGCCGAAACTTCGGGCGTCTGATTGCGGATCCCCGCCTGCGTTCGCCCCGGTCATGCATATTTCGCCAGGGAAGGAGACGAAATGCTGATCGACACACACTGTCATCTGGACGCCGTCGAATTTCTAGCCGATCGTGAGGCCGTGATCGAGCGTGCCGGGCGTGCCGGGGTCGGAGCCATTGTGATCCCGGCGGTCGAACGCGCCAATTTTGACGCCGTTCAAAGCCTTGCCCGAGGGTTTGCCGGTGGCTATTACACCCTGGGCATACACCCGGTCGCCATACCGGATGCGCAAGACGAAGATCTTCAAGTGCTCGAAGAATGTATCGACGCAGCCATGGAAGACGAGCGATTTCTTGGTATCGGAGAGATCGGTCTGGATTTCTTCGTGCCGGCGCTCAAGGAACCTGTCATGCGGGAGCGGCAGGAGGCCTTCTTCGATGCCCAGCTGGGCCTGGCCAAACAGTTCGGGCTTCCCGTCGTCGTCCATGTCCGTCGTTCTCAGGACGACATCTTGAAGCATCTGCGCCGCCATGCATCGGTGACCGGTATCGCGCATGCCTTCAACGGCAGCTTCCAGCAGGCGGGGCAGTTCATCGATCTGGGTTTCGTACTGGGAATCGGGGGCGCCATGACTTTCGAACGGGCGCTGCAGATCCGGCGGCTGGCCGCCCGGCTGCCGCTGGACGCCTTGGTGCTGGAGACCGATGCGCCGGATATTCCTCCGGCATGGCTCGGCAAGCCGGGCGGTGAGCGGCCACGCAATGAACCCGCGCACGTGGCGCGTATTGGCCGTGAACTGGCCAAGCTGCGCGCTTTGTCTTATGAAGAAGTCGTGGCGCACACCGGGCGCAATGCCCAGCGCGCGCTTCCTGGATTATCAGTCCGCAGGGTGATCAGTTGATTCTGAAGCCGGTCTTCTGAACGACGCTGGACCACGTCTTCTGCTCCTGCACCAGCAGGTCGGCCAATTCTTTGCGGCTGGAACCCACAATGGCGAAGCCGGCGTTTTCCAGCGTGCTTCGTACTTGCTCGTCGTTCAAGGCTGCGACGATGCCCTTGTTGAGGGTATCGAGCACATCGTCTGGCGTACCGGCCGGCGCGAAGAAGGCGAACCATGCGCCAAAGTTCACCTGCTGCAGGCCTTGTTCCTTGAATGTGGGGATATCCTTCAACATTTTGCTGCGCTCGGCGCCGGTGATGGCCAGCCCCTTCATTTTCCCGCCTGCCACCTGAGTGCTCGCCATCGCTGTGGTGATGAAGGCGCCTTGGACCTGACCGCTGATGATGGCGGTCACTGCGTCGCCGGTGGAGCGGTAATGGATGGGCTCGATCTTGAATTTGCCGGCTTCGGCCAGGAGCTCGGCGCCGAAATGGCCGGGCGTGCCGGCGCCAAACGTCGCAAAGTTGAAGGAATCGGAATTGGAGACGGCGCTCTTCACGAACGAATCCAGATTGGCATAAGGTGAATCAGCCGGAGTGACCAGGACGAAATCGGCGCGTACAGCTTCGGTGATGGGGGCGAAATCCTGGAGCGGCTTATAGGACAGCTGTGATGTCGTCTCCGGCGAGATACTGATGGAGCCTACTTCTCCCAGCAGCACGGTGTAGCCGTTGGCCGTTGCGTTGGCCACCGAATGCGCGGCGATCTGCCCGCCGGCGCCTGCCTTGTTCTCGACGACCACTGATTGACCCAGTTCCTTGGACAGACGTTCACCGACCGTGCGCGCAACGATGTCCGGCCCCGTACCCCCGGGAAAGCCGACGGTCAGGCGGACGGGCTGCTCCGGCCAGGCGGCCGCGGCGCCGGTCGTAGCGGCAAGCAGGCAGACGGCGGCGATCAGCCGGGCGCGGGCGGGAAGTCGATTCATGCATGTCTCCAGATGATTGTGATGTGTTCAGCGGACGATAAAGAAATTGAGCTCCACGCGGTCGGGATAGCGCGCTCCCGTGCCGACAAACAGGTGGTCGTTCAACCATTGCCATGCTGGGGCTTCGGTCTCGAAGCGGGGATAACTGCGGAAGTAGATGCGAGAAGGGTCCACGGGCTCACCCCGGGCGATGGCGGCGATGTCCTGGGCCGAGCCCGTGCGTATGCCGGTGTTCTCCACGTAGATGCGCTCGCCGTCGTCGGTTTCGATTACGTAGCGGGCATGGATGTCCGTGAACGTAGCTGAACGGATCGACTGGAAATCCGCGCCGCCCGGAAGAAGGGCGCCCTTAAGCCGCGGGCCGCTCACGGTTCCTCCCAGGAGCGGGATCACGCGGCGCCGGCCGAAGGGTGCTTGGCCGACCTCGATGGGGTCTGCCACCTGGACGTTCAGCGTCGCCAGGAATTCCAGCGCGGGGGCTTGCGGGTCCGGGTTCATTCTCAAGCCCTCGTTGTGAGTGCGCGCGGATCGAAGCCGGCGACGCGCTTGTAGCGGATCGAAATCGCATCGAGTTCGTCCTGCGCGATGATGTCGTGAATATGAGCGAAGCCTGCAGGGGCGCGCTCGTGCGCGATCTGCATGACTTGTTCAGGGCCATTCAGGCGATTGCGCAACACGATGCCCGCTGTGGCGGGCAGGCGCTCGGCTTCATACTCGCGCAGCGCCAGTTCAATGGCGCCATCGCGGTGAGCCGCCAAGGCTTCTTGAAGGCGGTCCGCCAGGCAGCGCGCATCCAGGATGGCCTGCGCCGCCCCATTGGAACCGATCGGATACATGGGATGCGCGGCGTCGCCCATCAAAGTGGCGCGTTCGAAGGTCCAGCGCGGCAAGGGGTCCTTGTCGACCAGCGGGAATTCGTAGATGGCCTGGGCGCCGCGAATAATTTGCGGAATGTCTATCCAGTCCCATTTCCAGTCCGCAAAGCGATCAGCGAACACATCTGCCGGTACTTCGCGGTTCCAGTCCGTAGCGGGTAGATCGGCCTGCGGCACGCGCAGCTCGGCAATCCAGTTGATGAGCGAGCGCCCCTTTTTGCGCAGGGGCTCCGAGATGGGGTAGCAGACGAACTTCTGGTCCTGGTGGCCCGCCATGAACATCGTGCGGCCGTCAAGATAGGGGTCGGCTTCCGTCACGGCGCGCCACAGCATGCGGCCGGAATAACGCAGGGCGTCGCCTTCGCCATGGAAGTGACGGCGTACGGCGGAATGGATACCGTCCGCCGCGATCAGGATATCGGCACGGCGGCTGATGCGTTCGCCGGTGTGCCGATTCCGGAAGTATGCGGTGACGCCGGTGCCGTCCTGTTCCAGCGACTCGAAGGCCGAACCGGTATGCAGGCGCTCGGCTCCGAGACGTTCGAGCACGTTTGCCGCGAGCTGCATCTGCAAGGTTCCGCGATGAATCGAGAACTGAGGTACGGGGTAGCCGGCCGCCACGCCACGCGGTTCCTCCCAGATCTTCTGGCCATGCAGGTTGTAGTAGTGCAGAGCGGACGTTTCCACCGCCTGCTCCGCGAGCAGCGGCAACAGGCCCAGTTGCTGAAGCTCAACCGCGGCGTGGGGCAATAGATTGATGCCCACGCCCAGCGGCTTGAGCTCGCGGACGCTTTCGTGGATTTCGCATTCAATGCCGCGCTGCTTCAGCATGAGGGCGAGTGTCAGGCCGCCTATGCCTGCGCCGACGATGAGGACTTTCAAACCTGTCTCCCTGAAATTTGTTATGTATCATAACAATGTGGGCTTGTTTGAAGCCTATAAGGATTTACCCCAGGCTTGCTGCCCTTAACGTCGCGAGACGCCCGGCCTGCAAGCTTCTCGACACCGTCTTCACGGTGGCGTATCTTTCCCCGTTTCGCCTGGAGCCCGAATGTCGACCCGACCCAGTTCACGCCCGAAAATACGGCGCCCTTCGCAACGGGGAGAGGAGGGCTGTGAGATGGCGCCGGACGTTGACTACGGCGCCCTGACCGAATTGCTGGGCTACTGCATGCGCCGCGCGCAGATTCGCATCTACCAGGATTTCCTTGACGCCATGGAGCCCTGGTCGATCACGCCACCCCGGTTTTCGGCCATGACCTTGGTTCACCACAATGCGGACATGAAACTCACCGATCTTGCGCGGGCAATGGGCATCGCCCGATCCGGCGCGGTCGAAGTGGTGAATTCGCTGGAGAAGCTGGGCTATGTGCATCGAGGGGAATCGTTGGTGGACAGACGGGCCCACTCGTTGGCGCTCACCGAGCACGGCGCTGAAGTCCGGGATAAAGTCACCCAGCTCATACGTCAGCACGATGCCAAGGTGAGCGAGCGCTTGAGCGAAGAAGAACGGCGACAGCTAAGGGCGCTGTTGGATAAGCTGGGTTAGTGGCCCCGCACGGCGAAGGCGCCGTGAATCGCTGTCCCGGACTTCAGGTTATTCAGGTGCCAACGCATGGCCGGCATTCACCCGTACTTCTCCGCGTGATGAAGAGCTGACCTGATCCGCGTCTGCTCGGCAGCTGCGGGCTACGCTGGGCCTTTTCGGAGGGCTCGGGCGGTGGTTGGTCGCATGGGTCTGCTGGCGTTCGTCAGCGGCGTGGGAGCAGTACACCTGCTGCCGGCGCCGCCTTCCGTATTGTGGCTGGGGCTGACATTCGGTGGAGTCCTGGCCGCGCTTCTGGCGCCATGGTCCGCGGCTCCGGGCGGCGGTCGGGCCCGCGCAGTCAGTGGCCGCTATGGAAGAACCGCGTGCTGGTGCGCCGCTGCTGCGACGGCGGGCATACTCTACGGGTCAGTATGGGTGCATGGGCGTCTTGCAGATGTCCTGGACCCCGGCAACGAGGATTACGTCACTCGTGTTGTGCTGAGAGTGGCTGAACTCCCACGGCTGGAGCCGGAAAGCCGCTCCTTCGTCGCCGATGTGCTGTCTTCCATCCCTGAAGGCGTGCCGACACGGATTCAGGTGAGATGGAACGCGCCCGGGTACTCGGGGCCCTATGGGCGTAAACCGGGAAGTCGGGCCGCAGCGGATTTTCCGGAGTTGGTGCCTGGTCAGGTCTGGCGCATGGCGCTGGTGCTGCGTTCGCCGCATGGCAGTCGCAATCCGCACGGCTTCGATTACGAAGGTCATGTATTTGCGCAAGGCATACGGGCGACTGGCACGGTGCGCGGCAGACCCATGCTGCTGGAAGACGACCCTTGGGCTGGGTTGCCGGTGGCCGCACAGCGTGCGCGGCACATTGTGCGCGAAGCCATGCTGCCTTATATCAGTGAGCAGCGCTGGGGTGGGGTTTTGCTCGCGCTTGCGATCGGGGACCAGGCGAGCGTGGCCTCTGCCGACTGGCAGACCTTCAATCGCAGCGGCCTCACGCACCTGGTCTCCATCAGCGGTTCCCACGTCACCATGATCGCGGTCATCGCGGCGATGGGCGTCAACTTCCTATGGCGGCGCCTACGGTGGGGGCGGCGCACGTTGGCCGAGCGCTTGCCAGCTCGACTCGCTGCAGCCTGGACCGCCTTGCTGGTCGCATGGCTCTATTGCCTTCTGGCCGGCTGGGGTGTTCCCGCGCGGCGAACCTTCGTGATGCTGGCCGTAGTGGCACTGTCCCTGGCTCTGCGTGTACCGCTGAGCCCCTCACATGTGTTGTCGGCCGCGGCATTCGCCGTGGTCGCCATGGACCCATGGTCGCTTCTTTCCAGCGGTTTCTGGTTGTCCTTTCTTGCTGTTCATGTCCTCATGGCGAGCACAGGATGGTGGGGACAGTCAGCGACTTCTGCGCGTGCGGGCGCCTTGACCGGGACGATGGGCAAGCTGCATACGGCCGCAAGACTGCAGTTGCTTGTTACCTTGGCACTCATGCCTCCTCTGGCGCTGCTGTTCAGCGAGGTGTCGCTCGTCTCGCCGCTGGCCAACGCCTATGCCATTCCCGTCATCGGCGTAGTGGTCACTCCGCTCGCCCTCCTGCTGGCGGGGCTGGCCTTGGTGCCAGGAATGGAAGCGGTGGCGGGCGGCGTGGCGTGGCTCGCCCATCTGTTGCTCGATGCATGCATGTGGCCGACGGAACGGCTGGCAAGCCTGCCGGGCGCGAGCTTCGTGGTTCCTTCCTCTCCGTGGTGGCTCACCGTGTTCGCTTTGATCGGCGTCGGGCTGGCGCTCCTGCCGCGAGGCTTTCCGTATCGTTCGATGGGCTGGGCTTTCATGCTCCCGGCCTTGCTGTGGATTCCGGCGAGGCCGGCGGCCGGCGATTGGGAGCTATACGCGCTGGATGTGGGGCAGGGCAGCGCCTTGGTGCTGCGTACGGCCAAGGGCGTGCTCGTGTATGACACGGGTGTCCGGTATTCCCCGGAAGCCGACGCGACGCAGCGCACCTTGCTTCCGTTCCTGCGGTCAATGGGTATACATCGTATCGATGTCCTCGTCGTGTCGCACGCGGATCTCGACCATGTGGGCGGCCTACGCAGTCTGTTGGAAGGGATGCCCGTGGAACAGGTTTATGCATCCTTCGATTTGTCGACCTGGCTTGCTCGCGAGTCGCGTCTGTTGGGCGGCCTGGAACTCCCGCCCATGCCACTGGCCGAAAGCTCCTGCGTTTATGGGGCGGCCTGGCGTACGGACGGAATCGCCTTCGAATTCCTCTGGCCGCTGGGGTCCCGCAGCATTGACATCAACGCCGGCACACGCGAGCGCAATCGCAATGCCTGTGTGCTGCGTATCCGGGGCGCGCACCATTCCATCATTCTTCCCGGGGATATCGGTGCGGACGAGGAGGATACGCTGGTTCAGCGGGGCTTGACGCAGGCGGATGTCGTGCTCGCTGCCCATCATGGCTCACGCCATTCCTCGGCGCTATCTTTCGTTTCGGCGGTCGGCGCACAGCATGCCATCGCACAGGCGGCGCGCTGGAATCGCTACGGCCATCCGGCAGACGCCATACGCCGACGCTGGCGTGCACATGGCACAAAATTTTGGAACACAGGGACGCAGGGCGCCGTCATTGTGCGTTCGCAGAGCGGCGTGTTGACAGTGGAGTCCGAGCGCGAGCGCCGGCCTCGTTATTGGTCGGTTCAAGGACTTCCCTGAAGCGAACCACTCCCCTGGGCTGAGGGGGCGCCTCCGTAGGCCTCAGCCTTGCACACACTCTTGCAATGCGCGATCATAGTTGCCGCTTTCAAAAGAAGCGTGCGTCACTGGCGCAGCAGAGCCATGAGCCACTACCCATCGTCAATGATCGGGCACGTTCCTGGCTCCATAAATAGCTGTACGAAAACTCCACAAGATTTTCCGAGGCATCATGAGACAAGAAACTCCTCCGTTGCGGCTGCACGTGCCCGAACCTTCCGGGCGGCCCGGGCACGCCACCGATTTTTCCTATCTACCGCTTTCCGCCGCCGGCGAAGTCCGCAAGCCGTCGCTGGATATCGGGCACAAAGACAATACCGATCTCGCTTTTTCGCTCATCCGCATCCTCGATGACGCCGGCAAGGCGGTAGGCCCATGGGCGGAACCGGCCATCGAGCCGGAACTCCTGCGCAAAGGCCTGCAGGTCATGATCAAGACGCGTATCTTCGACGCGCGTATGCTGATCGCCCAACGCCAGAAGAAGATCTCGTTTTATATGCAGAGCCTGGGCGAAGAGGCCATCGGCACGGGGCAGGCGCTTGCGCTCGAAGCGGGCGATATGTGCTTCCCTTCCTATCGCCAGCAAAACCTTTTGCTGGCCAAGGATGTCCCGCTTTCCGCCCTCATGTGCCAGCTCTACTCCAACGAGCGAGACCCGCTCAAGGGGCGCCAGCTGCCCGTGATGTATTCCATGCGCGACCAGGGCTTTTTCTCGATTTCCGGCAATCTGGCGACTCAGTTCGTGCAGGCCGTGGGCTGGGCGATGGCGTCGGCTATCAAGGGCGACACGCGCATAGCGTCGGCATGGATCGGCGACGGCGCCACGGCCGCGGCCGACTTCCAGACAGCGCTCACCTTTGCACATGTGTACCAAGCACCGGTGGTCTTGAACGTCGTCAACAATCAGTGGGCGATCTCTACGTTCCAGGCCATCGCCGGCGGCGAACACACCACTTTTGCGGCGCGCGGCCTGGGAAGCGGCATTGTGTCGCTGCGGGTGGACGGCAATGATTTCCTGGCCGTTGTGGCGGTGTCGCGCTGGGCGATCGAGCGGGCACGCAACAATCTGGGGCCAACGCTCATCGAGTGGGTAAGCTATCGGGCCGGGCCGCATTCGACATCTGACGACCCTTCCAAGTACCGGCCGGCCGACGACTGGTCGCGTTTTCCGCTGGGGGATCCCATCGAGCGCCTGAAGCAGCACTTGATCGAGATCGGCCACTGGTCGGAAGAAGAGCATCAGGCCACGCAGAAACAGTATGAAGCCGAGGTCATTGCCGCCCAGAAAGAGGCGGAAAGCCATGGGTCGCTTTTGACCGGGCAGACGTCCAGTGTGGCCACGATGTTCGAGGACGTTTACGCAGACACGCCGTGGCATCTGCGCCGCCAGCGTCAGCAACTGGGAGTGTAGAGATGGCGGATATACATAAAATCGGTCAGGACACAGCTCCCATGACCATGATCCAGGCTTTGCGTTCAGCCATGGACATCATGTTGGGCCGCGACAGCAATGTCGTGGTTTTTGGCCAGGATGTCGGTTATTTCGGCGGCGTGTTCCGCTGTACTGAAGGCTTGCAGGCGAAGTACGGCAAAGAGCGCGTGTTCGATGCGCCGATTTCCGAAGGCGGTATCGTGGGGGCGGCTGTCGGCATGGGCGCCTACGGTCTGCGCCCGGTGGTGGAGATCCAGTTCGCCGACTACTTCTACCCGGCCACGGATCAGATCGTATCCGAGGCGTCGCGCCTGCGTTATCGCAGCGCCGGCGACTTCACCGCCCCGCTGACTATACGCATGCCTTCTGGCGGCGGTATCTACGGCGGGCAGACGCACAGCCAGAGCCCCGAAGCCCTATTCACTCATGTGGCCGGCCTTCGCACTGTGATCCCGTCCAACCCTTATGATGCCAAGGGGCTGCTGATTGCCGCCATCGAGTGCGACGACCCCGTCATCTTTCTGGAGCCCAAGCGGCTCTATAACGGGCCTTTCGACGGCCATCACGACAAGCCGGTCGTGCCCTGGTCGCGACACCCCTTGGGAAATGTACCGACGGGCTATTACCGCATTCCCCTCGAAGCGGCTCGCGTGCACCGGCCGGGGACCCAGGTGACGGTGCTTACCTACGGCACCATGGTGTATGTCGCGGAAGCGGCGACCGCCGAGTCGGGCTTGGACGCCGAAATCCTTGATCTGCGCAGCCTGTGGCCGCTCGATATCGAGAGCATCATCCGTTCTGTGCGCAAGACCGGCCGTTGCCTGGTGCTGCATGAGGCCACGCTCACCAGCGGCTTTGGCGCCGAACTCGTGGCGCTGGTGCAGGAGCATTGCTTCTACCATCTTGAAGCGCCCATCGAACGCGTTACGGGCTGGGACACTCCCTATCCGCATGCCCATGAATGGGCCTATTTCCCTAGCCCTCGCCGGGTGGCGAACGCCATGCACCGGCTGGTGAGCGGCGATCCGCCGATGCCGCCCTTGATTCCCGAAGAAGAAATCGAACAAATCGCAGGCCATGGAGACCACGGGGCGTCGCCCCTATCAGGGGCGCACGCAGGCGGCAGGGTGAATGAGCGGGGAGGGGATTGAGATGGGCGTGTATGTAATCAAGATGCCTGACATCGGCGAAGGCATCGCAGAAGTCGAACTGGTTGAGTGGCATGTGAAGGAGGGCGAAGCCGTGGTCGAAGACCAGGTCATCGCCGACGTGATGACCGACAAGGCCACGGTGCAGGTTCCATCGCCCGTGCACGGAAAGGTGCTTGCACTGGGCGGGCGCGTTGGCGAAGTGATGGCGGTCGGTTCAGTGCTCATTCGGCTG
>JAEWFK010000083.1 GCA_023388835.1 Pseudomonadota bacterium | reverse complement strand
CTGGTACAGGGATATGAAGTCGCTTTTGCCCGGCACGGCATCCGCACGGCCCAGATTCTTCTCACCCATGAAGACCTGGCGGACCGACGCCGCTACCTGAACGCGCGAAGCACGCTCTACACGCTGCTCGCGCTGGGTGTCGTGCCCATCGTCAATGAGAACGACACGGTGGTCACAGACGAAATCCGCCTCGGCGACAACGATACGCTGGGCGCGCTGGTGACCAACCTGATAGAAGCCGAAACGCTGGTGATTCTTACCGACCAGACCGGGCTCTACACCGCCGACCCCCGCAAGGATGAAACCGCCGAGCTGGTTCAGCTCGCCCGCGCAGGCGACCCGCGGCTGGAGGAGATGGCAGGCGGCTCAGGGACATCGATCGGGACCGGCGGCATGCTGACCAAAGTGCTCGCGGCAAAGCGCGCGGCAAATAGCGGTGGCCACACCATTATTGCCAGCGGCCGCGAACCCGACGTGCTGCTACGCCTGGCCGGGGGCGAGTGCATCGGCACTGAGTTGCGAGCCGAACTGCCAATTCGTTCGGCCCGGCAACGCTGGCTGGCCAACCATTTGCGCCTGCGAGGACGGCTCACCCTGGACCGGGGCGCGGTTGACGCCCTGACCCAAGGACATAAAAGCCTGCTCGCTATCGGTGTAATCGCCGCGGAAGGCGAATTTGAACGGGGCGATGTGGTGGCCTGCATGAACGAGCAGGGCAAGGAGCTTGCTCGCGGCCTGATCAACTATTCGGCCAACGACACCCGGCGCATTCTGCGGCAGCCCAGCCACCGTATCGCCGAGATTCTTGGACACATGACCGACTCGGAGCTCATGCATCGTGACAATATGGTAGTGGCTCAGCCGCCTGCGGCGCTTGCCTCTCCAGCGAAGTAAACGGCACACAAAGCTCATAGCCCACACCCCGCAGCGAGCGTATCGGCATGTCGGCCCCGACGGCCGAAAACTTCTGGCGCAGCCGACTGATCAGGACACTGAGCCGCCGGGCAAACAAAGCGGCCTGTGTGCGGGAAAGCGCTGAAGCGATCGCCGCTGATGGATCAATCGCGTGCAGCAGCGCTGCATGCGATAGACGCTGACCCGGTGCCTGGCACAATGCAAGCAGCAAGGCTCGCTCTGCGGCGGTAAGCATAATTGCCCCCCCGCCCGGAGGCTGCAGCGCCCAGGCGCGTGAAGTCAGGACCCATTCCTGTTCATGCTCCGGCGCGCGGCCCATGTGCGCGGCGGCGGATGGTGGAGCGCTCACCCATCGCATCAACCCGCTCGCGATCTGCCGGGCGGGCGCCCGCGAAGACCAGCAGATATCGATGCCGCTGTGCATCGCCTGCACCAGGATGACATCGTCGACCGAGGGAAGCAGCGCCACGATATTGATTGCCGGGTCGGCCCTGCGCACTGCCGATGCAGCACGACAACTCTGCGCTGGGTCGGCCGCCAGAAGGACGAGCTGGGACACACCGGCGACGGGGGGTGCGCTGATAGCGGCGCGAAGCGCAGCGATCGTGGAGTGAAGCCGCAGGCCCATTCCGCAGCGCAGGATCTCCGTTTGCACATGAACGGGACATGCTCCGCCTGAGGGCTGGAAGAATTGTACGAAACCGATCGCCATATCGTTCTCCGTGGGCAAGAAGCCGGGCCGGCTCCCGGGAACGCCGGCATACTGCATGCACACTGTACGCGAACACAATCACAATTGTGATTGTTGTTATCACCAACGTGTTTGGATTTCCCCGTTCAATCACGTATGTGAACACCTTCGGCAATCGTCTACGGCGCGCCCGCGCACTACGCCAGCTCACCCAGGCCGAGCTTGCACGCGCCTGCGGTCTTTCGCAAGGCGCTATCGGCAACTACGAAGCTGACAGCCGACGCAGCGCCAAGGAGATCTTTCGCATCGCGGAAGCGCTGGAAGTTGAGCCGGCCTGGCTCGCCATGGGCACCGGCCCCATGGAGCGGCGAGCAACGCCCGGCGTCGCCGAGAGTGTCCCCGCCTCCGACACAGCTTGGCCGTTTCCCGGAATCGATCCCATGCGCATCTGGGCATTGACGGCGGAGCAGCGTCAGATGCTGAGCTGCGCTCTGTCGGGGATGGTGGCGGCCCTGGAAGACACCGACGGAAACATTGACGAGTAAAGTCCGGACGACTGTCCGCGTGCTTTGCGCGGGAATGGGAAGAGAAACCATGCAGTAGGGCTATACTGCTTCGACGCAGGGGTACTCGCCGGGAACGGCGGGTTGAGAAACACCCTCGTACCAGTACGGATAATGCCGATGCTGGGAGCGCACCCCGTCGCGGAGCGTCGTTCTCCTTTCGTGACGGCGCACCGTTCGGCGGGTTTCCATCCCGATCGGCTCCATGAAATTCGACAATGGAGCAAGACTTGAACATCAAACCCGCCTTCAAGGCCGAAACGGCCACGGTCGACCAGGCCGCCATCACGCCTCTTCCCAAGTCCCGAAAGATCTATGTCACCGGCAGTCGGCCTGACATACGGGTGCCGTTTCGCCAGATCCAACAGGACGACACGCCTACCGGCTTCGGCGGTGAAGCCAATGCTCCGCTCACCGTCTATGACACCAGCGGCGCCTACACCGACCCTTCAGTAGACATTGATATCCGAAAAGGCCTGCCGCCCCTGCGCAGGGAGTGGATAGCAGAGCGCGGGGACACCATCGAGCTGAGCGGCCCCAGCAGCGTGTTCGGTCTCCAGCGCTTGCAGGAGCCGGCGCTTGCCGCCATGCGTTTCGAACTGACGCGCAAGCCCAGGCGCGCTCGACCAGGCGCCAACGTGACGCAAATGCATTACGCGCGACGCGGCATCATCACACCGGAGATGGAGTTCGTCGCTATCCGGGAGAACCTGCGCAGGGAGGAATATCTCGAAAGCCTGCGAGCCGGGGCCCCCAACGGTATGCGTTTGGCCGAGCGCCTGGCCCGCCAGCACCCGGGCCAGTCCTTCGGTGCGGCCATCCCCTCGAGCATCACGCCGGAGTTCGTCCGCGACGAAATCGCCCGCGGCCGCGCGATCCTGCCGGCCAACGTCAATCACCCCGAAAGCGAACCCATGATCATCGGCCGGAACTTCCTGGTGAAGATCAATGCCAACATCGGGAATTCGACGCTGGGCTCGGGCATTTCGGAAGAGGTCGAGAAGATGACCTGGGCAATACGCTGGGGCGGCGACACCGTCATGGACCTATCCACGGGTAAGAACATTCACGAGACACGCGAATGGATACTGCGCAATTCGCCCGTGCCCATCGGCACGGTTCCCATCTATCAAGCGCTGGAAAAGGTCGATGGCAAGGCCGAGGAGCTCACCTGGGAAATCTTCCGCGATACGCTGATCGAGCAAGCCGAACAGGGAGTGGACTATTTCACCATTCACGCGGGAGTCCGGCTGCCCTACATTCCCATGACGGCCGATCGCATGACGGGCATCGTTTCGCGCGGCGGGTCCATCATGGCGAAGTGGTGCCTGGCTCACCACAGGGAAAGCTTTCTGTACGAGCATTTCGAGGACATCTGCGAGATCATGAAGGCTTACGATGTGGCCTTTTCCCTGGGCGACGGCCTGCGTCCGGGTTCGACCTACGATGCCAACGACGAAGCCCAGTTCGCCGAACTCCGGACATTGGGCGAGCTCACACAGGTGGCATGGAAGCACGATGTCCAGGTCATGATCGAAGGTCCCGGGCATGTGCCCATGCAGATGATCAAGGAAAACATGGACCTGCAGCTTGAGCACTGTGGTGAGGCCCCCTTCTACACGTTGGGTCCGCTCACCACTGACATTGCCCCGGGATACGACCACATCACTTCGGGCATCGGTGCCGCCCTGATCGGCTGGTACGGCACGGCCATGCTCTGCTATGTCACGCCCAAGGAACATCTGGGCCTGCCCAACAAGAAAGACGTCAAGGACGGCATCATCACCTACAAGATCGCGGCCCATGCCGCCGATCTGGCCAAAGGACACCCGGGCGCGGCAATCCGTGATAACGCGCTGTCCAAGGCTCGCTTCGAATTCCGCTGGGAAGACCAATTCAATCTCGGCCTGGACCCCGATACCGCACGCGAGTTCCACGATGAGACGCTGCCTAAGCAGTCGATGAAACTGGCCCACTTCTGCTCTATGTGCGGCCCGCACTTCTGCAGCATGAAGATCACGCAGGACGTACGCGAGTACGCGGCCGGTTTGGGTCTGGACGAGAACGCCGCTTTGGCAAGAGGCATGGAAGAAAAGGCCAGCGAATTCGTCGAGGGCGGCAGCCGCCTGTATCATCCGACCTGAGGGGCTGACGGCACGAACGGCGCCCCGCGAGGGCGTCGGAGCTTCAAAAAAAATCGGCCCTGATCATCAGGGCCGATGGTGCTTTATGGCAGAGCTTGCCGCCAGTGCGAGGCGTCGCAGGCGGCACACTTTATTACTGTTGAACCGCGTACAGATAGAGTTCGACGCGGCGATTCATGGCCCGACCTTCCGCCGTGGCATTGTCGGCCACGGGGTTGTTGGGCCCACGGCCTTCAGACATCAGCTTGGTGGCGGAAACCCCGCGGCTGGCCAGGTAATTTGTGACGGCATTCGCGCGATTGACCGACAGAGTCTGGTTGACCTGCATGGGACCCGTGCTGTCAGTATGCCCAATCGACTTTGCGCGAAGCTCAGGATGCTGAACCAGTGCGCGCGCGACGCTGTCCAGCACCGGCAGCAGCGCTGGCTTCAAGTCGTACTTGCCAGTGTCAAAGGACACATTGCTGGGAATATTGACTCGCAAGGTGCCGTCGGGCATCTCCGTGACGTCCACGCCGAGGCTTGCCGCGCCCGACTGCTCGACATCATTCTTGACGCCGGACCAGTTGTAGCCGGCAATCCCGCCCGCCACTGCGCCAATGCCCGCCCCGATGGCGGCCGCACGGCTGCTATCCCCGATCAGGGCTCCCAAACCGGCTCCCACCGCGGCGCCGGCGCCCGCACCCATGGCGGTGCGGCCGCCTTGGCCCATTTGTCCATTCGTTGCGCAGCCGACCGCAAGGGTCAAGGCGCCAACGCAACATGCCAGCCGTGCAGTACGCGTGATTTCTTTCATAGGGTTTCTCCTTTTTGTGCGCAGACTCTGCTTCTGCCGCAGTACATGCTAGCAAGGGCTCGGCCCAGGTACTGTTACAGTTTGGTTCGGAGAAGAGCAATCGGCTGGCAGCCCCCCTTAACCCAGACGGATCAGTGAAGAATCTGTTGAAGGAACATGCGGGTACGCTCTTGCTGCGGGTCATCAAAGAAGATATCGGGGGTGTTCTGCTCAATGATTTCCCCCTGGTCCATGAAGATCACGCGGTCGGCCACCTTTCGTGCAAAGCCCATTTCGTGCGTGACGCATAGCATGGTCATGCCACTTTCCTGAGCCAGATTGACCATGACGTCCAGAACCTCCTTGACCATCTCGGGGTCCAATGCAGATGTCGGTTCATCGAAAAGCATGATCTTGGGGCTCATGCACAGGGAACGTGCGATCGCCACGCGCTGCTGCTGACCGCCGGACAACTGTCCCGGATACTTTTTTGCTTGATCGGGAATCCGCACGCGTTCCAGGTATTTCATGGCGGTCGCCTCGGCTTCGGCGCGGCTCTTCTTCAGCACCCACACAGGACCGAGCGTGAGATTCTCCAGCACGGTCAGGTGGGGAAAGAGATTGAAATGCTGGAAGACCATCCCGACGTCGCGCCGGATCGCCTCGATATGCTTGAGGTCGTTCGTCAACTCTGTGCCGTCCACCAGGATCCGGCCCAGCTGGTGGTCTTCAAGCCGGTTGATACAACGGATCATGGTGGACTTCCCCGACCCCGACGGTCCGCAGATCACGATACGCTCGCCATGCGCGACCTCGAGGTTCAGATTACGCAAGACGTGAAACTGGCCGTACCACTTGTTGACGTTTTCAAGGCGGATGATGGCCTCGGGCATGCTCGACTCCTTGTCCGCTCGATCAGCGCTGATATCCCTTGTCCAGGTGGCGTTCCAGCCCCTGGCTATAACGGGAGATCGCAAAGCAGAAAATGAAATAAATGACGGCGATGAACACGTAGGCTTCCACGCTGAACCCGCGCCATGCCGCGTCGGCAATGGCCACCTTGGCTGCTTGCGTGAGATCGAAGATGCCTATGATCACCACCAGCGACGTATCCTTGAACAGGGATATGAAGATCCCCACCAACGGAGGAATCACGACCTTGAGCGCCTGCGGCAGAATGATGAGCCGGGTCTGCTGCCAGTAGCTCAGCCCGAGCGAGTCAGCGCCTTCGTATTGCCCTTTGGATATGGACTGCAGGCCGCCGCGCACGGTTTCCGCAATATAGGCGGCGGCGAACAGGATGATCGCGATCTGCGCACGCAACAGTTTGTCGATGGTCAGGCCTTCGGGGAGGAACAACGGCAACATGACCGACGACATGAAGAGCAGACTGATCAGGGGCACACCGCGTATCAGTTCGATGTAAACGACGCACAAGGCCTTGACGGCCGGCATGTGCGACCTGCGCCCAAGGGCCAGCAATACGCCAAAGGGAAATGCAACGGCAATACCGAAGGTGGATAGGATAAGCGTGAGCGGCAAGCCGCCCCAACGATCGTTTTCGACGTGCGAAAGCCCCAGCACGCCGCCCCACATCAGCACGGCGACGGCTGTGAGGGCTCCGACCCACAATAGGGCGAGCCAAGGCTTCCAAAAGTAGCGGATGGCGCTGCAGATCAGTATCCCTACAAGGATCACCGTGGCCAGCAGGGGCCGCCATTGCTCATCGTAGGGATACACGCCAAACAAAATGAGCCGGTGTTTCTCGGCAATGAAGGCCCAGCATGCGCCCTGAGCCTGGCGGCATTCCTGCGCCGTGTCCGAAGTGAAATCCGCGTCGAAGAAGAGCCAATCCAGCATGGCGGGCACCGCCATTACCAGCAGCCACGCCACCAGTATCGTCAGCAGCGCATTCAGGGGCGAAGAAAAAAGATTCGCCTTCAGCCAGCCCATACGGTTGACCGGTGTTCGCGGCGCCAGTGCGATGGTCGAGGGGTCTGCACTCATGTCAGCGCTCCACCAGCGCAATGCGCTTGTTGTACCAGTTCATGAAGATGGAGATCGACAGGCTCACCGTGAGATAAGCCGCCATGATGATGAGAATGCCTTCAATGGCCTGGCCGGTCTGGTTCAGAGTGGTATTCACGACGGACACGATATCCGGATAGCCAATGGCTACCGCGAGCGAACTGTTCTTCGTGAGATTGAGATATTGACTGGTCATCGGAGGAATGATGACGCGCAGCGCTTGGGGCAGAATCACCAGCCTGAGCGCCCGGCCGCGCGACAGACCCAGAGCGTTTGCCGCTTCCCATTGCCCCTGTCCCACAGACTGTATGCCCGAACGAACGACCTCGGCGACAAACGCGGCCGTGTAAATCACTAGTCCCAGCAGCAGCGCCGAGAACTCTGGCGACAGCGTGATGCCACCCACGAAGTTGAAGCCCTTGAGTTCGGGAAACTCGACGCCGAGTTCAGCGCCTCCCGCCATCCAGCCCGCCAGCGGCAGTGCCAGAAGCAGCGCTACAGAGACCCCGCCTAGCGGGAAGATCTGGCCCGTGGCGGCCTGGCGCTTGCGCGCCCAGTTCGCGACCACGATCACTAATACGATGGCGACGCCCAGGCCACCGAGTATCCAATCGATCGCGTCTCCGTGCAGCGATGGAAGCTTCAGACCCCGATTGGAAAGAAAAACGCCTGGCAGGGGTTCGAGCGCCTGACGCGGCCCCGGCATGTTTTCGGTGATGATGGCATACCAGAAGAAGAGCTGAAGCAACAGCGGAATGTTGCGCATCACTTCGACGTAGACGGAGGCCACACCTGACACCAGCCAGTTTTTGGACAGCCGCGCAATACCGATCAGCGTGCCGAGCAGAGTGGCCAGAACGATGCCGACGACCGAGATACGCAGGGTATTGAGCAGGCCCACCCATATGGCGCGGCCGTAGGTGTCTGCGGGGGTATAGGCCACGGGCGACTCGCCGATGGCGAAGCCGGCTTCGCGCTCCAGGAACCCGAAGCCCGTAGAAATATTGCGAACCGCAAGATTATGCAGCGTGTTGGAAACCAGATACCAGACGACGAAGCCGACCAGCCCGAGCACGATGGCCTGATATAGCAAGGCCCGGGTCGCGGGATCGTTCCAGGAAAAACGCCTGCGCCGAGGCGCCGGGACAGATGAGGTTTCTTTCATCATGGGGTAGCTTTACCGGCTAGGCGCCAGGCCTTCCGAGTAATAGGGACGGGCGCGAGCCTGCCGGCCCGCCCCTAGGCGTTTACATCAGGTACGGCAGGCTCAACGGATGGGCCAGCCGTACATCAGGCCGCCGTCCCTCCATTGGGCATTGAGGCCGCGCTCAAGCTTCATGGGCGACGATGCGCCGATGTTGCGGTCGAAGGACTCGCCGTAGTTTCCGACCTGCTTGATGATGTTGTAGGCCCACTTGTTGTCGATACCGAGGCCCTTGCCTATCTCGCCCGTTACGCCGAGGATACGCTGGATGTTGGGGTTGGAGCTCTTGCTCATTTCATCGAGGTTTTTCGAAGTGATGCCGTATTCCTCGGCTTCGAGCATGGCGTTGAGCGCCCACCGCACCACCATGAACCATTCGTCGTCGCCCTGACGGACCATGGGACCCAGCGGCTCCTTGGAGAAGTCTTCAGGCAGGATCACGTGATCGTCTGGGTTCGGTAGCGTGGTGCGCACGGTTGCCAGACCCGATTTGTCGGTCGTGAAAGCATCGCAGCGGCCGCCCTCGTAAGAGCGCATGGCTTCATCGGGGCTGTTGATGACCACCGGGGTAAACTTCAACCCGTTGGAGCGGAACCAATCCGCCAGGTTCAGTTCGGTGGTGGTGCCCGGCTGCACGCAGACGGTGGCGTTGTCGAGTTCCTTGGCGCTGCTGACGCCAATTTCCTTCTTCACCATGATGCCCTGGCTGTCGTAATAATTGATGCCCGCACTCATGAGGCCGAGCGTGGTGTCGCGCGTCACGGTGGCAGTGGTGTTGCGAGTCAGGACATCGATCTCACCCGACTGCAGGGCCGTGAAGCGCTGCTGGGTCGTGACCGACGTGGTCTTGAACTTTGTGGAGTCGCCGAACACCATGGCGGCGATCGCCCGGCAGACGTCTACGTCGATACCATTCCATTCACCCTTGCTGTCAGCGATCGAGAACCCGGGCAGGCCGGTGTGGACGCCGCACTGGACGAAGCCCTTCTTCTTCACTGCATCGAATGTTTCACCCGCCTGTGCTGTCGCGCTCAAGCACATTACGGACGCGCCAATGACCAACGCTTTTTGTAGTTTCATACGGTCTCCTCTTCATTTGGCTTCTTCTTCGTGGCATACAATGGGCATCCACGGCCTCAAGAATGTAGCCGTTGGAACGCCGCCCATAACATGGGGGATATCCCTTGAGACATCTTGTTCCATGATGGCCCGATGATCGAATTCCAGCATGTATTCAAGTCCTATGGCCGTGGCCGGAATATCCTTGCGGATATCAATTTCCGCATCCAGCCGGGCGAGTTCGTGTTCGTATCCGGGCCGTCGGGCGCGGGGAAATCCACATTGCTCAAGCTCATCGGCGGCCTCGAGCCTCCCAGCCGGGGCGCCATTCTTGTAAACGGCCATCGCAGCGATCGCATGCAGGTACGGGCGCGCCCCTATCTCCGACGCGCCGTCGGCGTCATTCTTCAGGACGCGCATCTGCTCTATGACCGCAACGCCATGCAAAATGTGCTGTTACCGCTGGCAGTGACCGGTCTGGCGCCCGGGCAGTCGCAGTCGCGAGCACGTGCCGCCATGGAAAAGGTCGGTCTGTCCGGCAAGGAAGATCTGAATCCGATCGAGATGTCGGGCGGGGAACAACAGCGCCTGGCCATCGCCCGCGCCATCGTGAACCGGCCCTCCATCCTGATTGCCGACGAGCCCACCGCCAACCTTGACGAAGACAGCGCCCGCCGTATCATGGACGTCTTTCGCGACTTCAACCGGGTGGGGGTCACCACATTGATTGCGTCTCATGACCGCAGTCTCATGGCCTCGTACGCAAACCGCACCATGCGGATAGAAGCCGGCCGCTTCACCGACGTTCCGGGTGCCGAATGAAGCGCTGGCTCAACCAACAACGCTATGCCATGAGCGTGGCCTTGCGGCGGCTCGGAAGCCAGCCGTTCTCGTCCCTTTGCAATATTCTGGTCATCAGCCTGAGCCTTGCGGTTCCGATCGTCGTGGCGGCGGTGCTTGATACGGCGCAACCTGTGCTCCGGCAGATCCCCGTTTCCGCCGAAGTCACGCTCTACCTCGATCGCAACGCGCCGGCCGGCACGGCGAAGCGCCTCGGTGCAGAACTGCAGGCGCGGCACACCGAGCATATCGCATCGCTCGCGGTCGTCGACCGTGATCGGGCCCTGGCTGAGCTGCGTCGCAGGCCTGCCTGGTCAGACGCCCTTGCGGTCCTGCCGGACAACCCCCTGCCAGACGCCATCGTCATCACTTTGCAGCAACACCCTGAGATCGCCGCGACGAGCAACAGGCTGAGCACTGAATGGGAAAGCCTGGAAGGGGTAGATTCCGTGCAGGTGGACAGCGCATGGGTGCAGCGGTTGCAATCCATGCTGGATTTCCTGGGCATGAGCCTCTGGATGCTGGCCCTGGGCGTGGCCGTGGTCGTGCTGGCCACGGTCTTCAACACGGTCCGGCTGCAGGCACTCACCCAGCGCGAGGAAATCGCCGTGGCCAGGCTCGTCGGGGCGACCGAATCCTTCGTCCGCCGGCCGTTTCTCTACCTTGGCGCACTGACCGGGGCGGTCTCCTCCGCGCTCGCCATCGTCCTGGCATGGGCAGCCCTCCAGCCGCTGAATACGGTGATCAATCGGCTCGCCAGCAGCTATGGCGCGCAGCTGTCGCTGCAGCTCCCCGACCCCGTGAGCCTGCTGCTCGCAGGCATGGTCGTTGCCATCCTGGGGGCGCTCTCGGCACGCTGGTCGGTCACGCGCAACACCCGTTTCTAAGCATGCAAACCGAACACGCCATTGAGCTCGCGTCACGTATCTGCGACTGGCAGCGCAGGCACGGCCGCCACCATCTGCCTTGGCAGGGCACTCGCGACCCCTACCGAATCTGGCTCTCGGAAATCATGCTGCAGCAGACGCAGGTTTCCACCGTCATCCCCTACTACCAACGCTTTCTTGAACGCTTCCCCGACATCGCATCACTCGCATCTGCGGACCAGGAAGCGGTCATGCCGTATTGGGCCGGGCTGGGCTACTACGCCCGCGCTCGGAATCTTCATCGCTGCGCGCAGGTGCTCGTCGCCGAACACGGCGGCCGTTTTCCGCCGGCCGCGTCCGACATTGCCCAGCTGCCGGGCATCGGACGGTCCACCGCCGCCGCCATCGCCGCCTTTTCCTGGGGCGAGCGAACTCCCATCATGGACGGCAACGTAAAACGGGTCTTCACTCGCTACTTTGGTGTACGTGGCTACCCGGGCTTGCGAGCGGTAGAACAGCGGCTCTGGACCTTGGCGGAAGAAGCACTGGGCCATGCAGCGCCCGACCTGGACATGGCCGCCTATACGCAAGGCCTCATGGATCTCGGTTC
>JAEWFK010000063.1 GCA_023388835.1 Pseudomonadota bacterium | reverse complement strand
GTCTGGCGCTCGGCGGGGATGCGTTCGATGATGGCTTCGATTTCTTCGATGAAGCCCATGTCGAGCATGCGGTCGGCTTCGTCCAGAACCAGGGTCTGCACGGTGGACAGATTGACACGCTTGGCTTCCAGGTGATCGATCAGGCGGCCGGGAGTGGCCACGAGAACGTCCACGCGGCGCGACAAGGCCTTGATCTGTGCGCCGTAGGGCATCCCCCCGACGACGGTGGCGATGCGCAGGCCCGGAATGCCGGTTCCGTAGAGGCGGGTCGCTTCGGCCACTTGCAGGGCCAATTCACGGGTGGGCGTCAGAACCAGCACCTGCACGCCTGTCCCCTTGTTGGCAGGCATCTGGGCGATGCGGTTCAGTACGGGCAGCATGAAGGCGGCGGTCTTGCCGCTGCCGGTTTGCGAAGAGACCATCAGATCTTCGCCGGTCATGGCGCGGGGGATGGCGGCTGCCTGCACAGGAGTAGGCTGGGTGAAGCCGGCACGGTCGAGCGCCGACAGCAGGGCCGGAGAGAGTCCCAGGGATTCGAAAGACATGTGTACCTTTGCCGTTGGAGGCGGTGCATGTGCGCGGGCCGCAATAAAGGCGGGCGGTTGCGCGGATTGAGTGGATCATCGTGCCGACCCAATCAACCTGTATGCACGGATGCCGTGCGCCGTAAGGCGGCAAAGGTTCTGGAAGGTCAGGGTGCGATGGTGTGCGGCATACGCATTTCGTAAGGCTTCATAAGGCGCGCTTCTTTTCGGTGGCTTCCCTTTCCGGTGGCTTCCCTTTCCGGGTGGTTTCCGAAGAAGCTGCATCCATGCCGACACTAAGTAGAATGCAGCCTTCCATTATATATGGAGAAAATCCGGATTGACAAGCCTCTGTGGTAAATCGTTGTGTAGCCCCGACTTCCCGACCGGACTTCTACACCCATTCGATTTCTTTCGCGCCCATGGCGGTGAGCCAGGCATTGGCTTGAGCGAAGTGGCCGCAGCCGATGAAGGGACGGGGCGGGCGCAGGGCGGAGAGCGGCGATGGGTGGTTGGCGAGCAGGATTTTGCAGTGTTGTCCTATCGCCTCGATGTCGGTCTGCTTGGCCTGGGCGTGCCGGCCCCAGAGCATGAAGATCTTGGGGCCGGGACTGCGGGCGACGGCTTCAATCAGCGTGCCGGTGACTGTTTCCCATCCTTTGCGTGCATGCGAGCCGGCGGCCCCGTGTTCTACGGTGAGGGAGGCGTTCAGAAGCAGCACGCCCTGGCGGCTCCAGTCGGACAGCTCGTTTCGCCGCCGCAAGGGGCGATCAGGATATTCACGGGCCAGCTCGTTGAAGATGTTGCGCAGGCTGGGCGGCGTACGGCAATGGTCGGGGACGGAAAACGCCAGGCCCTGCGCTTGATTCGGGCCGTGGTAAGGGTCCTGCCCCAGAATCACGACGCGGACGCCCTTGGGCTCCAGCCCTTCCAGTGCGCGGAAGATCCGGTGGGGGTAGATGGTGGCGCCTTCCTGAAGCCGCTTGGCGAGGTAGTGGTCGACTTTGGCGAAGGCCTCGCGCGCCGGGGGCGTGTCCAGAATCGCTCGCCAGTCGGAATGCACATCGGCGAGCTGGCGGCTGGGCGGTTCGCGCAGGCGGTTGTCGGGGCCGCTGAACAGATCGAGATCGCGGGTCATGAAGTGTGTGGGATGGCGAGCCGCTCCTGCGCGGCGGCGATATAGTTGCGATGGGTTGCGTGAAGCGCTCGACAGCGGTCGCGCCAAAGCGCATCGGCTGGCGCGTCGTGCTGGCGTCGCGGCGCCCAGATGCTGTCCGGAAACCAGGGGTCGTCCCGCCAGCGCGGCACGATATGCCAATGTAAATGCGGCGTCATGTTGCCCAGTGAGGCCAGATTGATCTTGTCGGGGTGAAGTACCTCTCGCTGAACTTCTTCCACCTGAAACACTACTCGCATGAACAGATCGCGTTGCGCTGTGTCGAGGTCGGACATCTCCTGAATATGCGCATGCCATATGACACGCGTGTAACCGGGGAGGTCGGGCTCATGAACGGCAATCACGCGCAGCCTGTCGTTCTTCCAGATCAGCGTGCCGCCGTCTTCGGCGCACAGCACGCAGTCGTTTACCATGCGGCTCATCGCGACAGCCTCATGTCGATGGCCGTCACGATCCTCTCGAGCACCGCCACGCGGGCGTGACGCTTGTCGTTGGAAGAGATCACATGCCAAGGCGCGAACGTAGTGTCCGTAAGGTCGAACATGTCATTTGCGGCCGTGGTGTAGGCCGACCACTTTTCGCGGTTGCGCCAGTCCTCGGCAGTGATCTTGAAGGATTTGAATGGCGATTGCTCGCGGTCCTTGAATCGTTGGAGCTGGACATCCTTGCTGATGGCCAGCCAGAACTTCAACACCAATATTCCGCTCTCCACCAGTTGTCGTTCGAATTGATTGATCTCTTCGTAGGCGCGTCGCCATTCCTGGGGCCGGGCAAGTTTTTCCACTCGTTCGACGAGCACTCGCCCGTACCATGATCGGTCGAAGATCGTGATGTCGCCCGGAGACGGCAGCTCCCGCCAGAAGCGCCATAGATAAGGTCTCGCCCGCTCATCATCGGTGGGTGCCGAGATGGGCACTGCGTGGAACTGGCGCGCATCCAGTGCATGAGTGATGCGGCGGATGGTGCTTCCCTTGCCCGCCGCATCATGGCCTTCGAACACCAAGACGACAGGCAGCTTCCTGAAGGCCTTGCTGCGGACTTGTCGCGCGAGGCGGCTGCGCCAATGCGCAAGCTGGTCGTCGTATTCATTTTCACTCAGACGGAGGGAGTGATCGACCCGCGTGAGCCGCCGTCCCCCGGCGTGCCCGGAAGCGGCCCGTGGCTGGCACTCCGTAACGCCCGGATGTTCGTCAGGCGAAGGGCGGTGGACAGGCGCGCGCAGCGCAGCAAGAATGGCCTGGCCAGTGCGCACTGAACGCAGGCGTTCGTCGGCGCTGGGGATGACCTGCCACCGTGCCAGGCCGCCGTCCGTGAGCGTCAGCATGGTATCCGCGGCCTTGCGCATGCGTTTGAAGTTGTCCGCCACCAGGTAATCTTCTGGCCGCACCATCCAGGACGTTTCAGGGTCGCTGGCGAGCCGCGCCGTGCGCTCCTTCTGCGCGTCCCGAGAGAGGTGATACCAGAGCTTCAGGATTTGCACGCCATCCCGGGCGAGCAACGATTCGAAATCTCGTATCGCCGAGGCGAGCCGTTCGACTTCATCGCGTTTGGGGTTCTTGCCGGAAAGCAGCTCGAACAGCGGCGCGTACCACGAGCCGAACACAATGCCGGTCCGGCCCTTTGCAGGCAGCTCCCGCCAGTAGCGCCACAGGAAGGGATACTGCCGTTCCTCTTCAGAGGGCGGGCCGAAGGCCAGGGTCCGGATGTGCCGGGCGTCCATCCACTCATTGATGAGGTTGACGGTGGCGCCCTTGCCGGCGCCATCAAGCCCGGCCACCACGATCAGCAGGCTGCGGTCGGCCTTGGCCAGCCGGGCATACTGAGCCTTGAGCAGATCGCTGCGCAGGGCGGCCGTGAGCGGCTTGGCGACTTCCTTGGGCAAGGATGGATCGCTTTCCGCCTCTGCAAAGCGCGCGGGGTCGGACGGGCTCGCCATCAGGATGCGAAGAACAGCTCTTGCAGAGCGGTGCCGGGGTCCGGCGCCCGCATGAAGGCTTCGCCCACCAGGAAGGCCTGGACACCGTTGTCTCGCATCAGCTTCACGTCTTCGGGCGCCAGAATGCCGCTTTCAGTGACCACGCGCTTGCCTTCAGGAATGTCGGCCAGCAGGTCCAGCGTGTTCTGCAGAGAAGTCTCGAAGCTGCGCAGGTTGCGATTGTTGATCCCCAGCAAAGGCGTGTCGAGCGTCAGGGCGGTTTCGAGCTCTGCGCGATCGTGGACTTCGACGAGAACGTCCATTCCGAGCTCCTGCGCCAGTGATTCGAACTCCTTGAGCTGCGAAGGACTGAGCGCTGCGACAATGAGCAGAATGCAGTCGGCGCCGATCGCACGCGAATGAATGATCTGATAGGGATCAACCATGAAATCCTTGCGCAGCACCGGGAGCGAACACGCTGCCCGCGCCTGGCGCAGGTAGTCGTAGGATCCTTGGAAATACTGCACATCCGTGAGTACGGACAGGCAGGCGGCGCCATGTGCGGCATAGGCGTTGGCGATCTCGGCGGGGTTGAAGCTTTCCCGTATCACGCCCTTGGAAGGTGAGGCCTTCTTGATTTCGGCAATGACCCCTGCCTTGCCTTTGGCGATCTTGTCTTCAATGGCTCGATGGAAGCCGCGGAGATCCTTGCGGCTTTTGGCTTCGCGCAGAAGATCGGACTCACTGCGCATTTGACGCGCGGTAGTGACTTCGACCTTCTTGGTCTCCAGTATTTTGGCGAGGATATCGTTCATCAGGAGAGCGTCTCCGTGTAACTGCGGAATTCTTCGAATTTGGCGCGTGCCGCGCCGTTGCGCAGACATTCATGCGCGGCTTTCAGCCCTTCATGGATGGAAGCCGCCCGGTTCCCGGTGTAGATGGCCAGACCGGCATTCAGGGCAACGATATCACGTGCGGGACCGGCAACGTCATTCAGGGCGTCGAGAATGAGCGCGGCCGACTCCTCGCGGTTGGAGACCTTGATACTGCGGTTGGACACCATGGCCACGCCGAAGTCTTCCGGGTGGATCTCGTACTCGCTGATGACGCCGTCCTTCAGTTCGCCGACCAGGGTGGCGGCGCCCAGCGAGCCTTCGTCCATGCCGTCCTTGCCATGCACGATGAGCACGTGCCGCGCGCCCAGGCGCTCCAATACGCGTACCTGGATGCCGACCAGATCGGGATGGAAGACGCCCATGAGCTGATTGGCCGCATTGGCCGGGTTGGTGAGCGGCCCCAATATATTGAAAATGGTGCGCACCCCGAGCTCCTTGCGTACAGCGGCAACATTCTTCATGGCGCCGTGGTGGGCCGGGGCGAACATGAAGCCAATGCCGGTGCGCTCTATGCACTCGGCCACCTGTTCCGGCGACATCGAGATGCGTATGCCCATGGCTTCGAGCACGTCTGCGCTGCCCGACGATGACGAGGCGCTGCGGCCGCCGTGCTTGGCGATCTTCACGCCCGCGGCAGCAGCGACGAACATCGCGGCCGTTGAGATGTTGAAGGTATTGGAGCCGTCCCCGCCGGTACCGCACATGTCCAGCAGCTCGCTCGGGTCGGCGACCGGCACGGGAAGTGCGAATTCGCGCATGGCCTGGGCGGCGGCAGTGATCTCGCCGACCGTTTCCTTTTTCACGCGCAGACCCATGAGCAGCGCGGCGGCGGTGGGTGCGGGTATCTCTCCGCGCATCAGCAGCCGCATCAGGTGGAGCATTTCGTCGTGAAAGATTTCGCGGTGCTCGATGCAGCGCGTCAGGGCCTCGGTAGTGGTGATCGTCATGGGACTCTTCAGGCTTGGATGTTCAGAAAGTTCTGCAGCAGCGCATGGCCGTGTTCGCTGAGTACCGATTCAGGGTGGAACTGCACGCCGTAGATCGGTAGGGACGTATGGCGCAATCCCATGATCTCGCCGTCGGCCGTTTCGGCGGTCACTTCCAGGCAGGACGGCAGGGTGTCGCGGGCGACAGCCAGGGAATGGTAGCGGGTGACGGTAAAAGGCGAGGGCAGATCGGCGAAGACGTCTGTGCCGCGATGCGTGATGGGGGAAACCTTGCCGTGCATCAGTTCGCGGGCGCGCACAACCTCGCCGCCGAAAGCCGCCCCGATGGCCTGATGGCCCAGACACACGCCCAGGATCGGGATCTTGCCGGCGAAGTGCTTGATTACATCGACCGAGATGCCGGCTTCAGCCGGGCTGCAGGGCCCGGGTGATACGCAGATGCGGTCGGGCCGCATGGCCTCGATCTCTTCGACCGTGATCTGATCGTTGCGGTGCGTGCGCACGTCTTCGCCCAGTTCGCCGAAATACTGCACCAGGTTGTAGGTAAAGGAATCGTAATTGTCGAGCATCAATAACATGGTGTTCTCCGTGTGCGCGGGGCGTTCAAATGGGCTCATCCAGACCGTGCTGGACCTGTTCAGCCGCCCGAAGGACGGCGCGCGCCTTCGCTTCGGTTTCCTGCCATTCCTTCTCGGGATCCGAATCCGCGACGACACCGGCTGCGGCCTGCACGTATAGCATGCCGTCCTTGATCAAACCGCTGCGTATGGCGATGGCTACGTCCATTTCTCCGCCGTAGCTCAAGTAGCCGGCGGCTCCGCCGTAGATGCCGCGACGCACGGGTTCGAGTTCATCAATGACTTCCATGGCCCTGACCTTGGGCGCGCCCGTCAGCGTGCCGGCAGGGAAGGTGGCGCGCAGGACGTCCATGTTGCTCATGCCATCGTTCAGTTCGCCGGTTACGTTCGACACCAGATGCATGACGTGCGAATAGCGTTCGATGGCCATGGTGTCCGTGACTTCGACGGTGCCGGTCTTGGCGACGCGGCCGACGTCGTTGCGCGCCAGATCGATCAGCATCACATGTTCGGCGCGTTCCTTGGGGTCCGCCTTCAGTTCTTCAGCAAGCGCGAGGTCTTCTTCGGGCGTGGCGCCGCGTTTGCGCGTACCAGCAAGCGGGCGGATGGTGACGAGCGTCTTCTTCTCGTGCTTCTTTTCCACGATCTCCTGGCGCACGAGGATTTCGGGGGAGGAGCCCACCACGTGGAAGTCCTCGAAGTGCCAGTAGTAAAGATAGGGGGACGGATTCAGCGAACGCAGAGAGCGGTAGAGGGAAAGAGGTGAATCGCGGAAAGGTTTGGCAATGACCTGTCCGACCTGCACTTGCATGAGGTCGCCCGCGGCAATGTATTCCTTGGCCTTGAGCACGGCGGCGATGTAGTCTTCTTTCGCGAAGTCGCGGCGTTCCTGCGTCTGCATGCTGGCATAGGCATAGGGGATGGTCAGCGGCGTGCGCAGTTTTTCGCGCAACTGCTTCTGGCGCCGCTTGGCCTGAGCATAGGCTTCGGGCTCGGCCGGGTCGGCGTAGACCAGAATGTAAGTGCGCCCGGCCAGGTTGTCGACGATGACGAGTTCATCGATCTGCAGCAGCATGATGTCGGGCGTGCCGTCGTCCTGCCCGGCAGGAAAAGGCTTGGTCGCCGGGCCGAGCCGGGGTTCCATGTGGCGCACCGTATCGTAGCCGAAGTAGCCGGCGAAACCGCCCGCAAAGCGCGGCATGCCCGGGCGCAGCGCCACTTTGAACCGGTTCTGAAAGGCTTCGATGAAGGCCAGCGGGTCGCCTTCGTGGGTTTCCACGATCTTGCCCCGGTGCGCGACTTCGGTCCGGGTCCCGCGGGAACGAATCACTGTCTTTGCCGGAAGCCCGATGAAGGAGTAGCGGCCGAATCGCTCGCCCCCCACCACCGATTCGAGCAGGCAGCTGTTGCGGCCGCCTTCCGGGCCGCTGTGGGCGAGCTTCAGGTAGATGGCCAGCGGGGTATCCAGGTCCGCATAGGTTTCCGCGATCAGCGGTATGCGGTTGTAGCCTTGTGCGGCCAGGGCGTTGAATTCGATTTCTGTCATGGGGCCTCTTGATGGAGTCTGAAAGCCGGGACAGAAAAAACGAAAGCCCGGCCATTTCTGGTTACCGGGCTGCTTTGCTTGCTGGCCGGCGAACCACGACTCGGTCGTGGGCGCCGGTATGTTTCACCGCGACCCGGAAGACAAACGCCACCAGCGCCAATAGGCGCCGGGAGCGGTGTGCGGGTTGCGAAGAGAGTTCATTGTTCGCTTGCTTTCGTGTTGACGGCGAGCCGGCGCTTGGACCTCGCGGCAGCTTCGTCGATTCCGCTGACTATACCATCAATGTCCAGCGTGCGTATATCGAGCCCTTCGTTGTAACCATAGGGCACGGCCAGTACGGTGATGCCGGCGGCGCGGGCGGCCAGCGCGTCGTTCACCGAGTCGCCGATGGCAAGCGCATACTCGGGCGGGCAGCCCAGGCGCTCGCAAGCATGAAGCAGGGGCATGGGGTCGGGCTTCTTGCGCGGACAGGTGTCGCCGCACACCACCATGCTGAACCATTCAGCGAGGCCGCAGCGCTCAAGGAGCGGTAGCGTGAACTCGGCGGGCTTGTTGGTGACCACAGCCAACGCCGCGCCATGGTTGCGGAACTCGGCCAACCCTTCGAGCACTCCCGGGTAGATGCGTGATGCGCGACCGTTCACCGAATGGTAGTGTCTGTTGAAGACGGCCAGCGCCTGTGCGACATCCGCGGCGTCTGAAGGCAGGTTCACGCCTTCGTCGGAAAGGCAGCGTTTCACGAGATGCTCTGTGCCTTTGCCTACGAAGGTCGCGATGAGCTCCGAAGGCAGTGCTGTGGCGCCCAGCTCTTCCAGCATGGCGTTGGCGGCGGCACTGAGATCGGGAATGGTATCCAGCAAAGTGCCGTCCAGATCAATAAGGACGGCGCGGAAAGGCAATGGATCGGTAAAGGGCTCGGATGTCATGGCACTGTAAATGGGAAGAAGGCGGGCCCCGCGGGAAGCCGAAGGGGCGCAGCCCGAGCGCCGGTTCTCAGGCCGATCGCCCTTGGGCTTTCGCGATTTGGGCGCGCATGGCGCTGATGACCTCGCGGTAGTCGGGCGCTCCGAAGACGGCTGAGCCCGCGACAAAGGTGTCGGCCCCCGCCCCATGGATGGCGCCAATGTTGTCGACCTTCACTCCGCCGTCCACTTCCAGCCGGATAGGCTGGCCGCCCGCCTGGACCCAGGCGTCGATGCGCTTTCGGGCTTCACGCAGTTTCTCGAGCGTGTGCGGAATGAACTGCTGACCGCCGAAACCCGGGTTGACGGACATCAGCAGGACGAGATCGAGCTTGTCCATCACGTGATCCATCCAGTTCAGTGGAGTGGCCGGGTTGAACACCAGGCCGGCCCGACAGCCGTGATCGCGTATCAGCGCCAGCGTGCGGTCGGGGTGCCGTGAGGCTTCCGGATGGAAGGTGATGATGTTGGCGCCGGCCTTGGCGAATTGCGGGATAATGGCGTCGACCGGTTCAACCATCAGGTGAACATCGATCGGGGCCTTGGTGTGGGGGCGTATCGCTTCGCACACCATGGGTCCGATCGTCAGGTTGGGAACGTAATGGTTGTCCATCACATCGAAGTGGATCCAGTCCGCGCCCGCATCGACGACATTGCGGACTTCTTCTCCAAGGCGGGAGAAATCGGCGGAAAGCAGGCTGGGCGCGATACAGATGTCTGGCAGGATCATGGCAAAGGAACGATAAAAGGAATGGCGGCAAAGATGAGTGTATTGCAGTTTAATCTCCGACTCCTTGCCCGGCAGCCTATCCGCCTGCCAAGGCTCTTCGTCGTTTCGGCCGTTACGGTGTTGTTGGCATCCTGCGCCTCCGTCGATGTCGGCGAACAGGGTGCCGGCGTGTCGGGTCCTGAAGCCGATATCTCCGAACAAGCCTTGAAGGTCCCGCCGCTGGCTTCCATGCAAGACAGCGCTGAACGCAAGCTCGACGGCCGCTTCGTTCCCGTCGGCTGGGGCGCCTTGCCTTCCTGGAGCGAAGACGACCTCTCTCGCCTGTGGCCGGTGTTCATCAATAACTGCAAGGGACTCATGCGGCCGACGGGCGGCTCGCAAGTTCAGCAGGCCCGCGCCACGCCGCGCGCCTGGCAACCGGTGTGCGCCGCAGCGGCGTCGTCGCAGCCACAAAGTTCAGCGGATATCCGCGCCTTCATCGAACAGCACCTGCAACCCTGGCGCCTGCTCAATGAACGCGGCGAGCCGGCCAGAAATACGGTCACCGGCTACTACGAGCCCCTGGTGCGCGCCGCCCGCAAGTCCGCAGGCGCCTATCAATGGCCGCTCTATGAGCCGCCTGCCGATCTGCTGACCATCGATCTGGGCACCGTCTATCCGGAATTGGCCGGCAAGCGCATCCGCGGCAAGCTGGATGGCAAGCGTGTGGTTCCCTATGACACACGTGCGCAGATCGCCGCGTCCGAGAATCGTCAACCCGCCGCCATCGTATGGGTCGATGATCCCGTCGAAGCCTTCTTTCTTCAGATACAGGGCTCCGGCCGCGCGCAGCTGCCGAATGGCGAAGTCATCCGCCTGGCCTACGCCGATCACAACGGAAGGCCCTACGCTTCGATCGGAAAATGGCTTGCCGATAAGGGAGAGCTGCCGCTGGCCCAGACGTCCATGCAGAACATCAAGGCCTGGGCGCAGCGCAACCCTGCACGGGTACAGGAAATGCTCAATGCCAATCCGGCCATGGTGTTTTTCCGCGAAGAGCGGGTGGCCGATGCGGACCTCGGCCCCAAGGGCGCCTACGGGATCCCGCTGGCGACTCAACGGGCTGTGGCGGTCGATACACGCTTCGTGCCGCTCGGTACGCCGGTCTATCTTTCCACCACCCAGCCCGCCAGCAGCCAACCCCTGCGGCGTCTGGTCTTCGCCCAGGATACCGGCGCGGCCATCAAAGGGGCGGCCCGAACCGATTTCTTCTGGGGGTATGGCGATGAGGCCGGCGCACTGGCGGGCCGCATGAAGCAGAGCGGTGAAATGTGGGTCTTGTGGCCCAAGCAGGCGGGAGCTCCCTCGGCACGATGAACAAGCAGGAAATACTGGTATGCGGTAGTGGCATCGCCGGGCTGGCCATGGCCCTGGGCTTGGCGCGTAAAGGATTCGATGCGACGCTATTGGGCCCGCCTGTGGCCTTGCCCACGCTCGCTCAAGATGACTATCACCCACGCGTGTACGCGATTTCGCTGGCCAGCCGCCGCTTTCTTGAAGAGCTCGGCGTCTGGCGGCTGATGAACGCCAGCCGCGTGACGCCTGTGGAGTCCATGGAGGTGCACGGCGACACCGGCGGCCTGGTGACGCTCCATGCCTGGCAAGCGACCCAAAACACCCTGGCCTGGATTATCGAGTCCGGCGAAATGGAACGCGTGCTGCAGCAAGCTATACAAGTCTACGGCGTGCGCTGGTGGCAGGAAAAATTGACCGGTCTGGAAGGGCGGGTCGCCCTGACCGACAGCGGCCGAAGAATCCCCTTCGACTTGCTGGTGGGGGCAGACGGCGCGCGTTCCCCGGTACGTCAGCACGCGGGCATCTTCCATGAGTCCCGGCCTTACGGTGATACGGGCGTCGTGGCGCATCTCGATGCCGAACTGCCCCATCAGAATGTCGCCGTGCAATGGTTCACGGGCGATTCGATTCTTGCCCTTCTGCCCATGCCCGAGACTGCGGCTGGCCCCCAGGTCTCCATGGTATGGTCCCTGCGCGAACAGGCTGCCAAGGAATTCATGGCCCTGGAATCCACGGCCAGGGCCGATTTCCTTGAAAGCCGGCTGGCGGCCGTTACGGGCGGGCGGCTGGGGCGCCTGCGCTTGCGCAGCACGCCCTTCCCCTTTCCCTTGTTTCTTGAACGCAGCGGCATGGTGGCGCCGGGGGTGGCGCTGGTGAGCGATGCCGCGCACCGCGTGCATCCGCTGGCAGGCCAGGGCCTTAATCTCGGGCTGGGCGATGTGCAGGATCTGCTCCGCATATTGGCCACCAAAGAGTCCTTCCGTTCCGTCGGAGACGAGCGCGTATTGAACCGTTATCGCCGTTCCCGTGCGCAGCCGCTCATGGCGATGAGCGCAGCCACCGACGGCCTGCAGCGGCTCTTTGCCGCCCAGCCGGCGCCGGTGATCGCCCTGCGCAACCTCGGCATGCAGGCGGTCGACCGCCTGCCCATGATCAAACGATTTCTCATAGGCGGCGCCGCAGGCTAGTGCAGGCCGCCGCTCCGCCCATCATCAGGAGCATGTATGTCCTCTCGTATCAAGTTTCGCAGCGTTCTTCTTGGCGGGCTGATGGCCTTCCTGGCTGCGTCGCCTGCGGCCCATGCGCACGACAGGGTGCTGTCCACCTCGGGGAATGCCGAGGAGGGCACGGTCGTGGTTTCCACGGAGCAGGTGCGGAAGGGCTTCGAACAGCGCTTCCCGGGGCTGGACATTTCAGAAGTGTCTCCGACTCCCTTCCCCGGCCTGTTTGAAATCCGTATTGGTACCGACCTGCTCTATGTCGATGGCAAGGTCGAGTATGTGCTGCAAGGCTCGCTGATCGACGCCAAGACGCGCAGCGATCTCACCGCGCAACGCATCGCAAAGCTTTCGGAAGTCGATTTCGATACCTTGCCGCTGGAAAACGCCATCAAGCAAGTAAGGGGTGATGGCAGCCGGCGCATTGCCGTCTTCGAAGACCCGAACTGCGGTTATTGCAAGCTGTTCCACAAAACCCTGACAGGCGTGGACAACATCACCGTCTATACCTTCTTGTTCCCCATACTTTCGCCCGATTCCCACGTGCGGTCGCGCAACATCTGGTGCGCGTCCGACAGCGCCGCGGCATGGCAGCAATGGATGCTCGAAGGCAAGAGCGCGCCCACCGCCGAATGCCAGACGCCTATCGAGGCGAATCTGACTCTCGGCCGCGAACTGATGGTCACCGGAACGCCGGCGATTTTCTTTGCGGATGGTTCCCGAGTGAACGGCGCAGTGCCGGCCGATGCGCTCGAGGAGAGGCTGTCCAAGGCCGCGCAGGCCGACTGAGCCCTATAGGCGCGGCTGCCGGCTCTTCAGTCGGCATCGTGCCGGACAGACTTCGGGTTCACGATAAGCGGAGCGCCGGTGCCGGGCTCATGCAGCAGGGTGCAGCGCACGCCGTACAAAGCTTCGACCAGCGCTTCGGTCACCACGGCCGCGGGGCGGCCTTCCGCAATGATCTGTCCGTCGCGCATGGCGATGATGTGGTCGGCGTAACGGCAGGCGCTGGGCAGGTCGTGAATCACCATCACCACCGTTTTTCCCTTTTGCGCGAGCTCGCGTATGAGTTCCAGCACCTCGATCTGGTGGCCCAGATCCAGCGCGGAGGTCGGCTCGTCAAGCAGCAGCAGGGGCGTGTCCTGTGCCACCGTCATGGCGATCCACGCGCGTTGCCGCTGCCCGCCTGAAAGCGAATCCAGCGAACGTTCGGCGAGCGGCTCCAGCTGGGTGGCCCGCATGGCGGTCCTGACGATGGCGGCGTCCTGCGGCGACCATTGACGCATCAGTCCTCGATAGGGCTGGCGGCCGAACTGAATCAGCTCCTCTACAGTCAGCCCGTCCGGTGCGCTGGCATCCTGCGGCAACAGCGCCAGTTTATGGGCCACTTCCCGGGTCGACAGGCTGCTGATGGCGCGGCCGTCGAGCAGAACGGTTCCCTGTCTGGGCGCGAGAATACGGGCGAGGCCCGCCAATAGCGTCGATTTACCGCAACCGTTGGGGCCGACGATAGCCGTTATTTGTGAAGGCGGGATCTCGACCGTCAGTTGATCAACGATGCGGCGTTCGCCGTAGCCCAGTGTCAGATCGCGGGTGCCGAGTGTCGTGGCCGTAGCCGAGTGAGGGGCCGCCATGCGGGTATCGTCCTTCATCATCCCGTCCGTCGCGGTTCGCGCAAGAGTATCCATAATAGGTAGGGGCCGCCGACGATGGCCGTAATCACGCCCACCGGAATTTCGATGGGGGCGAAGGCGGTGCGGCCTGTCCAGTCGGCGGCGATCATGAGCAGGGCGCCCGCCAGCGCGGAATTGATCACTGGTACACCGCGATGCCCCGTGAGGTGGCGAGCGATCTCGGGTGCAGCCAGCGACACCAGGCCCACCGGCCCGGCGACCGCGACGGCGGCGGCCGTAAGAAGCACCGTGACCACCAGGATCGCCAACCGGGTACGTTTGACTCGCGTGCCCAGGCTGACGGCCACGTGGTCCGAAAAACGCAGCAACTGAAGGTCGCGGCCCAGCATTTTTGCCGCCGGCAGGCACACGGCCAAGCAGGCTGCGAGCATGATCACAGTGGAGGGCGCGCGCGCATTCAGACTGCCCACGGTCCACGGATAGGCCAGGTTCGCGCTATCGATATTGGTACGCGCCAACATGAAGTTCGTCAAAGCCCCAAACAGAGCGCCAACCGCGATGCCCACCACGATGAAGCGGTAGCCGCGGGAGCCGCCGCCGCCCAGGCCGAACGCCAATGCCGCCGCGGTGGCCGCCCCAATGAGCGCCAGCATGGGCGGTGCGAGACTGGTGGGAATGGCGACTATCGAAGCCACGGCGAAAGCGGTGGCTCCGTCGTCAATACCGATGATGCCGGGCGTAGCGAGCCGATTGCGGGCCAAAGTCTGAAGCAGGCACCCGCCGATGCCCAATGCAGCCCCACTCAACAGGCCGGCCGTCACACGAGGCAGGCGCAATTCCTGAAGCATGAAGGCATGGATCGGATCGCCCGAGCCCGTCAGGGCGGTCAGCACGCCCGATAAAGGCAGCGTAGGTGTACCGAACGACAGGCTGCCTATGGCAACGAGAAAAATGACGGCAATCAGCGCCAACCCGGCCCAGGCGCCGCGCCGATGCACCAGCAAGGACGCGCCAGCCGCCTGAAGCAGCCAGTAGCCGCGCGGCGCTTCGGGAGTAGCGGTTATGGTCATAGGCGTGGCAGCCGCTGGCTGCGTACGACGGCGATCAGGACGGGCGCGCCAATGCAGGCGGTCACGACACCGATGGGCAGTTCGTACGGGCGCACGGCGAGCCGTGAAAGAATATCGCAAAACAGCAGCACCGCCGGGCCGAGGATCATTGCAATGGGCAGCGCTCTGCGCACGTCGGGTCCGACCAGGCGCCGGGCGAAATAAGGGACGATGAGCCCGGCAAAGGCGATGGGCCCCGCAGCGGCGGTGGCGGTTCCAACGAGCACCGCGACCCCCGCCATGGCCAGAATGCGTGTGAAGATCGGCCGATGTCCAAGACCCATTGCCACCTTTTCACCTAGGGAAAGCGCGGCCAGTGCCGCCGCGGTGGCGCCCACCATGGCAAGCCCGAGACTGATCCCGGGCAGCGCCCAAAGCAGGTTCGCCGCCGGGCGGCCGCCCAGCGCGCCCACGACCCAGAAGCGGATTTCGTCTGCGGTGCGTTGGTCATGCAGCAGGATCAGGGTGGTGACGGCGACCAGGATGCTCGAGAACGCAGCGCCCGCCAGCACCAGACGGACAGGATCGTTACCGGTACCGCGCATTCCCGTGGTGAGCAGTACGAGCATGCAGCCAGCCAGGGCACCCCCAATGGCGATGCCGAAATGAACGCCCACCGTATCAGCGCCATAGTAGATGGCAAGCACCACGGCGAACGACGCGCCGGCGCTCACTCCAAGCAAGCCGGGCTCTGCCAGAGGATTGCGGGTCGCCGCTTGCATCACCGTGCCGGCCGCCCCCAACGCTATGCCCACGACAATGGCCAGCAAGGTCCGCGGCCAGCGCAGTTCATGGACGATGAACAAATGCTCTTCGCTGCCGTGGCCGAAGAGCGCTTGTAGCGATTCACCCGCGGTGAGGCTACCCGCGCCCAACAACATGCTGGCCAGCACCAGCAGGCCGACCGGCACGGCGCACACGACGGCCATCCTGCGCAACTGCATACGCGCGGGCTTGCTGGACATCACTTCACAAGCAGTCTTTCGATATCGTCGAGCATGCTTTCAGCGGCGAGCACACCGGTGCCGCTAGACCACACCTGGCCGTCCACCGTGACGGCGCGACCATTGCGCACGGCGTTCAGGCGGTTGAAGGCGGGCTGCTTGCGCGCTGCTTCCAGCGTGGCTTCGCCCTGCTCATTCAAGGTCGCGATGAACATCCAGTCTGCATCCACGCCGCCCAGGTTCTCCAGACTGAGAATGTCGCTATGTGGGCGCTCGCCCAGGCCTGCCGCCAGCTCCGTGCCACGCATGCCGAGCGCCGTGAGTATCTGCCCGGTGATCAGCTTGCTCGACATCGCCATGGGCCCTTGGGGATTCCATCGGACCACCGAGAACGTCTTCCCCGGCTCGACACGGCCGCGCAACGATACGATGCGCTCTTCGACCTGTGCCAGCCGATTCGCCATTTCGTCTTCTTTGCCCAAGGCGGCTACGAACAGGGCATTGCGTTGCTGCCACGGAGCGGTGCTGGGCACGTTGGGCACGATGGTGGGCGCCATTTTGGACAGCACATCGTAAACACGCTTCTCCAGCCCCACGGGAGCCAGAATCAAGTCGGGGCGCTGGGAGAGAATCGCCTCCAGGTTTGGCTCGCGCGTCGCACCCACGATGGCGACGTTCTTGGCGTGTGGCTGAAGATAGGTGGGTAATTCCTTACCGCCGCGGGCCGCCACGCTGCCGACCGGCTGCATGCCGAGGGCGAGAACCGTATCGAGGGCTCCTTCATCCAGAGTGATGACACGCTGAGGATCCGGATTCACGACCACCGGGCCGAACGCGGTATCCAGCGTCTTTTGAGCCGAGTGGCCGGGCGTCGAAACGAGGAGGCCTGTTGTCGCGACAAGAGCGGAGAGTGCGGCAAGAAACGTGCGGCGCCCGGACTGCGGCGCAGCCGATGAAGAAGTAAAGGACATGATGTGAGCGTGGAAGCGGTGCTGGCGGACAGGCCGAAAAATCGGGGGCAGACCGCGCAGAATGTAAATGGGATTAATTCGCATTAAGCATACTGCAGCGATTATCGTGCTTCCACGTTCACCGTGTCAAACGGAGGGGGGCCGGGCCGCCGGCAGGGGCTCCTAGGTCTCAGGCGGCGGCCTGTTGGGCACTGGCTTCGAGTTCCGCCTTTAATGAAGGGTCCAGCTGCAGGGCACGGGCCAGTTCATCGAGGTAGGCGCGTTCCATGAAGCTATCCTGTTCGGTGACCAGCAGGCTGGCCAGGTAGATCTCGGCCGCCATTTCCGGCGATTGCGCCAAGGCGGCAATGCCGGCGGGGTCCGCGGGCTTTTCCAGTTCAGCGTGGACCCATCGGTGATCGGCGGCGTCGGGCGACAGCCGTTGAAGTTCGGCTTCGATGAGTGCCTTTTCGTCCGGACCAATATGCCCGTCGGCCTTCGCGGCGGCAATCATGGCCGCAAGCATGGCGCGGCTGTGGTGCTCCATCAGCGGGGTGGCTGTTTCGGTCAGACGTAAAGGGGGTGCCTGCACGGGAGCGCTCCCCGTGGTCGCGCCAGCTGCTGAAGGGTCGGACTGCCGATTCTGCCAATCCTGATAAGTCTTGAGCGCGAGGGCGCCGAGCGCCGCCGCGCCGCCGTAGCCGGCAATGTTGCCGCCCATCTTGCGGAATTTTTTGTTGCCGAGCAGCATCCCCAGCGCACCGCCCATCAGGGCGCCGCCGCCAAAGCCGCCTAGCGGACTTTGCTGAATCGACTGCTTGTTGAGTGCGGAACCCGCGTCGTGCGCGAGCCCCTTGCCGGACTGCATGATCTGCTGAAGCAGGTTCTGTATGGACATTCGGGGCTCCTGAATCGTGGGAAAACGCCGGCGCAACGGCGGGCGTGGTTCTATCAGGTGGGGGCGATTCGCCCGCTCGTCAAGACTCGATCTGCGCTCTTTCGGTGTCCAGATTCGGTGTGATCAGATTCGTTCTCGTATCGAACAGCTGATCGAGGCGAATGCGATAGGCGGTGCTGATATGGGCCCGGGCCGCCTTCTCGGCTGCGTCGGAATCTCGTCGTGCCAGAGCTTCAACGATGGCGCCATGTTCCGTGCGTGAGGTTTCCGCGCGCCCTGTCGCAGCCAGGGTGGTGGGACCCAACAGCATCATCGATTCCTGCAGGGTGTTGAGCGTCTTGACCAGATATCGATTGTGCGCGCAGCGATAAAGCGTTTCGTGAAACAGGCGGTTGTTGGCGGCCAGCGCATCAGGCGCGGTGAGCTTGGCATCACGGGCGTTGATTTCGCGCAGAAAGTCGATTTCAACATCGGAGGCGTGCCGCGCCGCCAGACGCGCCGCCGTGCCTTCCAGCACTTCGCGCATTGCGTAGAGCTCACTGGTCATTGAGTAGTCCAGCTCGGTGACGATAAGGCCCCGTGCAGCGTCGATCGTGAGCAGGCCTTCAAGCTGAAGGCGGCTCAGCGCTTCACGTACAGGGGTGCGGCTGAGACCGGTCATCTCGGCCATCTCGATTTCACGAAGGCGGGTACCCGGCGGAAGCCGGCCCGACTGGATTCCGTCCACGATGAACCGATAGGCCTGATCGCCGCGTGATACGCCACGCCGCAGGCCCGTTTCCAGATCGTCCATGCTGCGCTCCACGTTGTCCAAAACCTTCAGTTTATCCTGACATCGACTTGTTCTGAGACAGTCTAATGGAATAACATGTGTTTGTATGCAATTGGATGCATTAGTGGTTTCCGTAAAGAGACGGAGGCCGACGCGCTGTTGAACTGGAGAAGATCGTGAGCCAAGCTCCGACATACGATGTTTTGGTCATAGGGGGCGGAAACGCTGCGCTATGTGCCGCGCTGACCGCCCGCGAGGCGGGCGCCAGCGTGCTGCTTCTGGAATCTGCGCCCAAGGAATGGCGCGGGGGCAATTCCGCGCACACGCGTAACTTGCGGTGCATGCATGACGAGCCACAAGACGTGCTGGTCGAGGCCTATCCCGAAGAGGAATACTGGCAAGACCTGCTCAAGGTGACCGGCGGCCTCACCAATGAAAAGCTGGCCCGCATGGTGATCCGCGAAACCGCCACGTGCCGCGGCTGGATGCGCAAGCACGGCGTCAACTTTCAGAACCCGCTTTCCGGCGCGCTGCACGTGGCACGCACCAATGCCTTCTTCATGGGCGGAGGCAAGGCGCTGGTCAATGCGTACTTCCGCAGTGCCGAGGCGCTGGGGGTACAGGTGCGCTACGAGGCCCCCGTCGATGAAATCGAAGTGGAAGACGGGCGATTCATTGCCGCGCGGCTACGCAATGGCGAACGCATCGAGGCGCGCTCCTGTGTCCTGGCTGCCGGCGGTTTCGAATCCAACCGAGAGTGGCTGCGCGAAGCCTGGGGGCAGAACGAGCGGGGCGAATGGCCGGCGGACAACTTCCTGATTCGCGGAACGCGCTTTAATCAGGGTGTACTGCTGCGCTACATGATGGAAGCCGGCGCCGACATCATCGGCGATCCTTCGCAGTCGCACTGTGTAGCCATCGACGCCCGGGCGCCCTTGTACGACGGCGGTATCTGCACCCGTATCGACTGCGTGTCGCTGGGCGTGGTCGTCAACCGGGACGCTGAGCGGTTCTATGACGAAGGCGAGGACTTCTGGCCCAAGCGCTATGCCATCTGGGGTCGTCTAGTGGCGATGCAGCCCGGCCAGCTTGCTTGGTCCATCATCGATTCCAAGGCGGTGGGCCGGTTCATGCCGCCCGTTTTTCCAGGCACACAAGCTGACACTCTGGAAGAGCTGGCGCGGAAGATCGAAGTCGATGTCCCGACTTTCATGAAGACGGTGACCGACTTCAATCAGGCCTGCGTGGCAGGCACCTTTGATCACACGCGGCTCGACGACTGCCATACCGCCGGCCTCGCGATCGAGAAGACACATTGGGCGAGGCCCTTGGACACGGGGCCTTTCTATGCCTATCCGCTGCGCCCAGGCATCACTTTCACCTATCTGGGATTGAAGGTGAACGAGCACGCCGTCGTGCATTTCGGGGGCGAACCCAGCCGAAACTTGTTCGTCGCGGGCGAAATGATGGCCGGCAATGTGTTGGGCAAGGGATATACAGCCGGTGTCGGCATGTCGATCGGCACCGTCTTCGGCCGAATCGCGGGCGACCGCGCCGCGTCGGCCGCCAAGGGGGAATACAAGCATCTTCAGGGAGAACAGCGCCATGTCGCTTGATGCATTGATCAAAGACGCGAACGCGCAAGTGGAAGCCCGGCCCGTGGTACGTGCTGCAGATGGCATGCCGGCTCCCGCCTTGCCGCCGGGCGGTATGTGCAATGGATCGGCCTCGCAGGCGTTGTTGACCGGCGATGAAGCCGAGGTCGCGCGTATTCTGCAGATCTGCAATGCCTGTCGCTATTGCGAAGGCTTTTGCGCGGTCTTTCCGGCCATGACGCGTCGCCTGGAATTCAATAAGGCGGACATCAATTACATGGCCAACCTTTGCCATAATTGCGGCGACTGTCTGCATGCCTGTCAGTATGCACCGCCCCATGACTTCATGGTCAACGTGCCGCAGGCCATGGCCAAGGTGCGGGCCCAGACCTATCAGGAATTCGCATGGCCGCCCTCACTGGGTTCGCTATACAAGCGAAATGGGCTGGCGGTCTCGCTCGCGCTGGCCGCCGCGCTGGCGCTGTTCCTGGTGCTGGCCGTCGCCATGACCGGCTCGCTGCTGCATGCGCCGCTGGCGGGTGATTTCTACGCCATCTTCCCGCACAACATGTTGGTGGTGATGTTCGGCGCCGTATTCCTGTTCGCTGTGCTGGCCCTTGGCATGGGCGTCGCCCGCTTCTGGCGGCAATCGGTGCCGGGCCCGCGCAGCGGGGCCGCCATCACGGAAGCTGCTTCCGACGTACTCACGCTGAAATACCTGGACGGCGGGCACGGCAAGGGGTGCAACAACGAAGACGACGCCTTCACGCTCTGGCGCCGGCGCTTCCACCATTTCACCTTCTACGGCTTCATGCTGTGCTTTGCTGCCACGAGCGTCGCCACGCTTTATCACTATCTATTCGGCTGGCAGGCACCGTATGACTACACCAGCCTGCCCGTGGTGCTGGGCACGGTGGGTGGTATCGGCCTGCTGGTCGGGCCCGCCGGCCTGTTCTGGCTGAATCTGCGGCGCCACCCCCTGCATGGCGACATGGCGCAACGACCCATGGATCTCGGTTTCATCGCCTTGCTGTTCTTCATCAGCCTGACCGGCCTGGTGCTGATGGTGTTCCGGGATACTTCCTGGATGGGGGTCCTGCTGGCGGTTCACCTGGGCACGGTGATGGCGCTTTTCCTGACCATGCCTTACGGCAAGTTCGCACACGGTATATATCGTTCCGCGGCCTTGCTGAAATGGAATGTGGAAAAGCGCCAGCCCTTGAATCTCAATCTGGGTTCGGACTAAGCCTACTTGGCGGTCGGCATCGCGAATTCGGCGCCTTTCGCGATGCTGTCCGGCCAGCGCTGCATCACGCTCTTCTGGCGAGTATAGAAGCGCACGCCTTCTTCGCCATAGGCATGGCAATCGCCGAACAGGCTGTTCTTCCAGCCGCCAAAGCCATGCCATGCCATAGGGACAGGAATCGGCACGTTCACGCCCACCATTCCGACTTCGATACGGCGGCTGAACTCACGGGAAATGCCGCCGTCGCGGGTGAAGAGGCTGACGCCATTGGCGTATTGGTGAGCGTTGATCAGGTCCACCGCCTCGCCGAAACTCGCCACACGCACGCAGGACAACACCGGTCCGAAGATTTCTTCCTGATAGATCCGCATGTCGGGCGTCACATGATCGAACAGCGTGCCGCCCATCCAGAAGCCTTGCTCACAGCCTTCGCCGGTCGTTGATGCGTCGAAGTCCCGCCCGTCGGCCACCAACGTGGCGCCTTCCTTGACGCCCTGTTCGATATAGCCATTGATGCGCTCCATGGCGCCCGCGTGCACGATGGGCCCCATCTCGGCATCCAGTTCCAGGCCGTTCTTGACCTTGAGCGTCCGGGCGCGGTCAGCCAGCACCGGCACCAGACGATCACCCACATCCCCGACCAGTACAGCTACCGAAATCGCCATGCAGCGTTCGCCGGCGGAGCCATAGCCCGCGCCGATCAGTGCGTCGGCGACTTGATCCAGGTCGGCATCGGGCATGACGACCATATGGTTCTTGGCGCCGCCCAGCGCCTGCACACGCTTGCCGTGGCGGGCGCCTGTCTCGTAGATGTAATTGGCAATAGGGGTGGAACCCACGAAAGACACCGCCTTGATTTCCGGGTGGGTCAGGATGGCGTCCACCGCTTCCTTGTCGCCCTGAACCACGTTGAACACGCCGTCCGGCAGTCCCGCTTGCTGCAGCAGTTCGGCCATCAATAGAGAGGCGGACGGATCGATGGGGCTGGGCTTGAGAATGAAGCAGTTGCCTGCGGCGATGGCGATCGGGAACATCCACAGCGGCACCATGGCCGGGAAGTTGAAGGGGGTGACGCCCGCCACCACACCCAAGGGTTGGCGCAGGGTCCAGTTGTCGATCCCGGTGGAGACCTGGTCGGTGTAGTCGGACTTCAGCAATTGCGGAATGCCGCAGGCAAATTCCACAATCTCGATGCCGCGCGTCACTTCGCCCTGTGCATCGGTGAACACCTTGCCGTGCTCGAGCGTGATGGCACGGGCAAGGTCGTCCTTGTGTGTATTGAGCAGCTCAAGGAAACGGAACATCACGCGTGCCCGGCGAATGGGCGGTGTGTCCGCCCAGGCGGGGAAGGCGGCCTTGGCGGCACGAACGGCCGAATCAACGTCGGCGGCGCCGGCCAGGGCCACTGAGCCCGTGACCTGACCCGTGGCCGGGTTGTAAACCTGGCTGCTGCGTGGCGAAGACAGCCCGTCGATCTTGCCTCCGATCCAGTGACCGATGCCGGCCAGGCCGGTGTGCTCTGCAGGGTTTCCCATGTAAATCTCCGATTCGATGTTCGCCGCAAGCAGTTGCGGCCGTCTGTGTGTCCACAGTCTATGGCGCGCCAGGGCTTGCATCTACCGGGTGAAGCTCAATACAGTGTTCAATATTTTCGACGAATCGAGGGAGCGAGTGTCGTTGGTTATGTCACACCCGCCGCGCCCGGATTCTCCGAACCCGCCGCTATCCCTTGAGAGAAACCATGATGACCTCATCCGTCGCGCCCTTTTCCGACATGCACCTGCTCACGGTTCTGGCGGAAACCCGCAGTTTCGCCGCCGCGGCAGAGCGGCTTGCCATCTCCCGTTCGTCGGCCAGCATGCGTATCGCTGCGCTGGAACGCATGGTAGGAGTGCCCTTGGTTCGGCGATCAACGCGCCAGGTGACGCTTACCGAAGCAGGGCGGCAGCTGGTGGACGACATCGCGCCCGCCTACGCGCAGATCGCTTCCAGCTTCCATGCCGTACATGATCTGACGGGAGCGCCCCGAGGCAATCTGCGCATCACGGCCCCGGTCGCCCTCGGGCGGCAGTATGTGAGCCCGACGCTGGGCGCCTTCCTGCATCGCTACCCGGAAGTCCGCCTGGAACTGGAACTGACGGACCGGCTGGTGAATCTGGCGCATGAAGGCTTTGATCTGGCGATACGGCATGCGCGCCACGTGCCGGATGATTATGTGGCTTGGGAACTGGCACGCAGCGAGTCTCTCTTCGTGGCCAGTGAGTCCTACCTCGAGCGCCGGGGGGTGCCGGCACATCCGACCGAGCTCGCGGCGCATGACTGTGTGCTGTATACGGGCAGCCCGCGCAAGCTGGTGTTCCAGCACATGGCCGAGCCCGGGGAACAGGTGCAGGTGGATGTCCGTGGCACCTTCACCGCCAACAACAGTGAAGTGCTGCGCGATGTCATTCTGTCGGGCGGCGGCGTGGGCCTGTTGCCTGACTTCAGCCTGCGTGACCCGGCGGCGCGGAACCTGGCCAGAGTGCTCCCCCAATGGACGGTCCAGGGGTACTTCGGCACGCACATTCTCGCCATCCGGCCCTTCTCTCCGAAGGTGCCGCTCGCCGTGCATTGCATGGTGGAACACCTTAAGGCCGTATTTGCTGCGTGCTAACATCAAAGGCCGTTCCGCCCGATCAGGGCGGGCCGCCGCACCTCATTCTCTTCATGCCAAATATCCGTACGCTGACCCTGATGCTCGCTGGCCTTGCGATGTTGGGGCCCTTCGCAATCGACACCTATCTCCCCGCCTTCGAAAGGATTGCGACCGATTTCGGTGTGGAAGACGCCATGATGCAGCACACGCTCAGCGTGTATCTGATGAGCTTTGCCTGTATGAGTCTGTTCTGGGGAACCCTCTCGGACAGCTTCGGCCGGCGCCCCGTCATCATTGCCTCGCTGCTCCTGTTTGCGATTGGCTCCATTGGTTCCATGCTGGCGCCCTCCTACGGTTGGCTGCTGTTCTTCCGGGGGCTGCAGGGGTGCTCCGCCGGTGCGGGACGCGTGGTGGGGCAGGCGCTGGCGCGCGACCGCTACCAGGGACCAGAGGCGCAACGGCTCTTCGCGAACATAGCCATGGTCTTCAGCCTGGCTCCGGCGATCGCGCCTATCGTGGGCGGCTATCTCAGCACTTATGTGGGCTGGCGGGCGATCTTTGCCATGCTCAGCGTATTCACGCTGGTCCTGATCGTGGCGAGCTGGAAGACACTGCCCGAGACTTTGTCCGCCTCGGCGCGCCAACCCATGAGGCTGGGGGCAATTCTCCGGAATTATTGGCGCGCCGTGCGCAACGTGCAGTTCCTGCTGGCCATTCTCGGCGTGGGCTTCGCCTTTTCGGGCTTTGGTCTGTACATTGCGTCCGCAGCGAAGTTCGTCATGGACATACTCAAGCTGCCGGAAACCGCCTTCGGCTGGTTGTTCCTGCCCTTCATCGGCGGCATGGTCTCCGGTTCGCTCATCAGTTCCCGCTCCGCTGCGCGTATGGACCCGGCGCGGCTGATCAGCATCGGGCTCTCCACCATGGCCGCCGGGGCCTTCTTGAACGTCGGATACAACCTGTTCTTTGTTGCCGCCGTTCCCTGGGCCGTGGTGCCGATCTTCATTTATGGTCTGGGAATGTCCATAGCGCTGCCGGGCATGACGGTCATCACGCTGAACACTTTTCCCAGCATGCGCGGGCTTGCCTCATCGCTGCAGAGCACCGTCCAGATGCTGATCTTCTCACTGGTTTCGGGCTTTGTGGCGCCGTTGCTCTACGATAGCGCCTTGCTGCTGGCTGTGGGCACGGTGGGCAGCGCCGTATTCTGCAGTGGTTTCTGGGCGGCCAGCCGGCGCATGGCGGCTATGAACAAGCAGGGCGGAGCCGCGCGGGAATGAGGTTTGCCAGAAGGCGGGCGCATATGCCCTGACCGGGGCCGACTTTCGGCAGCTCCGGCCGGGCGTGATGCGCAACGTCACCGGGAGCTCCCATGCATATCAAGCGCTTCTACACGCTGGCAAAGAAGTCAGTGCAGGCCTGGCTGGATGATTACGCTTCCAGCATGGGCGCTGCGATTGCCTTCTACACCGTTTTTTCCCTCGCACCCTTGATCATGATCGTGATCAGCATCGCTGGCTTTTTCTGGGGTGAAGAGGCCGTGCGAGGCGAGCTGACCCGACAGATTGGCGGCATGGTGGGGCAGAACGGTGCGCTGGCCATTGAAGGGGTGGTGAGCAGCAGTGCCGAGGAGCCGGAGCAGGGCATTGTGGCGACCCTCGCCAGCGTCGTGATACTGGTGGTCGGCGCCACCACCGTGTTTGCGGAACTGCAAAGCGCGCTGGACCGGATCTGGAAGGTTCCCGCGCGCGACAAGAAGTCGGGTATCTGGAATCTGCTGCGATCAAGACTACTATCCTTTGGACTGGTTTTGTCGCTTGCCTTCCTGCTGCTGGTGTCGCTGGTCGTCAGCACCGTATTGTCTGCGCTGGGCGGCTGGCTCGGCGGTCTGATGCCGGGCTGGGAGATGATCCTGCAGATACTCAACATGGCGCTGTCTTTCGGCATTCTCGTGCTGCTATTCGCCATGATCTACAAGTTCATGCCTCAGGCCGAAGTGGCGTGGAGGGATGTCTGGACAGGCGCGCTGGTGACGGCGCTCATGTTCGAGATCGGCAAGCTGCTCATCGGCCTATATGTAGGCAAGAGCACGGTTGCCTCTTCGTATGCGGCCGCGGGTTCGTTGGTGGTCGTCCTGATATGGGTGTATTACGCCGCGCAGGTCTTCCTGCTCGGTGCCGAGTTCACTTGGGTGTATGCCAATGAGCACGGCTCGCGAGCAGGCCGGCGAGGCCGTGTGCCGGAACAAGCGAAAGATGAGCAGGCACAGCGGCCGGCCGCTCCAACGAAAGAACAAAAAATGGAGTAAGGTTGTGCGCGATTCAGCCGCGCCGGTACGCCGCCCGCGTCCTGATCCCCATTGCAACACTGAACGCAGGCGCACGACGCATGAACGCAGCAGTACAGCCCCCCGCCGATACCTGGCGGGTCTTGACCGTGACACTGGCCATCCAGGCCATGGTATCAATGGCGGTGTTGACCATCCCGGCCGTCGCGCCGGCCTTTGCACAGCGGCTGGGCGTTCCGGTTTCCCTATTGGGCGTCTACGTGGCGCTGGTCTACATCGGCGCCATGCTGGCCAGTCTCATGTCGGGCCAGGCCGTGCGTCGCTACGGTGCCATCCGCGTGAGCCAGCTTGGCCTGCTGATCTGCATGCTGGGACTGCTGCTCGTGCTGGCACCGTCAGTCTGGGCGGTGGCTCTGGGCGCCGCACTCATTGGCATGGGTTATGGCCCCATTACGCCGGCGAGCTCTCACCTGCTCGCCGCCAGTACACCGGCACACCGGGCCGGCTTGGTGTTTTCCATCAAGCAGACCGGGGTGCCGCTGGGGGGGATGCTGGCAGGGGCGGTCGCGCCGCCGCTCGCCTTGAAGGCTGGCCCGGCTGCGGCAGTGGCCTCGGTCGCCGCGCTATGCTTGCTGTGCGCCTGGGTGGCCCAGCCTTTGCGCAGGGGCCACGATCTCGATCGCGTGCCTGACTCCCCCATACGCCTGGCGGGGCTGCTGCGGCCGCTGAGAATGGTGCTCGCTCAGGCAAGCCTGCGGCGTCTGGCGACGACATCCTTTGTCTTTTCCGGCGTTCAGCTGTGCCTGGCGGGTTACCTCGTGACGTACCTCCATACCGAGCTGCACTACAGTCTCATCACGGCGGGCATTGCCCTTTCGATCGCCCAAGTGGGCGGTGTCCTGGGCCGGATCATCTGGGGGCATGTGGCCGATCGCTTCCTGGGAGCGACGCGTACGCTGATCGTCCTGTCCGGCATCATGGCGGCAAGCGCCGTGGCTACGGGCTTGCTCAGCGAGCATGTGCCGCTTGCTATCGTGCTGGCGTTGGTAACCTGTTTTGGTGCATCCGCCACCGGATGGAACGGAGTCTACCTGGCCGCCGTCGCGCGCCTGGCGCCGCCGGGGATGGCGGGCACAGCTACCGGCGGTGCGCTGTCGGTGACGTTCTTCGGAGTGGTGCTGCTACCTGCCGCCTTCGGCTTCCTCAGTGAGACAGCCGGCAGCTTCGCCGCCGGTTACATGCTGATCGCCATTCCCATCGTGCTGTGCGGCCTGGTCCTGCTTCGGGAGCCTTCAGACCGCGCTTGAAGCCTGCCCCTGGGCTGCCTGCAATTCAGCGAAGGACGTCAGCCGG
>JAEWFK010000173.1 GCA_023388835.1 Pseudomonadota bacterium | reverse complement strand
ATGCGCCGACACAGGAGGCCGACATGGGCAAATCGTTGACGATCTGGCTGTCGTGGCTCGTACTTGCATGCGGGCTGGTGGTTTCCGGTCAGGGCAGGGCGCAGGCGCCTTCCGCCGTGGCCGTGCTCGAGGTCCAAGGGGCGATCAGTCCCGCCACCTCCGACTTCATCCTCCGCGGCATTAGCAACGCTGAAACCTCGGGTGCCCAGTTGCTGATCATCGAGCTCGATACGCCGGGCGGGCTCGACGCATCCATGCGCGCCATTATCCGCCGCATGCTGACGGCCACCGTTCCCATCGCGGTCTATGTGGCGCCCGGGGGTGCCAGGGCCGCCAGTGCCGGTACATTCATTCTTTATGCCAGCCACCTGGCTGCCATGACGCCGGCCAGTAACCTCGGCGCGGCTTCGCCCGTGGCCATCGGTGGAGGGATGCCAGGGCGCGATGAGCCGGCAGACGCTCCCAAGGGGAAGGACGAGAAGCCGGGCGGCAAGGGCCCATCGCAGCAGGATACGCTCTCGGCCAAGGCGACAAATGACGCGGCGGCCTACTTGCGCAGCCTGGCAGAGCTGCGCGGCCGGGATCCCGATTTCGCCGAAGACGCGGTCAGAAACGCGCGCTCGATGTCAGCGGCAGAAGCGCTCAACGCCGGCGTGGTCGAATACGTGGCGCCCACGCTCGATGCGCTGCTCGGCGAAATCGACGGGCGCGAGATCACTCTGGACAACGGCACGAAGGTCACCCTGGCCACGCAAGGGGCCGCGGTACAGCGCATCGCGCCGGATTGGCGGACCGAAGTGCTGTCCTTCCTGGCCAATCCTCAACTCGCCGTCATACTCATGATGCTCGGAGTCTATGGCCTGTTCTTCGAGATGATGAGCCCCGGGGCCGCGCTGCCTGGCGTGGCCGGGCTGATCTGTCTTCTGCTGGGACTCTACGGTTTCCATATGCTGCCGGTCAACTGGGCGGGCGTCGCCTTGCTGGTGTTCGGCCTCATCATGATGATCGGCGAAGTCTTCCTGCCTTCATTCGGCGCGCTAGGAATAGGAGGGCTGCTCGCCTTCGTCCTGGGAGGCCTGTTCATGACCGGGCCTGACGTTCCCCGCTATTACGAGTTGTCCATTCCCTTCCTGGTTTCCGTCGGCTTTGCCAGTGCTGTCATCATCATCGGAGCCGGGACGGTCGCCATACGCAGCCGCCGAAGTGCGCCCGTCAGCGGACACGAAGCCATGATCGGCGAACTCGGCACCGTGGTCGGAATGGAAGACGGCATGATATATGCCGAAATCCGCGGCGAGAACTGGCGAGTCGTCTGCAGCGACCCTCTCCAGATCGGCGACCGCGTCAGCGTCACAGGCACGAAAGGCCTGCAGCTTCGAGTGAGCCGCGTGGCCACACACGAAGAAACCAACGCCGGGCGCGCGGTATCCGCCTGAACGCGGAAGCGCGCCGGCCGGCATTCACCGGAGAGCTCATGTTCTACGATTTCAATATTGGTCTGGCGGTACTGGCGGTCATCGTCATCGCCATCATCGCAAACGCGATCCGCATCCTTCGGGAATACCAGCGCGGCGTCATCTTCACCTTGGGGCGCTTCAGCGGCGTGAAAGGGCCGGGGCTGATCTTCGTCATACCCGTGCTTCAGCAGATCGTGCGGGTGGACTTGCGCACGGTGACCATGGATGTTCCCAGTCAGGACGTCATCTCGCGGGATAACGTCTCGGTGAAGGTCAATGCGGTGATTTATTTCCGCGTCGTCGACCCTGACAAGGCGATCATCCAGGTGGAGCGCTATCTGGAAGCCACCAGCCAGTTGGCACAGACCACCTTGCGCGCGGTGCTGGGCAAGCATGATCTCGACGAAATGCTGTCGGAACGCGAAAAGCTCAACATCGACATCCAGAAAATCCTTGATGCTCAGACCGACGGCTGGGGGGTCAAGGTTACCAACGTGGAGATCAAGCACATCGACCTGAACGAAAGCATGGTTCGCGCCATTGCGCGCCAGGCCGAAGCGGAACGTGAGCGGCGCGCCAAGGTGATTCATGCGGAAGGCGAGCGGCAGGCCTCGCAGGCGTTGGCGGATGCAGCGCAGGTTCTTTCGGAACAGCCCGCGGCATTGCAGCTGCGTTACCTGCAGACACTGACGCAAGTGGCGGGCGACAAAAGCTCCACGCTGGTGTTCCCGGTTCCGGTCGACCTGATCGATCGGATTCTCAACAATGGCAAAAAAGAAACAAAGGTGGGCTGATGGAACTCGGGATGGTGGGGCTGGGCCGCATGGGCGGCAATATGGCGCAACGCCTGATGTCTAAAGGCCACCGCTGCGTGGTGTACGACGTTAACCCGGGCGCCCGGGAACGCTTGGCAGAAAAAGGCGCCGTCGCTTGCGATAGCCTCGCGGAACTAGTGGCCGCGCTACAAGCGCCCCGTGCACTATGGCTGATGTTGCCCGCTGCCATCGTCGATGCCGTGCTCGATGATCTGCTCCCTTTGCTGCAGCCCGGTGATCTCCTGATCGATGGAGGCAATTCTTCGTGGCAGGACGACGTACGCCGGGCCGCCGCGCTCGAACCTTCCGGCATCGGCTACCTGGATGTCGGCACCAGCGGCGGCGTGCGCGGCCGTGAGCGCGGCTACTGCCTGATGGTCGGCGGTTCTCCTGACGGCTTCCGGCGCATTGAACCGCTGTTGCTCGCCCTGGCACCCGGCGCCGGCGCGGCGGCGCCCACGCCGGGCAGGGCGCTGGGCGGGACCGCCGAACAGGGCTATCTGCATTGCGGGGAGGCCGGGGCGGGGCATTTTGTGAAAATGGTCCACAACGCCATTGAGTACGGCATCATGGCGGCCTACGCAGAAGGCTTCAACCTTCTGCACCAGGCCGGTCTCGGGCTGGACGAAGCTGCCGCACATAGACAGCCCACGCCGTTGACATCACCCGAACATTACCGCTACGACTTCCCCTTGCCGGACATCGCCGAGCTATGGCGCCGTGGCAGCGTGATCGGATCGTGGCTGCTTGACCTGACATCCCAAGCTCTGCATCAGGATCCCGACCTGACCCGCTATACCGGCCGGGTCAGTGATTCCGGGGAAGGGCGATGGGCGATGGGCGCCGCAATGGACCTCGGCGTTCCCGTGCCGGTGCTGGCAGTTTCGCTCTATAGCCGTTTTGAATCGCGTGGCCAGGCTGAATTCGCGATGAAGACCTTGTCGGCCATGCGCGAGCAATTCGGCGGACATATCGAAAGCCGGGGCCAGCCCACTGCCGGCACACCACAATCCCTGGGTGACCGTTCATGAGTCAGCGTTTCGCCCATGACCTTGGTGACCCCGCCGACGCGCTGGTGCTCTTCGGCATGACCGGCGACCTGGCCCACAAGAAGATCTTCCCTGCCTTGTACGGCATGGCGCAGCGTGGCGCGCTACGCACGCCGGTGGTGGGAGTCGCCTCGTCGAAGCTCACGACGGCCGAACTGCACAAGCTCATACGCAAAAGCATCAAGGATGCCGGGAAGAAGGAAGACCCCGAGGCCATGCGCACGCTCATTGACTGCGTGTCCTATGTCAGCGGTGACTACAACAACCCCGATGTCTTCCGGCGGCTGAAAGACGCCCTGAAAGACGCGCGGCGGCCCGTGCACTACTTGGCGATTCCACCGTCTCTTTTCGCCACGGTCATCACCGGGTTGGACGCCGCGGGTCTTGCCGCAGGAGGCAGGGTCATACTCGAAAAGCCCTTCGGCCGTGATCTGGCATCCGCTCATCACCTCAACCGCATTGCATGCTCGGTCTTTTCCGAAGAAGCCATCTACCGCATTGATCACTTCCTGGGGAAGGAAGCGATCATGAACATCCTTTACTTCCGTTTTGCCAACGCCTTTCTCGAGCCGATCTGGAACCGCAACTACATCGACAGCGTGCAGATCACGCTTTCCGAATCCTTTGGGGTGGAGAGCCGCGGGGCCTTCTACGAAAGCGCGGGTTGCTTGCGCGATGTCATCCAGAACCACCTGTTCCAGTTGGTGGGACTACTGGCCATGGAGCCGCCCGCCTACCGCGCCTATGAGGCCGTGCAGAATGAAAAGACCAAGGTGTTCCGGGCCATGCGTCAGCTTGCTCCGGACGATCTGGTGCGAGGTCAGTACAAGGGCTATCGGAAAGAAGCGCATGTGGATCCGAAATCCGATGTGGAAACCTATTGCGCATTGCGGCTCTTCATCGACTCCTGGCGCTGGGAAGGTGTGCCCTGGTTCATTCGGTCAGGGAAATTCATGGCCGCGAGCTGCGCAGAGATTCTGATCCAGTTGAAGGCGCCGCCGCAGAAACTGTTCGTCGACTTGGCGAAAGCGGATACCAGGCCCAACTACATACGATTTCGTCTGTCTCCGCGGGCTGAAGTCGCGCTCGCGGCGCGGGTCAAGCGCCCCGGCAAGCAATACGTGGGTGACCAGAGAGAACTGCTCCTGCTCAATACGTCCGCCGATGCCGATTCACCCTATGAGCGGCTATTGGGAGATGCCCTGGCGGGCGACCGTTCGCTGTTTGCGAGCCAGGCGGCCGTGGAGGCCTCGTGGATGGTGCTGGACCGCGTGCTGGTGGAGCACAATAAATCCATCCCCTATGGCAAGGGGAGCTGGGGGCCGCAGGAAGCCGAAGCGCTGCTTGGCACCCACGGCCCGTGGCATAACCCTTGCTGTCGCGGCACTGATGAAGATGCCGCGGCTATTTGACCAACAAAACGGGAATATCAACCAGGCTCAACACCTTGGTCGTGATCGAACCCAGCACCATGCCGGTGACGGAGCCCAGACCGCGGGTGCCCATGATGATCGTGTCGACCTGCTTCTTCTTGGCGTAGTCGGCAACAGATTGAGCCACCGGCCCGACAATGACTTCTTCTTCGTAGGGAACGCCCGCCGTGTCGAGCAAGCCCTTGGCGGAAGCGAGGGCGTTACGGCCTTCGTCTTGGTAGAAGGACTGGATGTCTTCCGCCGAGAAGAAACGTGTGACGTTACCCGAGACGATGGGCGGATAGGCCGTCACGAGCAGCAATTTTGCTTCGGGCGCTCTTTTGAAAATCTCGATGGCGCGCCGCACGGCACGGTTCGAGTTCTCGGAACCATCGACAGGAAGAAGGATCGTTTGCATTGTTGCCCCTATTTTGAATTGAATAAGCTGCTGACCCGTTCGTCACAGCGATGCATCGACGATGCGGGCCCGGACGTTCATATTATGGAGTATCGCGAAGTCCATGATGATTTTAATCAAAAAGAGGCATGACCCATGGCCGCGAGGATAGAAGACTACGCCATGCTCGGAAACTGCCGGACCGCGGCGCTCGTTTCCCGCGAAGGGTCCATCGACTGGCTGTGCTTTCCACGCTTTGATTCGCCCGCCTGTTTTGCGGCCCTGCTGGGCACGAAAGATAACGGACACTGGAGCTTGGCTCCCTCCGGACCCATACGCAAGGTCTCCCGACACTACGAAGAGGGCACGCTGATACTCGAAACGGTGTTTGAAACCGATACGGGTATTGCAAAATTGATTGACTTCATGCCGACCACGCCAGCGCATTCGAGTGTCGCACGCATGGTCGTCGGTATCGAAGGCCGGGTCGATTTTCATATGGACCTGGTGATTCGTTTCGGTTACGGGCGCGTGGTTCCATGGCTCGAACGACATGGTGAATCCTGCTACACGGCTGTAGCGGGACCGGACATGCTGGTGCTGCGGACGAACACGCCGCTGGTGTCGCAGGATCAGCACAGCCACTCGGATTTCACCGTGCATAGCGGCCAGCGCAAAGTGTTTACGCTCTCCCACCAGCTGTCTCATGAGCACGTGGGCGAAGCGTATGACATGGGCGCGGCGCTGGCCGGCACCAATTACTTCTGGCGAGAATTCTCCGACCGCTGTCCGGACGTCGGTCCCTGGACATCGCTGGTGAAGCGCTCTCTCATCACCCTGAAGGCGCTCACTTACCAGCCCACGGGAGGCATTGTCGCCGCACCGACCACTTCACTGCCCGAAATGCTCGGAGGCAAGCGCAACTGGGACTATCGCTATTGCTGGCTGCGCGATGCCACCATGACGCTGCTCGCCTTCATGAGCCTGGGCTACTTCGACGAGGCCGCCGCCTGGCGCAACTGGCTGACGCGCTCCATTGCTGGCAGCCCCGACCAGATGCAGATCATGTATGGACTCGCGGGTGAACGCGACCTCCCCGAGTATGAATTGCCGTGGCTGTGCGGCTACGAGGATTCCCAACCGGTCCGGATAGGCAATGCCGCCGCCACGCAGACCCAGTTGGACATCTATGGCGAAGTCGCTGACGCTATGGCTCAGGCCATACGGGGACACCTTCCGCCGCATCCACGCATTGAGGCCATCACGGAAGTCATCGTTCCTTTCCTTGAGCAGGCCTGGCGGTGTCCTGACGAGGGCATCTGGGAGATCCGTGCGGCACGTCAGCACTTCGTTCATTCCAAGGTGATGGCCTGGGTTGCCTTCGACCGTATCGCGACGGTCGCGACCACGCTACCCAATGGGGAGCGCTTTGCCGCGAACTGCCGGCGCATCGCGAAGGAGATCCACGAGCAGGTGTGCGAAAAAGGGTACGACCGGGAACGCAATACCTTCGTCCAGCATTACGGTTCCCAGGCGCTGGACGCCAGTCTGCTTCATATCGTGCTCACCGGCTTCCTGCCGCCGGACGATCCCCGCGTAGTGGGCACGGTGGCCGCCATCGAACAGCGCCTCATGCGCGACGGGTTACTATTGAGATACGAGACCGAGAGCGGGGTCGACGGGCTACCGCCCGGGGAAGGCGTCTTCCTGGCGTGCTCGTTCTGGCTGGCCGACGTCTACGTCTTGCAGGGCCGGTATGCAGAAGCTCAGGCGCTCTTCGAAAGACTGACCGGGCTATGCAACGATGTAGGACTGCTGGCCGAACAATATGAGCCGCATTCCCGACGCATGCTGGGCAACTTTCCGCAAGCTTTCAGCCACGTAGGCATCATCGATACTGCGCTCAACCTGCATCGGCGCGGCCAGGCGCCCGCTGTTGATCGGGCGCACACCTGACGCGATTTTGACTGGACTCAGACCGCGATTTTCCTGGTACGAAAAAGGGCCTGTATGCCAATAAGCATTCATCAATTCAACGACAATGAAGAAACTTCCTCCTGAAACCAGTGTCGAAACCTTGGCTGTACGCATTACCGGCAAGGTGCAGGGTGTGGGCTATCGTATCTCCGCCGTGCGCCAGGCCCATAGTCTGGGCGTCTCCGGCTGGGTCCGCAACCTTGAAGACGGCTCTGTCGAAGCCCTGCTTCAAGGCCCGCATGATCGTATCGATCAGATGCTCTCATGGCTGCATATCGGACCCCCACAGGCGAGAGTGGAGCAGGTCAGCGCTCAGGAAGTCCAGGAAGAGCGCTGCTATGATCGGTTCGAACAAATTTAATTGTTGGTGAGACCACTGGAATGAAGAAGACATTGATGATGCTTGCACTGTGCGCGGCGGCCGGGGGCCAGACTGCTCTGGCGGGCAAGCCGGCCATCACCATGCATCAGGATCCGAACTGCGGCTGTTGCGGCGGATGGGCCCAGCACATGCGCGATAACGGCTTCGACGTCACCGTCATCAAGTCGGCCGACATGGGCGCGGTCAAAGCGTCCCACGGCGTTCCCGGGGCTCTGGCGTCCTGTCATACAGCACGCGTGGAAGGCACTGGCCAGCTCATTGAAGGACACGTTCCGGCGAACGCCGTGCGCAAGATGCTGCTCAATCCCTCAGTAAAGGGCCTGGCTGCGCCAGGCATGCCAGTGAACTCACCGGGCATGGGACCCATGGACGGAAACCTCGTCACCGTGGATTTCCACGGCAGGCCGTTCTCGCGCGACTGATCAAAAAAACCCCGAAGGGCAGGGCATGCACTTCGGGGTTCTTGACGAGATGCCGCTGTGTGCCCGGCTCGACCGGGAGCGTTACTCGGTCGTCTTGCCGTCGAAATGTTCTTCGGTTTCGTCGGCCTTGGTGGCGTGAAGCACGCCTTCGCGGTGCTCGGGCGGACCGTACAGGGTGTACAGGCGTAGCGGCTCGCTTCCGGTGTTGATCACGTTGTGACGGGCACCGGCGGGCACGATGATGGCGTCGTCATCTTCGACTTCGTATTTGTTGTCGTCGATGATGACTTGGCCCTTGCCTTCTTCAATACGGAAAAACTGGTCATGGGTCTCGTGGACCTCGGCGCCGATTTCCTCGCCCGCTTGCAGAGTCATGAGGACCAGCTGCATGTGCTTGCCGGTATAGAGCACCTTGCGAAAATTATCGTTTTCGACGGTGAGTTTTTCGATATTCTGTACGAAGCCTTTCACGGTTCACTCCTGTTCAAGACGTGTTTGATCGATGATAACACCGGCCCAATAAGCCGGCGCGCTTTCAGGGTTCACGCGGCAGTACTGTGAGCACACGCACGATGAAGGTATGGAATTCGCGCATGTAACCGCGCAGGAATTGCTCCGTCTGCTCGTTGCTGACTCGGCCATCTTCACTGATCAGACCCGGCTGAAAATGGACGTAGGCTTCCACCGTATTGAGCAAGGGCGAATTGCAGAAGCACAAGACATTACGTAGCTGCGCCTGGGCGAGGGCAGTGCCAATCGCGCCGGGAGAGGTCCCAATGATGGCAGAGGGCTTGCGGGTAAAGGAATTTCTTCCCCACGGGCGGGTGGCCCAGTCGATGGCGTTCTTAAGCCCGCCGGGAATGCTGCGGTTGTATTCCGGCGTGACGAACAAGATGGCGTCGACTTCGGCGATCGATTGCTTGAATGCACGGGCAACGGGCGGAAAGTCTTCGTCGTAGTCCTGACTGTAGAGCGGAAGATCTCGAATCGGGATCTCGATGAGTTCGAGGTCGTCCGGTGCAAGGCTGATCAAGGCCTTGGACAACAGGCGGTTGATAGATGTACTCGAAAGGCTGCCAACCAGGTAGCCCACCTTGTATTTGGCCATGTGAATCTCCTTAGCTTGAACCGTATACGGTTCCGATATCTTTCATGACGCTGTATCGCCGGGGTCGCCATCTCTGATCCAGAGGCGTTCCGGGCAGGCCAGCGCACGCTGCTTGGCCACGGCACGCAGCGCGGCCGCAATGCTCAAGCCAATGGCTTCGTCATACCAGGGATCGGCGCCGCTGATCCCTATGGCAATGCCGTCCAGCCACACGCCGCCCCACACGCCGGTCTCGGTGTCCCGCAACAAGTGCGGCGAGCAGGCACGCAGCTCGTGGCCGCTACGGCGGTGCACCCAACATACGCGAGCTTTCTCGCGTGCATACAGGGCATAGTCAGCATCCCAGGCGCTCCGGTCTCCGACGGCATGCTCATGCAGCACAGCGTCCTCGAAGCGGCACTCGCCGGAATGTCGTCCAGGGTTCATGATCACGATATACAGGAAGCCACTTTCCCCGATGCGTTTTGT
>JAEWFK010000134.1 GCA_023388835.1 Pseudomonadota bacterium | reverse complement strand
TCTTGCTTTTCCTGTGTGGACTGCTGACGTTTGCCATCTTCGATGCTTCGTCCAAGCATCTGCTGGCAACCTATCCGGCCCCCTTCCTGAATATCATGCGGTATGGCACGGTCGCGCTGCTGGGCGTGGCCATGCTGGTGAGGCAGGGTGGGCCGCCCCTGTGGAAGGCGCCCCACCAGGGGCTGCTGATCGCCCGGGGGGTGGCCTTGGGCACAGTGGGCACCTGCTTCATGACCGCGCTCACCTGGATGCCGTTGGCTGAGGCCACCGCGATTTACTTCACGTCACCGCTCATCGTGGTGGTGCTTTCCCCATGGTTCCTGCAGGAAAAGGTGGGGCCGGCAAAATGGCTGGCAGTCATGGCCGGATTCGCCGGGATGTTGTTGATCGTGCGCCCGGGCAATAGCCTGCCGCTCCTGGGCACGGTGCTGATGGCGGTTTCTGCCATCAGTTTCGCCATTTTCCAATTGCTGACACGCCGGCTGGCGGGCAAGGTGGACGGACATATCCAGTACAGCTACACGGCATTCGTATGCGTGGTGATCACCGGCTTGCCGGCGCCCTTCTTCCTGCCTGACCCGTGGCCGGGGCTAGGCGACTTCCTGTTCATTCTGAGTCTGGGGATATGCAATAGCGCCGGCCATCTATTTCTGATCGCGGCTTTCCAAAGGGTTGCGGCGTCCACGCTAGCGCCATTGAATTACGGCCAGCTTCTCATGGCCGTGGCCTTCAGTACGATTCTGTTCGACCAGGCGCCCGACCCCCTGGCCATGAGTGGCATTGTGCTGATCACTGCGGCGGGCGTGTTCCTGGCCTTGCCGCGCTCCGCGAGCCGGCGGGGCTGAGCCGGCTTGCGGACCGGCCGGTTCCGCTTGCGGAAAGACAGCCGACAAGTGCCTGCGACATGGCGGCAGTGCCCGACAGGTTCAGTAGCCTCTTTCCCGTGTCACCACGCCGGTGAGGGCTTCCTTGCGCAGGTAGCGATTGATCTTGTCGGCGACCTGCGCGATGGTTTCCCCGCGCAGGCTGGACGCTGCCACGTGAGGGGTGATGGTGATGCGCGGATCGGCCCAGAAAGGGTGGTCTTCAGGCAGGGGCTCGTGTTGGAAGACATCGAGCGTCGCGCCCAGCATCTGCCCGGAATCGAGCAAGGGCTGCAGATCCGCCTCGACGAGATGCCCCCCGCGGCCCATGCTGACCAAGTATGCGCCCTGCTGCAATTGCTCAAGATTGCGGCGGCACAGGATGCCCCGCGTTTCATCAGTGAGGGGCAGGGTGTTGATCAGGACGCGGGTGCGGGCCAGGAAGTCGGGCAGCGCCTGCGCGCCGGCGAATGTTTCCACGCCGGGAAGCAACTTGCCACTGCGCGACCACCCGGCGACCGGGTATTCCAGAGACGCGATGGTCTGTGCGACCCGAGCGCCCATGACTCCCATGCCCAGTACCCCTACCGTCCATTTTGAGCGCTCTATGTCGGGTTGGGGAGCCCATTTTCTAAGCTTCTGCAGCTGCTCGTATTCGTCGAACCGGCGCGATGCACGCACCAGCGCGTACACGGCGTATTCCGCCATCTGTACGGCCATGCCCGCGTCTTCGATACGCACCACCGATACCTGATCGTCCAGGCCCTTCAGGCGAAACAGGGCATCGACCCCCGCGCCCAGATTGAATACGGCCCGTATTCCAGGTTCCCGCAGGAAGAGGTCGGCCGGCGGGTTCCAGGCGATGGCGATCTCTGCGCCCACCGGCTCGCCGTCATCCGACCAGCGGTGGATCCGTGTCCCCGGGAGGGCGGCCTGTAGGGGATTGATCCAGGCGTCGTCGTCAAGGTCCAGGCGGGAGGCAAAGATGATGTTCATGTCAGTTTCGGAAAGGATGCGCGTAAGGGAAACCACCGTAAGGAAAATGTCGCGGGTTGTCAATTCGGGTGCCGTGTGGCCGCCCGCGGACGGTGCTTGCGCGAAAACCCGTATATATGGTGGCCGGCCGCTTTGCCATAATCACATGCGCTGTCGCTCCCGCGCAGCCCAGACCTCCGAAGTAAAGAAGGATTCACTATGCGCCCCACCTGGTTCACGAAACTGCTCACCGCCGCCTGCGTTGCCGGTGCCTTCATTGCGGCCCCCGCCTCGGCCAAGAACCTCAAGTTCGCCTACGCGCTTTCCACCAGCTCGCATTACGGCGCCGGCGCCGATGCCTTCGTGAAGTCGCTGGAAACCGATCTGCCGGGCAAGTTCAAGGTCGAACAGTTCCCGAACAGCGCCCTGGGCGGCGAACGCGAAGTCCTGGAAGGCCTGCAGCTGGGCACCATCGACCTGGCCATCGTCTCCACCGGCGCCACAGTGAACTTCGTGCCTGCCACCGGCGTCTTCGACATCCCCTTCCTTTTCCGTGACCTGCAGCATGCGCGCGGCGTCCTGGACGGCGAAGTGGGTCAGAAGCTGTTGGCCGAGTTCTCGAAACGCGGTCTGGTCGGACTGGCATGGGGCGAACAAGGCTTCCGTCAGTTCACCAACAACGTACGACCGGTTGCAAAGCCGGCGGACGCCAAGGGCCTGAAGGTCCGCACCATGGAAAATCCCATCCACATTGCGGCCTTCCGCGAACTGGGCATTCTGGCGACTCCGATGGCCTGGCCCGAAGTGGCCACTGCCTTGCAGCAGGGCACCATCGATGGCCAGGAAAACCCCATGTCGGTGATCGTGTCGGCCAAGCTGCCGCAGCTGCAGAAGTATCTGTCGCTCACATCACACGTCTATGGTCCGGCCGTGGTTCTCGGTTCGCCTTCCACCTTCGACGGCTTGTCCGATGAAGAAAAGAACGCCTTCAAGAAGGCCGGTCATGCGGCCGCGGTCGCCATGCGCGCCTATGTCGACAATGTCGAGCAGAGCGGCATCGAAGAAGTGAAGAAGGCCGGCATGGAAGTCAACAAGGTGGATCATGCCGCCTTCTCCAAGGCCCTGGAGCCGGTCTATCCGCAGTATGAAAAGCAGTTCGGCAAGGAGCTCGTCGATTCCATCCGGAACGCGAAGTAAAAGGCCAGCCACGTTGCCACGAGCGAGAGGGCCGGCGCGATTGCCGGCCCTTGCGTTTTTTGGCGCGCCGTTCTCGTTTGTTCCTCTCCGTCCCGAATCATCGTGAAATTCGTCAATTTGCTGGACCGCAGCCTGTTCCGTTTCGTGTCCATCGTCTGCCAGCTCCTGCTGTTCTCCGCCGTCGCCGCCGGCTTCTATCAAGTGCTTTCTCGCTTCGTGCTGCAGTCTCCGGCCGACTGGAGCGAAGCCTGGACGCGTTCCTCGCTCATCTGGACGGTCATGCTCGGCCTGTGTTTGGCGTTTCGCCAGGGCGCCATGCTGAGCGTGGAAATGCTGCGCGGTTTTCTCAGAGGCAGGGCGCGCCGCTGGCTCGAGCATCTGATCATGGTCGTCTGTGTCGGGTTCCTGGGCTTCATGGCCTGGGTGGGCGCGCAGATGACATGGCGGGTGCGCTTTCAAGCGCTGGCGAGCCTGGAGTTTTCAATCTCATGGATCTACGTCGCCATTCCTATCGGCATGACGCTGGCCATCGTCGGCGTCATCACTCGGTGGCTCGATGCCGCGGAGCCGCCGCCTGTCGATGACACGGTCATCTGAAGCGCGAACGGAACAAGCAATGAATAAGGCAACAAGAGTGCAGGGGGCAGGATGCCGCAGTTGATGATTGTTTCGATGCTGATCTTCTTCGTCTTATCGGTGCCGGTGTCGGTATCGATAGGGCTGGCAAGCCTGCTGGGCGTCGCGCACGAAGGCATGACGTGGCTGGTGGTGGCCCAGCAGCTCTATGCCGCCCTCGATAAATACCCGCTGGTCGCCGTGCCCTTTTTCAT
>JAEWFK010000038.1 GCA_023388835.1 Pseudomonadota bacterium | reverse complement strand
TGTCGCCAGAGCGTGCGATGTGTGGCGCTTCACGTGAAGACGCCATGCAGTGGCTGGCCGTGCTGGAACGCGCTACGCGACCCTGATGCGGCCTGGGGCTCATGCGCGGTGCTGGGGCTGCGCGGTGTTGGGGCGGCAAACAGGTGCTAGACACTCAACGGAACCCCGGCGGTGCTCACTGTTAACGAAACTGCGTGGCGTCGGGCGCATGCGCAGGCAACCCGCCTTTTTCCGCCAGGCACTCCGCATACAGGGCCTCGTATTGACGGGCGACTTCTGTCCAGCTGTGGCGGTCCACCACGGCTGCGCCCCCCGCTCTTAGGGTAGCCTGCAGCGGCGTATCGGTGGCAATGCGCTCGATGCACGCCGCGAGCTCGTCGTGGTCTTCCGGGTGGGACAGAATCAGGGCTTCATGCCCCGGGCGCACATACTGCGCAAAGCCGCACCAAGGCGCCGGGCTGAGTATTACAGGCAGATCGTAAGACATGGCTTCAAGGGGCGCCATGCCGAAGCTGTCATTCAAGGTCGGGTGCACATAGATATCGGCCGCCAGATAGTACGGCGCAACATTCGAGGTCGCATCGAGCATGCGTACACGGCCCTGCAGCGCCGCATGTTGCGGACAGGCGTGGAGGTGCTCCCTTGCGGCGGCATTGGCGCCCACTACGAGCAGCTTGTAGCGCTCGGGAAGCGAAGCAAGCGCCTGTAGCGCGGTGGGCAGCCCCTTGCGCAGGGGATTGCGCGCCACCAATAGGCAAACCTGGTCGTCGGCGGAGTAACCGAGCTGTGCGCGCGTTTCAATACGACGCGCGCCGTCTTCCCGGCCAGGCCGTGTGACGCCCGGTGGCACCACGGGAAACTTGCGCTCGTTGCCGTACGCGGCGCGCAGTTGTTCCGCAATCAGCCCTGACACCCCGACCACCCTGCGGCCACGCCGATCATGGACACGCGCCCTCTCCAGACCCAGATAGGTCTGCACCCGCGGGCTGATAAAGGAAAGCCAGCGTTTGAAGAAGGGAAGCGGCCGCACGCGCCAGTTGTAGCGCACAGGAGTCACATGCACGACTTCGACGTCGCCGCAATAGCCGTTCATATGCGAATGAACCAGGTCGAACCTCCCGCGTGTCGCGCGCCCGGCGCGCACCGCGAATAGCAGCACACGCAGCCAGCTGGGGCACCCCTTGGGAGACCGCAGAGCCACAAATGGAAGCTTCAGAGTACAGGACGGATCGTACTCACGCGCAAACACCGTGATGTCATGGCGTTGTGCGAGCTCACGCATGAGCTCGACGCCGTAGGCTTCCGCACCGCCGTAACGGTTACCGAAACGATCGACCACGAAGGCGATCTTGAGTCGGGCAGGGGCTGAAGGCGTTGCCATGGCCGGGGTAGGCCTTGCGATCGGGAGCGATGGCGGCGTCGTGATGGAAACAGGCGCTGTCATGACGAGGATGTGACAGCCATATTCACGAACCGCGGCGGCGCTCTTCCAGCCGGGTCAGGCACTTCTGAAGGAAACGCAGAATATGAGTGGATCGCGCGACCGTGACTCGCGGCAGCCCGTAGGCGTCATCATCAGGCCGGGCCAGCCCGCCTGCGGTCGTCGTCGCATTGGTATACCCCACGCTGCGAACCATGGTGCGCAGCCTGGCATCCTCGCCACCGTAGGGATAGCAGAAGGCGGTGACCGCTTGACCCAATACTTGCTCGAGCTCGGTGCGCGATTGCCGGATCTGCGCGAGCGCTTCCGCGTCTGTGAGCTTGGGAAGATAAGGATGGTCAAGCGTGTGCGAACCGACCTCCATTCCTTGCCGCGCCCAGTCGCGCATTTCTTCCGCGGACATGAGGTCGGAATGGGCAATTTCTTTGTCGTAGTCCCATACGTTGCCGCCGCCCAGCTGACGCGCGACAAAGTAATTGGTGGCGGTAAAGCCCATTTCCGTCAGCACCGGCAAGGCGTTGCGATACACATTTCGATAGCCGTCGTCAAAAGTGAGGCCAACTACCTTGCCCTGCTTTTCGCCGCGCACATACGGCATGACGTCGCGCATGGACAAGCCGCGGTAGCCGAAGCGCCGCAGCCACAGCATCTGGCGCCTGAACGAGGACGGATGCACGGTCAGGCTGCGGTAAGGCGCACCCTTGGGGGCGGGTTCGCCGATCTGGTGGTACATGAGTATGGGAACCATGGACCGATTATATTGGAGCGAGCACTCCACGGGCCAATGATCGCGCGGCGCCATAAACGCCTTTCGTGTCCTGGATGAATTGCGGAACCGAGAATGCCGCTGCCACGCGCGATCGCGCCATGGCGCCCATCTGCTTCAAGGTATCGGGGCTCGCCAGCATGTCCCGAAGCACGGCTTCCAATGGGTCGATGCTGCCCGCGGGCACCACCCAGCCGTCTACACCATGCCGGACGTTTTCAGGGAGTCCCCCCGCATCGGATACCAGGGCGGCCAAACCCATGGCCATGGTCTCGCAGCTGGCATACGAGGCAGCTTCGCGGTAAGACAACACGAAGCCGGCGTCGCAAGCGCCGAGAACACCGCGGATGTCCGCCACCAGACCGGGAAACACAACGTATGGTGACATGCCGGAATCTTCGACCAGTGCCGCCAGTTCGCTGCGAGGCGGGTCGCCTGCAATAACGAAACGCAGTTTGGCACGCTGCCACTCCGGCAGGCGCGCCGCCGCCTGAACGAGGAGGTGCCAGCCCTTGTTGTGATCCGTACCGCCTATGCTGCCCAGCACCAGGGTGTCGGCCGGCAACTCACCGAACAATGCCCGGCGCGCAGCCGCCTTTTCTTCGGGCGTGGCCGGCATCAGCGTGTCGATATCAATACCATTGCGCACAACCTGGATGGGGCGGCGCTTGTATGACGATGTCTGCAGGATATGCCCCACATATTCGCAGACCGCGATGGAGGCGTGCGTGCCCATACGCGCACGCAGGCGATGCCCGAAACTGCTGACAGGGTTGGTGTTGTGCTTGGTCCAGACAATGCCCGGGCGGTCCTCCAACCCGATCGTGGCGAGCATGACGTGCCGGTGATCAGCGCCCCCGTTGACATGCACCACATCGAATCGTTCTTTCTGCAGGAAGGCCCGCAACGCACGGACTTCACGCAGCATGGTAAACGGGCGTGAGGTATATAGACCGGGTAGCGCGCGAACGCCTTCCATTTCGCTGACCCGTTGGAACAAACGGCCTGTCGGGGGCGCAGCCACCGTAATCTCGTACTCGTGGCGCAATCCGCGCAGCAGACTCAAGATATACGTGACATGGCCACCGCCATTGCCGTGGTGAATATCGGTAATAAGGAGTTTCATCGCCCCAGCCCTTTGGCTCGCAGCGGGCCACAGTCGCTTCGGTTACGGATTCTTCGGATGTAGCAAGCGAGTGTACCGAATAACGGCCGTCGTGTAGCCAGTCATTTCATCTGAAACGAACTATAGCGGGGACGCGCGTAGCGCAAGCCTTACGTTCTTAGGCTGCGCTTCCAAAGTTTGTAGCGATTGAACAACGGTCCGACGATCGGATCCGCCGCGACGCGCAGCCGTCGACCTACGGATTGGCCGCTGGTGTTGCGGACCGCAAAGCGGTAGATATGGGCCGGATCAGACCCGGGACGATTCTGCCCGAAGGGCTTGGTCGTGTAGAGATAACGGAAGCCGGATTCTTTTGCGATACGGATATAGTCGGGGTCGAAATATCCTTGCGGCCAGCAAAAGTGCGGTGACACCTCGCCCAAACGCTTCCGCAGGGTATCCCGAGATGCCGCCAACTCTTCGGCCATGTGCTTGTTCTTGTTGGCCTTGTCTGCAGAAAGGTCCCAACGGGTATGCGTGTGGGTATGGCTATGAAACTCGAAAACGCCATCGCCGCGCATGGCCTCGATTTCACTCCAACGCAGCATGACCTCGTCTGCCCTGCCCTGTTCGATGCGATCTTCGCATTCACGATGGGAAGGCGTTTCGGGCAGCTCGTTGGCGCCCAGCAGCGGGCGCAGCGGCCCGTCTCCTATCCAGGAAGTGACCAGGAAAATGACGCCATGAAAGCCGTAGCGCTTCATGAGCGGGTACGCATATACCCAGTTGTCCAGGTAGCCGTCATCGAATGTGAGGAGCACCGAGCGAGCCGGCACGGTACGGCCTTCCAGATGTCCGGCGAATTCATCGCAGGTGATTGAACGGTAGCCATGGCTCTGCAGCCACTTGAGCTGGTGCTCGAAGTTCCCTGGGGATACGTTGATCATGCCCTCCACGGGCGAGACGTGGTGGTACATCAGGACCGGTACGGTCTGCGCCTGTTTCATTTCTTCAGCTCTCCCAGCCAACGCATGTAGGCTGCTTCTATGCGCCGGACCATGGCATCCAGGCTGAAATGGCCAGAATGCCGGCAGAATTCCAGCCCCGCCTGGCCCATGCGGCGACGCAATTCGGGGTCTTCCACCAGCCGCCGGATGGATTGTGTGAGCGCTGCGACATCGTCGAGCGGCACCAGCAGGCCGCTGATACCGTCCTTAAGCATCTCCGGCACGCCGTCCACGCGGGTGCCCACCACGGGCAAGCCGGCCGCCCCCGCCTCGACGAATACCGTGCCGGACGCTTCCTTACGGGTGGCAAGCGCGAAAATGTCGAACCCTTCGAGCAGATTGGGGACATCATTGCGCATCCCGAGCATGTGCACACGCCGGCTCAATCCTCGCGATTGGACATAAGTTTGGATTTCCTCAAACAAGGGCGAACCGCCGCCGACCAACACGAGATGCAGATTGGGACGCTCGGCGATGAGCGGCGCCATGGCGTCGATGAGTTCCCTATGCCCCTTCAACGCGCGCATGACCGCCACGCAGCCAACCACAATATCGTTGGGTGCCAGCCTGAGTTCTTTGCGCAGCGTGGACGCGCCCGTAAGCGGCGGCAGTTCCACAGCGGGATAAACAGTGGCGACATGCCCTTCGGGCACCCCGCGTTCGATCAAGCCTTGGCGGACGAAATCGCTTGCGGTCGTAACCCGATGCGGAACCACGGTATACGAAAGCAGCGAGCCGGGCCGATTGGCCAGATGTCGGGTGCGCACGATCAGGGGCGTACCGGCAAGCCGCGCGGCGGCGCCTGCGAGCATGGTATCGCGCCGGCTATGGGTGTTCAGTATGTCGAACCGTCCGCGACGCAAGATGCCACGTATACGGCGGACGCCGCGCAAATAGTTGACTGGGCCGTCCATCGGCATCGTGTGGACGATGAAGCCTTCCTGCCGCAGGCGCTCAGTGAGCTTCGCATGAGGCTGACATACAGCTTCAAGGAAGTGTCCTCGGTCGCGCATCGCCAGCATCATGCGATGGATGTATTGCTCCTGCCCGCCGAAACCCGTGGCGGCTTCGGAATGGAGTATGCGCAAAGGCGTGAAGGAGGCATCAATGCTCATGCGTAGGTAATCTCCAGCGATTCCGGTTTCACCCAGTCGGCCAGCTGATCCAGCATGGTGTCTGACATACGTACCCGCCAATCCTCGCCCAGGCGCACCAGGCAGCGATAGCCATCGCGCTCGAGCTGCACCTCGACCGCCACACCGGGAAGCCCGTTCTCGGGGTCTGCCCGGTAGGGGTTCAGCAGCTGACGCAGCCGCTGGGAATCGGCATTACCGTTCAAGGTGATGCGCAGGCTGTTTGCCCGCGATTCACGCGCAAGCTGCAGGTCGTAAAGCACTTCGGCCGTTACCCGGAGCCCTCCCGAAAAGTCGTCGTTCGACACCTTGCCATGCACGATGATCAGCTGGTCTTCCTTGAGGCGAAGCCGATGCTGCTCGTAAAGCTCGTTGAAGACGGCGACCTCGATCTGCGCCGAGCCATCATCCAGCAAGGCGTAAAGCATTTTCCCGCGCCGCGTCATGCGCGGGCGCAGGGCGGTGAGCACACCGGCAAACCACTGCTGGCTGCGCGAAGGCTGCAGACGGGCCAGCGGGGTCGGCGCGAAACGGCGCACTTCATCACGCCATGCGTCGAAAAGGTGCCCGCTAAAGTAAAAACCCAGCGCGGACTTTTCTTCCCGCAGACGGGTCTGGAGATCCCAGGGCGGAACCCGCGCCAGTTCGAGGTCGACGATATCGCCGGCATTGTCGGCAAACAGCGAAATCTGGTTGGCGCTGCGTTCCGCCTGTTCAGCGGCTTCGATCGCGTTGCTCACGCTGGCCAGCAAGGCCGCGCGGTTCTCGGCAATGGTGTCGAAGGCGCCGGCCCGAATCAGGGCTTCAATGGTGCGGCGGTTCACGGTGGAGCGATCCACCCGTTTGCAGAAATCGAACAGGCTGGCGAACGGCCCGCCTTCGTTGCGCGCCCGGATGATCTCTTCGACGGCGCCTTGGCCGGTTCCTTTCACTGCGCCCAGGCCGTAGCGCATTGAGCGCGGCGGCTCGCCGCGCGCGGAATGTTCGTCTTCCACCGGCTCGAAACGGTAGGCCGAGGCGTTGACGTCCGGCGGAAGCACCGTCACGCCGTTTGCCACGGCGTCCTTCCAGAACACCTGCACTTTCTCCGTGTCGTCCATGTCCGACGACAAGGTCGCTGCGAGGAATTCCGCCGGGTGATAGTGCTTGAGCCAGGCGGTCTGGTAGGCGATCAGCGCGTAGGCGGCGGAGTGACTCTTGTTGAAGCCGTAGCCCGCGAACTTCTCCATGAGATCAAAGAGCTTGACGGCCAAATCAGCGTCATAGCCTTTCTCGACAGCGCCCTTCTCGAAGATCTCTCGGTGCTTGGCCATCTCCTCGGGCTTCTTTTTGCCCATCGCGCGGCGCAGAAGATCGGCGCCGCCCAGGGTGTACCCGCCGATGATCTGTGAGATCAACATTACCTGTTCCTGGTACACGATCACCCCGTAGGTGCTCGTCAGGACCGCTTCCAGATCGGGGTGGAAGTAGTCGACTTCCGCGCGCCCGTGCTTTCGGTTCACGAAGTCGACCACCATGCCCGATTCCAGCGGCCCCGGCCGGTACAGGGCCAGCATGGCGATGACGTCTTCGAAGGTATTGGGCTTGAGACTCTTGAGCAGCTCCTTCATGCCTCGCGATTCGAGCTGGAAGACGGCCGTGGTGTTGCCCTCGCTCAGCAACTTGTAGGCATTGCGGTCATCCAGCGGCAGCGCCATGAGATCGAAGTCGCGCTTTTCCGGATTGAAGCGCTGCACATAGCGCACGGCCCAATCCAGAATGGTGAGATTGCGCAAGCCCAAAAAGTCGAACTTGACCAAGCCCACGGCTTCGACGTCGTCCTTGTCATACTGCGAAACGGCGTTGCTGTCGACGCCCGGCTGACAATACAGGGGGCAGAAATCGGTCAGCTTTCCGGGGGCGATCAACACGCCCCCCGCGTGCATGCCGATATTCCGTGTCAGACCTTCCAGCGGCTTGGCCAAGTCGACCAGTGCGCGGACTTCTTCTTCCTGTTCGTAACGCTCCAGGAAGGCGGGCTCTTCTTTGAGCGTGCGGTCGAGTGTCCAGGGGTCCATGGGACTGAAGGGAATCAGCTTGGACAGGCCATCGCATAATGAGTAAGGCATTTCAAGCACGCGCCCCACATCGCGCACCACGGCCTTGGCGCCCAGCGTACCAAAGGTCGCAATCTGGCTCACGGCCGCCCGGCCGTACTTCTGCTTCACGTAGTCGATGACGCGTTCGCGGTTGTCTTGGCAGAAGTCGATATCGAAGTCGGGCATGGAGACCCGCTCCGGATTCAAGAAGCGCTCGAAGAGCAGGTCGTAGCGGATGGGGTCGAGATCGGTAATGCCCAATGCATAGGCCACCAGCGAGCCTGCGCCCGAACCCCGGCCAGGGCCGACCGGCACGCCGTTGGTCTTGCCCCAGTTGATGAAGTCGGCCACGATCAGGAAGTAGCCGGGAAAGCCCATCTTGATGATGATGGAGCATTCCCATTGCAGCCGCTTCAGGTAAGTGGGGTACTGGGCCGCGCGCTCCGACTCGTCGGGATAGAGCTGCATCATGCGTTGCTCCAACCCTTCTTCCGACAACTGGACCATGTAGTCGTCGAGCGTGATGCCGTCAGGCGTGGGGAAGTCGGGCAAGCGGGGCTTGCCGAGCTCCAGCACCAAGTTGCAGCGGCGCGCGATCTCCACCGTGTTCGCGATCGCGGAGGGCACATCGGCAAAGCGCTGCGCCATTTCGTGAGAGCTGAGCATGTACTGCTGCTCGGTGAAGCGACGCGGGCGCCTCGCATTCCCGAGCTGTTCGCCTTCGGCAATGCAGACCCGCGCCTCGTGCGCCCGAAAATCATCGGGCGACAGGAACTGGATGGGGTGGGTGGCGACCACGGGAATGTTCAGCCGCGCCGCCAGCCGCAGCGCAGCCTGTATATAGCTTTCCTCGCCGTCCGCCCCGGTACGCTGCAGTTCGATGTAATAGCTGTCCGGATAAAGCCGCGCCCATTCTGCCGCGACGGCCGCGGCTTCTTCTTCGCGGCCGGCTTCAAGCAGCTGCCCGACATCGCCGCCGCGCCCGCCGGACAGCACGATCAAACCCTCTTGGGCCGCCAGCCATTCCCGGCGCACTTCTGCCCTGCCCCGATATTGGTTTTCCAGCCAGGCGCGGCTCAGCAATTCGCACAGGGCCAGGTAGCCGCCGTGATTGCGGGCAAGCAGCAACAGCCGCTGGGGCTTGTCACGGTCATGCTCGTTCTCGAGCCAGACATCGGCGCCGGCAAGGGGTTTGACGCCCTTGCCTTGCGCAGCGCGGTAGAACTTGACAAAGCCAAAGAGGTTGCCCAGGTCGGTCAGGGCCAGGGCGGGCTGGCCGAACTCGACGGCCTTCTTCACCAGGCCGGGGATCTGGGCGATACCGTCCACCACCGAGAATTCGGAATGGACGCGCAGGTGTACGAAAGCGGGGGGTGTGGATTCCTGAATCATGCTCGGATTGTACTCAGCGCTGCATCGCCGCCCAGGCCTTCTGCAAGCGTTTCACGGAGACGGGAGCGGGTGTGCGGAGCTCCTGCGCAAAGAGGGCGACGCGCAATTCCTCCAGCATCCAGCGGAAGTCCTCCAGCTGTGCATCGGGCGCGCCCTTCAGGGCCTGGGCCGCCCGCTGGTATTGGGCAATCAGCGGGGCCATTTCCGCCATGGCGCGCGTATCGCGCGCCGGATCGGCACGCAACTTGTCGATGCGAACTTGAGCCGCCTTCAGATAACGCGGGAAATGCACCAGCCGATCGTATGGCGTGTCGCGCAAAAACCAATGGGTCATCAGGGTCGATTGCTGCTTCTGCATGTCGGCATAAGCGGCAGTATGGGGTTTGGCTTGGGGCAGCTTCTTGGTCAGCGCCGACCATTCCGCCAGGATGGCCGCCGCCAGGCGGGCAATTTCCTGCACGATCAGGCCAAGCCGATTGCGTCCTTCCGCCTTGCGCGCCTCGAAGGACGCCTGGTCCTGCGGCCACGGGTCTGCGAGGAAGGCCTGGGCGATGCCGGAATCGATGATCTGGTCGCGCAAGTCTTCCTGCGTGCCCAGGCTCATGTAGAGCATGCTCATGCGAGTCAGATCCGGTATGTTCTTCTCCAGGAACTTCACCTGGTCACGCAAACCTAGCCGGAACAACCTGCACAATCCGCGCCGGTGATGCTGCCTGGCTTCGCCCGGGTCGTCGAATACGTCCAGCTCGCAGTGCGTGCCTGCGTCGACCAAGGCTGGATAGCCGATGAAAGACTGGCCCTTGCGATGGATCTCCATGATTTCCGGCAGATCGCCGAAAGTCCAGCCGGTCAAATTCTCGTGCGCCAGCGCCTGGGCTACCTCGTGATCGCGACCGGCCACTTTCTGAAAGGACGCCTGCGCCTCACGACCGTGCTCGGCCTTGAGCTGATCGAGGTTGCGTCCGCCCGAAAGCATGCGGCCGTGTTCGTCCACGACCTTGAAGTTCATGAACAAGTGCGCGGGCAAGGTTTCCGTCTTGAAGTCCGTGCGCTGCGGGCGAACCTTGACCTGCGTCCACATGTCCTGCGCAATAGCGTCGAGCAGGCTGATCCCCGGGTCGGTGGACTCGTCGAACCAGCGCTCAGCGAATCCGGCGGCATAATCAGGCAGCGGCACGCAATGACGGCGCAGCTTTTGCGGGAGCGATTTGAGCAGGAGATGCACTTTCTCCTTCAACATGCCCGGCACCAGCCACTCGCAGCGCATGGGATCGATGCGGTTCAGTGCGAACAGCGGCACATTGAGCGTGACGCCGTCACGCAGCGAGCCGGGCTCAAAGTGATAATCCAGCGCCATCTCCACGCCTTGCCAGTTCACCTTCTTGGGAAAGACGTCGGTCGTGATGCCGGCGGCATCATGGCGCATAAGTTCATCGCGGCTGAGCTCCAGACCTTTCGCCTCTTCTGGGCTCAGCCTGCTGTACCAGCGCTCGAGCGTAGCGGTCTGGAAAACGTCGGCGGGCAACCGTGCATCGTAAAAAGCCTGGATCAGACCGTCATCGACGAGAATATCTGGCCGCCGTGTCTGGTGTTCCAGCTTTTCGATGGACTCGATGAGCCGGCTGTTGTGCCGTAAAAACGGCAACTTGCTTTCGATGTCTCCGGTGACCAGGGCGTCTCGTATGAAGATGTCGCGCGCCTGCCGGGGGTCGATGCGCCCGAAGTGCACCCGCCGGCCCGCATACACGGTCAGGCCGTAAAGCGTGGCGCGCTCGTTCGCCACGACCTGCCCGGCCTTCTTCTCCCACCGGGGGTCAGACCACGATTTTCTCAGAAGATGCGCGCCCGCCCGCTCCACCCAGCGAGGGTCTATCTTGGCGATACAGCGTGCATACAAGCGGGTGGTCTCGACGAGCTCGGCCGCCATGACCCATTTCCCGGCTTTCTTGCCGAGGGTGGATCCCGGATGCACAAGGAAACGGATCTCGCGAGCGCCTTGATAAGCGCCGCCCTCTTCCATCTTCAGGCCGATGTTGCCCAGCAGGCCCGTAAGCAGCGCCATGTGCAACTGTTCATAGGTGGCGTCGGTGGCGTTCAGCCGCCAACCTTGCTCACCCACCAGCGCGGCAAGCTGACTATGCACGTCACGCCATTCGCGCAGCCGTAAGGGGGACAGGAAATTCTGCCGCAGCAGGGCCACCAGCTTGCGCTGCGAGCCCTTGTGCTCCACTTGTTCGGCATACCAGCGCCAAAGCTTGATGTAGGAAAGAAATTCGGAGCGCTCGTCGTTGAACTTGGCATGGGCCTTGTCGGCCGCCTCCCGCTCCTGCATGGGACGGTCGCGGGGATCCTGTACCGAAAGCGCCGAGGCGATGATCAGCATCTCGGTCAGGCAGTGTTGGTCTCTCGCCGCGAGTATCATGCGCCCCACTCGCGGGTCCACCGGCAGACGTGCCTGTTCGCGGCCGATCGCCGTCAGGCGGTTCTCTTCGTCAAGCGCCCCCAGCTCTTGCAGCTGCTGGTAGCCGTCGGCAATGGCGCGGCCTGCGGGTGCATCCACAAACGGAAAGGCTTCGATATCGTCCAGCCGCAGGGCCTTCATGCGCAGGATTACCGACGCCAGCGACGAACGAAGGACTTCGGGATCCGTGAAGGCCGGACGGGCCTGGTAGTCGGCTTCGTCGTACAGGCGTATGCAGACGCCCGGACCGATACGCCCGCAACGGCCCGCCCGTTGATTGGCGGACGCCTGGCTGATGGGCTCGATGCGCAGCTGTTCGACCTTGTTGCGCCAGGAATAGCGCTTGACGCGTGCCAAGCCGCTGTCTACCACGTAACGGATGCCCGGCACCGTCAGGGAGGTTTCCGCCACGTTGGTGGCGAGCACGATGCGACGCACACTGGTCTGCGGGCGAAAGATGCGTTCCTGCTCGGCCTGGGACAAGCGCGCATACAGCGGCAGGACTTCAGTGCCCGGGGGATGATGCTTGCGCAGGGCTTCGACCGATTCACGGATCTCGCGCTCGCCCGGCAGGAAGACCAAGACATCGCCCGGGCCGTGACGGGCGCATTCGTCCACACCCTCTACAACGGCTTCGATCAAGTCGCGTTCTTCATCACGGCCCCCGCTCCGCGTAGCGGCCGCTTCGTCCGTATCGCGCTGGACGGGCCGATAGCGCACTTCCACCGGATACAGTCGTCCCGACACCTCGATGACGGGCGCCGGTTTCTCATCCGTGCCGAAATGGCGGGCAAAACGATCGGCGTCGATGGTGGCCGAGGTGATGATCAATTTGAGATCGCGGCGTTTCTCGAGCAGTCGCTTCAGGAAACCCAGCAGGAAATCAATGTTGAGGCTGCGTTCATGGGCTTCGTCGACAATGATGGTGTCGTAGCGTTTGAGCAAGGGATCGCGTTGAGTTTCCGCTAGCAGGATGCCGTCTGTCATCAACTTGATCGCCGCGTTCGGTCCACTGCGATCATTGAAGCGTATCTGGTAGCCCACCCAATCGCCCAATTCGGTATCGAGCTCTTCAGCAATCCGCTTGGCTACCGAAGTGGCGGCCAGCCGTCGTGGCTGGGTATGCGCGATCATGCGCCGGCTACCCCGCCCCAGTTCCAGGCAGATCTTGGGCAACTGGGTGGTCTTGCCCGATCCGGTCTCGCCACAGACGATGACCACGGGGTGATCCTGAATGGCCTTGGCGATCGCTTCGCGATGCGCGCTGACGGGCAGGTCTTCAGGATAACGAATCGGCGGCGTCGGGCGTTCCACCCTTCGTTCCTGTGGGGAGCTCGGCCGGCCTGCCCCGCGCTCCTGTTGGGATGCCGGGCGCGACGCTGGCCCTTGCTTGCGGGCTCGCGGGGTTTTTTGGGGATTTTCCGACAATGGGTCAGTCTTTTGCATGAAACCGGTTGGGTCAGGATAGTCCATCATTATAATTTTCCTCTTTCCTTTCGCCCGCCACATCGGATGCACCAGGTATGACCACTCCCGACACCGAAACCTATTCCGCCCAGGATGCCCCTGAATTTGCACCGGCACAGTTCGTCCGATGGTTTCGGGAGGTCGCTCCGTACGTGCACGACTTCCGTGAAAAGACCTTCGTCGTCGCCTTTGGGGGCGAACTGGTGCGCGACGGCGCGCTCAACCCGCTTATTCAGGACCTATCGCTGCTCTCCGCGCTGGGGGTGAAGCTGATATTGGTGCATGGATCCCGCCCTCAGGTGAACGAACAGCTGCGCCTGAAAGGCTACGACAATCAGTTTGGACGCGGGACGGAGCCGACCGGGCCCGCCGCTCTGGAATGCGCCAAGGAAGCGGCCGGCGAAATCCGCCTGGACATCGAGGCTTCATTCAGCCAGGGCCTGCCCAACACGCCCATGTCGCACGCCAAGATTCGCGTGATATCGGGGAATTTCGTGACGGCACGCCCAGTCGGCGTCATTGACGGGCTGGACTACCAACACACCGGCGCCGTGCGCAAGATCGATGTCGACGCCATCAAGGCGGTCATCAATCAGGGCGCGATCGTATTGCTCTCACCGCTGGGTTTCTCGCCCACCGGCGACGCTTTCAATCTGGCCATGGAAGACTTGGCCACGAGCACGGCAGTGGCGCTGCGGGCCGAGAAACTGATTTTCCTGACTCAAGACAGGCTGATACGCGACGAGCAAGGCGCAACCGTCACTGAACTCGCACGCGAAGATGCCGACCGCGTGATTGCCGAAGCGACGCTCGACGAAGACACCCTGGCTTTCCTGGCACACGCGTCGCGCGCGGTCAAACGGGGCGTGGCCCGCGCCCATCTGCTGCCCTACACCTTGGACGGCTCGGTGTTGCTGGAGATCTTCACCCACGATGGCGTGGGCACGATGGTGGTCGAAGACGCGCTGGACGACCTGCGACCCGCCATGGTGGATGACGTCGGCGCTATTGTTCAGTTGATCGAACCACTGGAAGCCGACGGCACGCTGGTGCCCCGCGGACGGACCGTGATCGAACGCGATGTCGAACGTTTCACGGTACTCGAACACGACGGTGTGATCTATGGCTGCGTGGCGATCATCCCTTACCTTGAGGACGGCATGGCGGAAATGGCTTGCCTGATCGTGCATTCGGAATGGCAGGGCTCAGGCGAAGGAGAGATGCTGTTGCGCCATGCCGAGTCGCGCGCACGCGCCATGGGTGCCCGCCGGCTGTTCGTGCTGACCACTCGAACATCTCATTGGTTCATCAAACGGGGGTTCGTCCAAGGCGGCATTGCCGATCTGCCCAAGGAACGGCAATTGAGCTACAACCGTTCCCGAAACAGTCTCATCTTCATCAAGCGTCTTTGATGCGGCCGCTACAATGGGCATCCGCATTCAATTTTCAGAAGGTGAACCGCATGACTCGCATGGTCCAATGCACCAAGCTCCAACGCGAAGCCGAGGGGCTGGACTACCCGCCCTACCCCGGTGACCTGGGTGTCCGCATCTGGCGGGAAATTTCGAAACAGGCCTGGGCCGATTGGATCGACATCCAGACCCGTCTAGTGAACGAGAATCGGCTGAACCTGGCCGACGCACGTGCGCGCAAGTATCTGGCGCAACAGATGGAAAGCTATCTGTTTGAAGACCGCGACATCGAAGCGCACGGCTACGTGCCGCCTTCGGAATAAAAATACGAAGAATCGGGAAACGTCAGGGGGTGGATGGAGCACCTGAAGCGACCGGACTCGCTTCCTGCTCCTTGGCGACCGGTTCTTCCTGCAGATCAAGTTCGCCCCGCGCCGCCCTTTCGGTGTACTTCAGGCCAGTGTGGCGGACATCGTCGCCGCGGACCATATAGATGACGCGCTCGGCCATGTTCTTGGCGTGATCGCCGATACGCTCAAGCGCCCGCGCAATGAACACTACTTCGATCGACTTCGAGATGCTGCGCGGGTCTTCGATCATGAAGGTGACCATGTGCCGCAGCGCCGCCTTCCATTCTTTGTCGACTTCCTTGTCGCTGCGCACGACCGTAGCAGCATGCACGGGGTCGTGGCGGGCAAAGCTGTCGAGCATGTTGCGCACCATGAGCGACACACTCTTGGCCATATGGCGCAGTTCGACCACCGGTTCGAACAGCGCGTTGGCCTCGTGCAAGCGGCGCGCCACCTTGGCGATTTTTTCGGCTTCGTCGCCGCAGCGTTCCATGTCGGTCAGCATCTTGGACACCGACAACAGGGTACGCAGATCGACCGCCGTGGGCTGGTGACGGGCGATCAACAGGCCGATACGTTCGTCGATTTCGACTTCGTGCCGGTTGACTTCGCGCTCGCGCTCCCGCACTCGCTCGACCAGCGTCAGGTCGCCGCTCTGTAGCGCCTCGACGGAATCCCAGATCATGGTTTCTACCAGACCGCCCATTTCCAGGAACTGGGAACGGACGGTTTCAAGGTCGGCGGAGAACTGCCTGTTGGTGTGTTCGGTCATGACGCTCTTCGAATCGCAAATATGAGGGGATCCACCTTGTGGATTCAATCTCGCAAGATTACCACTCATTTGTTACGTATTTATGTCCCCTCCCTTACACGGCGGCGGTCTTCATGCGTCGCACGCCTTCTTGCGAAGACACAAGCGCGAGATCAGCGCCGGACAGCGCAAACAGCCCGCAGCTCACGACGCCGGGGATGTCGTTGATTCGGGTTTCAAGCTGCGCCGGGGAATCAATCCGCAGGTCGGACACATCGAGAATTTCGCAACCGTTATCGGTGATGAAGCCTGCACGCAGAACCGGGCGGCCGCCCAGGGCTTCGAGCTGGCGGGTGACAACGGCGCGCGCCATGGGGATGACTTCCACCGGCAGCGGGAAGGCGCCCAGGCGCTCGACCAGTTTGGATTCGTCCACTATGCAAACGAAGCGCCGGGCGACCGACGCCACGATCTTCTCGCGGGTAAGCGCACCGCCCCCGCCCTTGATCATGTTCATGGCGTAGTCGATTTCGTCGGCGCCGTCGACATAAACCGGCATGTCGACCACTTCGTTGAGATCGAGCACCTGGATACCCAGCGCCCTCATGCGCTGCGTGCTGCGCTCTGAGCTGGAGACCGCGGCACGGAAGCGATCACGGTGCACCGCGATGGCATCAATGAAAAAATCGACGGTCGAACCGGTGCCCACGCCGAGCACGGAGTCCGGCTGCAGGCAAGTAAGTGCATATTCAGCAGCGGCCTGGGCAACATTGCGTTTGAGATCGTCTTGAGTGAGCATGGCAGGAGTCCGGTATAGAAAAAGGCGTTCCGAGCTTAGAGGTGTTCCGAGAATTTTTTCTCGGTGAAGCCGACGGTGGCGACGCCGTCGGGCCAGATGACGAGGGGGCGGCGCACCAAGGCGGGAAACTCGGCAATCAGAGCCAACCATTCGGCGTCTGTGGCAGGTGACTTGCGCGCATCAGGCAGGTTGCGCCAAGTCATTGAGGCGCGGTTCACCAGCTTTTCCCAGCCGCCCAGCTCAGTGCTCCAGCGCACCAGCGCATCCGCCGGTAACGGCGAGTCGCGGTAGTCGGTGAAGGCCACCTGGGCGCCTTTGGACAACAGCCACTGCTTCGCTTTTACACACGTGCTGCATTGGGCAAGGCCGTACATTGCAATTTCAGTGGACATCGGTTTTACCTCTTGCGATTCTGAACGTAGTGAGCCAGGACCACGAAAATGGCGATCACGAGCATGAAGATGGTGGCCAGCGCATTGATCTCCGGCTTCAGACCCAGGCGCACTCGAGAGAACACCTCCAAGGGCAAGGTGGTGTAGCCGGGACCAGTCAGGAAGGACGCGATCACCACGTCATCGAGCGACAGCGTGAAGGCCAGCAGCCAGGCAGCAAGCAGAGCCGGCGCGATCAAGGGAAGGACAATCAGGAAGAATACTTTGACGGGCGACGCTCCAAGGTCCAGCGCAGCCTCTTCCAGTGAACGATCCAGATCCCGCACGCGCGACTGGATGATGACCGACACATAGGCCACGCTCAATATCACGTGGCCCACCCAGATCGTGAACGCGCCGTTGCTGCCTTCCCAGTCCAGCAGGTCGCTCAGTTCCACGAACATGAGCAGCAGCGAAATGCCCAGCACGACCTCGGGGATGACCAGCGGGGCGCTTGCCAGACCGACGAACAGGGCGAAACCGCGAAAGCGCCCCATGCGCGCAAGCACATAGCCCGCCCAGGTCCCGATCGCAACTGCCGCCGTGGCCGTTAATGCAGCGATCAACAGCGACAGGCGGGCTGCTTCAAGCAAGGCCCGGTCATTGAAGAGTTCGTGATACCAACGAAAGGAAAACCCGGTCCAGGTAGTCATCATGGCCGAATCGTTGAACGACAGCACCATGAGCACGATAATGGGCACATACAGAAAGGCATAGCCCAGACCCAGAACAAGGGCTCTCAGCCGGGAGTCGGGCTTAGCCATTGCGCCGCCCTCCCTTCATTCCCAGTTGCCGTACCTGGCCGTACTGGAACAGCACCATCGGCACCAGCAACAGCAGGACCATGACGCAAGTGACGGCAGCCGCCATCGGCCAGTCGCTGTTGTTGAAGAATTCCGTCCACATGACACGGCCGATCATCAGCGTGTCGGCGCCTCCCAGCATTTCGGGTATGACGAATTCACCCACCGAAGGAATGAAGACGAGCATCGCGCCGGCGACCACACCCGGCATGGACAGCGGCAGCACCACAGAAACAAACGCGCGCCAGGGCCGCGCGCCAAGGTCATAGGCTGCTTCCAGTAAACGAACGTCGAGCTTGACGAGGTTGGCATACAAGGGAAGGATGAAGAACGGCAGGTAGGCGTAGATCAGCCCGATATAGACCGCCAAGTCCGTCCGGTAGATTTCAAGTGGCTGATCGATCAGACCCAGCCCCATGAGCAGGTTGTTCAGCAGCCCGTCGTTGCGCAATATGCCTATCCAGGCATAGACCCGCAACAAGAGCGACGTCCAGAACGGAAGAATCACACCGATCAGCAACAGATTGCGCACGCGGGGCTCCGAGCGCGCAATGTAGTAGGCCATGGGGTAGCCGATCAGCATGCAGCACAGCGTGGTGATCGCCGCCATCTTCACGCTGTGCAGATAAGTGGCCACGTACAGGCTGTCGGTGAACAGCAGCGCGTAACCGCGCAGGTTCAGCACCAGGCTGAGCGTGTGATCCTGGAACTCGGCCAGTGCCGTGTAAGGCGGTATGCCGAACTTCAGGTCGGCAAAACTGATCTTCAAGACCAGCAGGAACGGCAGAAGCAGGAACAGAATCAGCCAGACGAAGGGCGGCGCGATCGTCAGTACACGACGCCAGGACACGGGCTGGCGCTGGAAGAACGGCTTCATCATGATGGCAGTACGGTCGCGCTGTCGCCGGACCAGTCGATGTAGACCTCTTCGTCTATCGCGGGTGCCTCGGCCTGCAACATTGCAAGGCTGGGTACCGAGGCCTCGACCAGCATGCCGGAATCCAGACGAATCTGATAACGGGCGTAGCTGCCCATCCATGCCATGTGGCTCACCACGCCATGGCTCCAGTTCACTTCCCCGGCAGGCTGTTCGCGATGCACCCGGATGCGTTCCGGCCTGATTGAAACGTGTACTTCCATGCCCAGGGGCTCGCTCACCCCATGATCGACGTGTAGCGGCCGGCTGAGCTGTTCGCTTTCGATTTGAACGTGATCGGATTCATCCACCGTGATGGTGCCGCTGAAGAGATTGGTGGACCCGATGAAGCCCGCCACGAAGCGCGAGTTCGGGAAGTCGTAGACTTCCTGCGGGGTGCCGGATTGCACGATCTGTCCTTCAGACATCACCGCCAGCCGGTGCGCCATGGTCATGGCTTCTTCCTGGTCATGCGTCACCATGATGCAGGTCACGCCAACCTTGTCGAGAATCTTCACCAGTTCGATTTGTGTCTTCTGGCGAATCTGCTTGTCCAGCGCCGACATGGGCTCGTCGAGCAGCAGCAGCTTCGGACGCTTGACCAGGCTGCGCGCCAAGGCCACGCGCTGTTGCTGCCCGCCCGAAAGCTGCGAGGGCTTGCGACGCGCATAAGCGCCCATCTGCACAAGATCCAGGGCCTCGTAGACGCGACTGTGAATCTCATTTCGCGGCACGCCTTCTTGCTTGAGGCCGAACGCGACATTGGCTTCGACCGTCATGTGCGGAAAGAGCGCATAGGATTGGAACATCATGTTGACCGGCCGCTTGTAGGGCGGCAAGGCGGTGATGTCCTCGTTGTCCAGGAAAATGCGGCCGGATGTCGCTTCTTCGAAGCCGGCCAGCATGCGCAGCAAGGTCGACTTTCCGCAGCCCGAACTCCCCAACAGGGCAAAGATTTCATGACGGCCGACCGACAGGCTGACTGACTGAACGGCGACGACGTCACCGTATATCTTTACGACGTCCTCGATGCGGACGAATTCGTCTGCGGCTCCCGACCAGGAAGCCCCCGGGCGAATCTCGTTCATGATGCTTAGCGCCCCGTCTTCAATTCATTCCACATGCGGCTCAGCTCGCGCTGGAGACGCAGGGACTGCGGCTTGATCACGAACAGAGTCCGGGTCACCTCTTCGTCGGGGTAGATCATGGGGTTGTCCGCCACGTCCTTCACCACGTATTTGCGCGCTTCCTTGTTCGCGTTCGGGTAGAACATGGTGTTGGTGATCGCCGCGTGCACTTCTGGCGTCTCGATGTAATTGATGAAAGCATGCGCTGCATCGACATTGCGGGCGTCCTTCGGAATCGCCATCGTGTCGAACCACACCGGCGCACCGCCATCTGGAATGTAGTATTCGATGGTGTAATTGCGGCCGGCTTCCCGCGCGCGCGCGCCGGCGATCATGACGTCGCCAGAGAATCCGTACACCATGCAGAGGTCGCCTGCAGCGAGTTCATCGATGTACCCGGATGAACTGAACTGACGGATATGGGGACGTATGCCCTTGAGCAGTGCCAGTGCCTCGCGGTAATCCGCGATGTTCTCGCTGTTGGGGTCCTTGCCAAGATAGTGCAGCACGGCAGGGAATACCTGAGCGGCTTCGTCCAGGATCGAAATACCGCAGCTTTTGAGCTTTTCGGCGTTCTCGGGCTTGAAAAGCATGTCCCAGCTGCCCAGCTTGGCATCCTCGCCCATGATTTCGCGCACACGGGTCGCGTTGTAGCCCAGCCCGTTGGTGCCGTAGCCCCACGGAATGAGGTACTGATTGCCCGGGTCCACCGATGCCACCACTTCCATGATGGCCGGATCCAGGTACTGCCAATTTGGGATCTTGGACTTGTCCAGCTTCTGAAAGAGGCCGCCTTCGACTTGGCGCGCAGCATAGTGCGTGGAAGGAACCACGACGTCGAAGCCCGATTTACCGGTCAGCAGGCGGGCCTGCAATGCGTCGTTGCTGTCGTACACGCTGTAGTTGACCTTGATGCCTGTCGCTTTTTCAAAGCCGGACAAGGTGTCAGGCGCAGTGTATTCGGCCCAGTTGTAGACGTTGACTTCCTTGCTCTGCGCCGCCGCAGACGCCGATGCTGCCACCAGCGTCAGGGCGAGTGCGGACCTTACAGCCATGCTGAATTTCATTTGCCAGTCTCCCGGACAAAGGTGAAAAGTCGTGAATAGTAAACGAAACCGACGTCTACATTGCCAAAGTGCGCGTCAACTTCGCGTAACTGCGATTGAGGCCGTCCCACCAGGTAAGCCCACGCGGCCCTGCAACCTTTACGAGCGAACGCCGCAACCGCAACAGATTCGCACTGCGCCGTTCCAGCGACAGCACCGGCCGGCTGGCCTTGTCGAAATCGATCAGCCAGGCTCGCCGCTCCTCATCGAGCAGAATATTGTACGCATTCAAATCGGCATGCCACACGCCTTGCTCATGCATGGCGTAGATTGAGCGCGCAACCTGTTCACAATCGGCAACATCCAGTGCCGTCGCGAGCGGACGGACGTTGGGTATGCGCTCGACGATGATGGCAGCCCGGTAAGCGAGGCCCCGGCGCCAGTAGGCGGCCGCAAAGGGGCGCGGCACGGGCAGCCCCGCTTCGTATAGGGAACGCAGCACATCGAACTCATTCAGGCTGCGCACGGACTGCGGGCCGCTCCAGAGATAGCGGTCACTGGAGATGCGTGCGGCCCACCCGCCGCGCCGGTACCGGCGCAGCACACCGGCGTAAGCGCCGTAATCGATGAACCACGCCGCTTTCCGTCCGCCTTCGGCTACCGGCACGGCGTGCAGTTCAGGCGTCGCTGAATCGAAAAGATGGGCGCCCGGTTCAGTAATGATCCGAGCGTCATAACGCATCAGCCCGGTGTTGAACTCAAGCTCTCTGACCGCAAGCATTTCCCTCATGTCACTTCTCTTAAAGTCGACAGTGGCGACGCCCGCAGGACGCCGGCGAGTGCGAAACGGGCAGCCAGCAAGGCCGCCAGCACCCCTCCGGCCACACCGGTGGGCCAGGGCCACCATACCGACAGCAGTTCCACCTGAAGGACACGGTCGGCCAGCACCCATGCCAAGCTTACAGCCGCGGCAGCCGCCAGCAAGCCGGCAATGGCGCCGCAGAGCAGCAGTTCCCGCAGGAGGGCCGCACGCAACAGGTCGGCGCGCGCGCCCAGGGCGCGCATGATCGCCACTTCCTGCATGCGCTCGTCGCGCGTGGCATGAAGCGCGGCACTCAACACCAGCACTCCGGCAAAAAGCGTGAACGCAAACAGCAGCTGTACGGCAGTCACCGTGCGTTCAAGCATCTCACGCACTTGCGCGACGATGACGCCGATATCAAACACTGTGATGTTCGGCCAGGCCTGAACGATGTCGCGCTTCAGTGTGTCCAGAGCAGGCGGCACATGGAGCGATGTGATGTAGGTGGCGGGTGCATTGGACAACGCCATCGGACTCAGCAGGGCGAAGAAATTCACCTCGAAGGAATCCCAGCGCACCTTGCGCAGGCCGCTGACCTCGACATCCACCTGACGCCCGGCGACATCGAAACGCATCACATCACCGACCCGCACGCCCAACGATTTCGCTACGCCTTCTTCAAGCGCCAGTTCACCCGCTTGCGGATTCAGCCAGCGCCCCGCGGTCATTTCATTACTGGAAGGCAGGTGTTCGGCCACACTGAGGTTGAACTCCCGGTCGGCCAGGCGCTGGGCTCGTTCGTCGGTATAGTCGTCTGGGTGCACGGGCTTGCCGTTGATAGACACCAAGCGCGCGCGCACCATGGGGTGGAGTTCGGGCGCAGGCAGGCCCGCGACTGCGACCATATTGGCCACATCGGCAATCTGATCGGTCTGCACATTGATGAGAAAGGTGTTGGGGGCGTCGGGCGGCAGGCTGTGCTGCCAACTACGCAACAGATCCCCGCGCAGTATGCCCAGCAACAGCAGCAGCATCAGGCCCAGGGACAGCGCACATAGCTGAGCCACCGTCAGCCCACGGCGGCGTGCCATCCCGGCGAGCGCAAAGCGCCATGCCAGGCCGCCGCGCTCGCGCCCACGATAGCGGCTCAACAAGGCGATCAGACCCATGCCCGCCAGGGCGAAAACCAGGAAAGCCGCCGCAAAGCCCAGCACTACCACAAGGCTGGTGCGCAGATCTCCGGATGTCAAGCCAATCAGCGCCAGGAAGGAAACCGCTGCCACGCCGTAGGCCGGCCAGGAGCGGCCCCGGCCGGCGGACGCATCGCGGCGTAGCACTCGCGCGGGCGGGACATGGCGCAAGGCGGCCAACGGAGGCAAGGCGAAGCCCAGCAGCAAAAGGCAGCCGCTCGCCCAGCCCTGCAATGCCGGCCGCCAGGTAGGCGGGGGCAAGGCAGTATCCAGCCATCCCGCCAGCATGTCCACCAGACCGTAATGAGCCAGATAGCCCAGCGCGATGCCTGCAGTTGCGCCCACCAACGCGACCAGCGCGAACTCCACCCACAGCATGCCCAACAGCACGCCGCGCCCTGCGCCGAGGCAGCGCAACACGGCCACGCCGTCGGTGTGGCGGCGGGTGTACTGCCTTGCGGCCAATCCCACCGCAATGGCCGCTACCAGGACCGCCAGCAGCGCCACCAGCACCAGAAAGCTTTCGGCCCGCTCGATTACACGTGTGACTTCCGGCCGACTATCTTCAAGCGTGCTCAGGCGCTGTCCGCGTTCGAGACGCGGCTCCAGCCATTGCCGATAGCCGCGCACAGCGGCCGGCTCGCCCGCCACAAGCAAATAATGCCGGACCCGGCTGCCTGGTCCGAGCAAGCCGGCAGCGGGCAGATCGGACAAATGCATCATCAGCCGCGGCGCAAGATTCACGAACTGAGTGCCGCGATCAGGCTCATGCCGAATGATGCCGGCCACTTCGAGCTGTAGATCGCCGATGTCAAGAAGATCACCCATTCCGGCGTCCAGCATGCCCAGCAGTTGGCCGTCCACCCATACGGTTCCGGGCCGGGGTCCGCCTTCGACAATCTGGCCGGCAGCGTCCGGCGTATTCGCCAGCTGCAGCGCACCGCGCAAGGGATAGGCGTCATCAACAGCCTTGAGCGAAACCAGTGTGCCGGCTTCTCCGTGCATGGCCATGGAAGGAAACTGAACGGTGTGCGCGGTGGCCAAGCCCCGGCCCGCGGCCTGGGAAGCAAAGGTCTCCGGCAAGGGCTGGCTCGCCCGAAGGACGAGATCGCCCCCCAGCATCTGTGCCGCATCGCGTTCGAGCACCTGCCCCGCCCTGTCGGCCAGGAAGCCCACGCTCGTGATGGCGGCCACGGCGATCATCAGCGCAAGCAAAAGCAGCCGCAGCTCGCCGGCGCGCCAGTCGCGCAAAAAAGCCTGTAAGCCTGGGCGTAGGAAAGAGGGCAAGGCGGCGGACATTGTCAGGAGTTGAGCAGCAGCAGAACCATGATCACCAAGAGCATACAGGCAAATATCAGCTTCAGCCGCGGCTCCGGCAGGCTATAGGCGAGCCGTACCCCGTAAGGAACGAGCAGGATGCTGCCCAACGCCATGGGTATGCCGACCAGCCAGTCCACCTGTCCGTGACCGGCGTAGGTCGCCAGGGCAACCATGATGCCGGGAATGATCATGGTGAGCCCCAAGCCCTGGGCCCGTGTCTGCGTCAGCCCGAAAAACGTCGTGAGCAGGGGAACGATCACGACGGAACCGCCTACCCCGAAAATGCCCCCTGTCAGCCCTGCGAGGCACCCGACCAGCGCATACCAGACGGGGTGGCGTTTCTTCAGGACGCGCTGTGCGGCCTTCGTACGGGACGATTTCCCCGATGCCGCGGCCAGCCGCCTGCTCTGCCGCCATGCTTGTACCATGTAAAAAACCGCGATACCGAGAACGAAAGCCGCATAAATGCGGCGCAGGAACGATGGATCCGCGCCCAGCGCGATGCGTGCCCCCGCCCAGGTGAAGATAATGGACGTCGCAGCTCCAAGCGCCGCAGCCTTCAGGTCGATACGGTCATGCTGGTTGTACTTGCGCACGGTCATCAGCACAGCGGGCAAGACCATGATGAGCGCCGTGCCCTGCGCCAGTTGCTGGTTCATGCCGAACACCAGACCCAGCAGGGGAATGGCCAGCAGACCGCCGCCTATGCCCAGAACGCCCCCTACGAAGCCGATGGACGCCCCCGCCAGCAGGCAGCCGATCACCACCACATACCAATCCACGTGCTATTCCTTTGCTGCCTGTTGCTTACAACGCCGGCGCTGCATCAACGCAGGCGCTCCATCGCCGCCTCGATACGGTCCACCGCAACGATCTCCAGTCCTTCTATCGGCTGGCGCGGCGCGTTGGCCTTGGGGATCAACGCCATTCCGAAGCCCAGTTTGGCGGCTTCTTTCAGACGCTCCTGGCCACGCACGGCCGGCCGAATTTCGCCTGCGAGTCCCACTTCCCCAAACGCCACCAGGCCTCTGGGCAAGGGCCGATCGCGCAGCGATGACATGATGGCCAGCAAGACTGGCAGGTCAGCGGCGGGTTCGGTGATTTTCACGCCGCCTACGGCGTTCACGAAAACGTCCTGATCGAAGGTCGCCACCCCGGCATGGCGATGCAGGACCGCCAGCAGCATGGCCAGCCGCGTCCCCTCGAGTCCGACGGTCAGGCGGCGCGGGTTGGGAACGTGCGCCGTGTCCACCAGCGCCTGGACTTCGACCAGCAGGGGGCGCGTACCTTCCTGGGTTGCCATGATGCAGGAACCTGCCACGTTCTGATCGTGCTGCGAAAGAAACAGGGCCGAAGGGTTGCTCACTCCGCGCAGGCCGCGGTCCGTCATGGCGAAGACGCCGAGCTCGTTGACGGCGCCGAAACGATTCTTGAAGGCGCGCACCAGTCGGTAGGAGGAATGCGTGTCGCCTTCAAAATACAGGACAGTGTCGACGATGTGTTCGAGCACGCGCGGCCCGGCCAGCGTGCCGTCCTTGGTCACGTGCCCGATGAACACCAGGGTGACGCCGCTTTGCTTGGCCAGCCGTGTGAGCTGAGCGGCGCATTCGCGCACCTGAGAGACAGAACCTGGGGCGGCGCTCAGTTCACTGGAATAAAGTGTCTGGATCGAGTCGATCACCGCCACAGCCGGCTTCTGCGAAGCAATGGCGTCCATGATGGCTTCCAGGCGGATCTCTGCCAGCAGCTTGGTCCCATGGGTGGGCAGGTCCAGGCGCCGTGCTCGCAATGCGACCTGTTCAGCGGATTCCTCACCCGTGACATACAACACCGGCACAACCTGCGCCAGAGAAACCAGCGCCTGCAGCAAGAGGGTCGACTTCCCTATGCCTGGATCGCCGCCGATCAGAACCACCGATCCCGGGACTAGCCCCCCGCCCAGCACGCGGTCGAATTCGGGAATGCCGGTGGGCTGCCGAGGAAGTTCGCGGGCCTCGACTTCGGACAGCTCCTGCACCGGCGTGCTGCCAGCCAGCGGGGCAAAGCGGTGGGCGGGCGCGGCGGCCGCAAGACTTTCGGTCAGCGTGTTCCAGGCGCCGCAGCCCGGGCATTTCCCCTGCCATTTGGGCGAGACGCCCCCGCATTCAGAGCAGACATAAGTACTACGAGCCTTGGCCATCTGTCTCTCAGTGGTGTCCGGGTACGCTGTAGCCGCCATCCACGCCCAGCACTTGGCCGGTAATGAAACCGGCCTGTTCGCCAAGCAGAAAGACGACGGCGGCGGCGATTTCATCGGGCCGGGCGAAACGACCCATGGGTACACCGGCCAGCACGCGCTGCTCTTCGTCACTGCCGGCGGGGTGAGCTGCACGGAAAGGCTCGGTCTCGACCGGGCCCGGCGACACGGCGTTCACGGTAATGTTGTAAGCCGCGAGCTCCAGCGCCCAAGTGCGCGTACACGCGATGAGCCCATGCTTGGCGGCGCCATAGCTGGTATGCCCCGAAGATCCCAGGCCCAGATGGCCGCAAACATTCACCACCCTGCCCTCGCGGCGCGCCTTCATGGCCGCAACGAAAGCTTGCGTAACCTGCACGGCAACCCGCACATTGATGTCGAAGGCGCCATACAGTTGGGCCAGGTCGATGTCGCCCAAAAGGGCGTGATCCAGCGAACCGACGTTATTGACAATGGCATCCACGGGATACTTTTCGCGGATGACACGCAGGACTTCTTCTGTCTCGCCGGCGTTGGACAGATCGCACGCATAGAGATAGCCCGGAAAATCAATGTCCTGCGTTTGGCGCGCAAGGCCCACGACATGGCAGCCGAGATCGGCCAGCCGC